>JAUWPZ010000021.1 GCA_030611315.1 Sedimentisphaerales bacterium
ATTGGTCCGCCGTTCGGCATTTACGCGCATAGTACACTCCCATCCAAATCAGCACCCCCGAATACGCGAACAAAATCCCGATATCAACCCACTCAAGCCGTCCCTGCATAATCACGCTTTCCTTCTAAGCTTGCTAAAAAATCCATTTCCCAATCCAACCGTCTCGTTGGAGCATCCATACAAAATCCCGCCTCTAATTCCTTTTCTTTTGGTTTTTAATCTGTGTCCATCCGTGCAAACTTGTGCCCCTGTGCCTTAGGTATTAGGTACTTGTGCCTGCCAACTGGGGCATCTGTGGTTAATTTTGGTCATTCGAACATTCGAATTTCGATATTGTTTAAGATTTAGTGCTTAGGATTTAGAGTTTCACCCAAATCCGTGTCCAAAAACCAAATCGGTCAGTTTGAGTAACTACACAATAACCAACACCGCAGCCCCCGTCAACCATCCCCCAGCGCTGTAACATTTTGTCTTTGGTCTTGAGTCTTGGGTCTTTGGTCTTTGGTCTTTACTACCCATTAACTCATCTACGCAAAAAAACGGTTCCTTCAGAAAAGCAGGATTAAATAGTATAATCCTTTTTATGAGTTTGACTGATGACATCAAGCACAAGGCCCTCTATCTTGGCTTCGACCTCGTCGGCGTAACCGATGCCTCGCCGATAAGTCCTCAGCACGTCGAATCACTCGCCAAATGGCTCAAGGCCGGTTTCGCAGGCCGAATGGACTACATGCACCGCAATTTTGAAAAACGAATCGACCCTGCCAAACTCCTGCCCAATGCCCAATCGGTCATCGTCGTCGTCCTGAACTACAAACCTGTAAGACATCCTTCATCCCCCATAGATACCGGACAAGGCAAAGTCGCCGCCTTTGCTCAATACGAGGATTACCACGCATTCATAAAAAAGCTGCTGCGCCAATTAGCCGGCTTCATCGGTTCCATCGCCGGCCCTTCGCCGCGGTTCAAAATATGTGTCGATTCCGCCCCGCTCGCCGAAAGAGCTTTGGCCGCCAGAGCAGGTCTCGGATTCATCGCAAAAAATCACATGCTCATCAATCCCGCACTGGGTCCGCAAATTTTCCTCGGCGAAATTTTAACGACCCTCAAATTACAACCCACCGAACAGATTCTCCCACCTTCCGAATCCGCCGAGGGCAAATGCTCCGCCTGCAATAAATGTATCGACGCCTGCCCGACGGGCGCCCTGATGCCCGACGGCCGATTCGACGCCGGCAAGTGCATCAGCTATCTGACAATCGAATACAAAGGCAGCATCCCTCCTGACCTTGCGGAAAAAATAGCCGACCGGCTCTTCGGATGCGATGAATGTGTCCTCGCCTGTCCCTTGCTGCAAAGTGCGCCACCCTGCAAAAATAAGCAGTTCAAATTCCACCCTGACAGGGCCCGGCTTGACCTGCACGACGTCCTGAACTTGACCGCCGATTCTTTCGACGCTGCCTTCGGCGATTCGGTCATCAAGCGGCTCGGCCTCGAAACCCTAAAAAGAAACGCCAACATCTGCCTCGCCAACGCCTACCATTAAAGGCGATTAGTTGAAATAGTTTGATGTGAAAAGGTCGCCTTTGACCGCCGCATCTATCAAACGGGCATTAACAGTACTGGCGGCAGGTGGGACTTGCCGGCTGACACGGACGGTTTTTTGCTGACAAGGTCGCCACTGAAATCTGAACTCCTTTATGTCTTCGAGCTTTATCCCTGAAAAGACCACCTCAGTAGAGCGGCATGTTCCGCCGAAATTCAATTTGACGGTCCTCTCGCCGAACTGTATTTGCCCCTCTCTATCCACGGCGACGACCCTGCATTCTTTGTCCTCGCACAGTGTGTCAACCATACGTATCAGGACCTGTCCGTCTTTTTCCCTTGGTTCCCCCACCAGGACAGTACCTATGGGGCAGCCGTCAACCCTCCCATTTTCTCTTATAGTGCTTGTGCTCCAGCCGTCAGCGTCCGGCGAAGACCCGCAACCTACGACAACAACGGCCAGAATCGCCAGGACAACCGCCCTTTGGGATTTGCTTGCAATCGTTTCGTTCAACATTTTATTTGCTCCAATTCTCTTTCACACCCAAACTGTTCTAATTATTTTGTTCCATCTACACTATATAGACGAGGGAACGAGAAATCTGTTGACAAATAAATTGTAAAACTTGTGTAAAACGACTGAAAAAGGCGTTTTTATAACAAAAACGTACACATACAGGGACAAAAAGATAAAAAATACTCTCAGCAGCTTGGCTGGTTCACAACCTGACAAAAAAACGGTTCAGTTGCAGAGACGACTGAAATTTGGCGTGCGCAAATCTTCCTCAAAAAATTCGCGTTTTTGACCGGCCGACCGTGAACAATCGGCGGTAATCAAGCTTATTTTTTGGATTTTTTCTCCGGCTTTGTTACTTCGCCGGTCATCGGGACAAATCGGACCGGCATAACGTTCTTCTGAGTGATTTTGCCCTTTTTGTCCTTTGTGAGCACGACCAGATGCTGAAAGCCGAAGGCGCCCTCCACCGGCAGTATCATTTGCCCGCCCGGCTTCAACTGCTCGAGCAGCGGCGGCGGCACACGACCGGCGGCAGCCGTCCCGATGATTGCGTCATACGGGGCCTTCTCAGCCCAGCCGAAAAAGCCGTCGCCCGCACGGACGAATACGTTGGGATAGCCCAGTTTTTTCAGGCGCTTCCGGGCAGATTCGGCAAGGGCCTTGATAATCTCGATAGTATAGACCTCCCGTGCTATCTCGGCGCAGACGGCCGCCTGATACCCCGAGCCGGTACCAATCTCCAGCACTTTGGAATTGGGCCTCAACTTGAGTGTCTCGGTCATAAACGCCACGATATACGGCTGGCTGATGGTCTGGTCCTCGTCGATTGGCAGCGGATAGTCGGCATAGGCATAACGCTGCTCTGAGAAACGGACGAAGGCGTGCCGGGGCACCGTACGCATTGCCTTGAGCACGTTCGGGTCGCGCACCTGTCGCCCCTTGATTTGCCGAACGACCATTCTCGCCCGCTCCTCGACCCTCTCGCCGAAGGCCGGGTGTTTATGGGTCGGGCGGGCTATTTTTTCGCCGTTCGGGTCGCGCGGGCCTTCGTTCGCATCGGCGGGCGGCTGATTGGATTCGGCGGCAGCCTGATTGGCATCGGCCCCCTCATCCTGCGATGCCAGAGTGAATACCGGCTTTGTTGCACTACTGCAGGCAAAAATAACCGCCAATACCACAACCACCGCCAACAAAGGTAAGCCCACATACATCCATTTTTTGAAGATTTCCGAGAATTTCGCAGCCATTTGTTTAACTACCCCTTTCTGAACTCGCATTAAAAAATCCAATTGATTATTATACCATATCCGCAAACAAGCACAGACCAATCTTTCCGCAAATCCTTTTTTTCGAACCTGCCGAACAACGCAAATCCCCTCCTCGACGGCCCAGGCGCTGCCGCTGTTGGCCGAATCCACCCCGCTACCCCCCTGCCTTGGATATATCCCGCAGCGATTTTGCAGATATAAATCGGAAATTTTTGCAAAAACTCCCTTGCATAGACGATAATACCCCCTATAATTATCTAATAGTATCACGTTAATCGCGAAGCCAGGAGCGAGATACGAGATACGAACGACGAAATACGAAATTTGCGGGTGTAGCTCAGTGGTAGAGCGTCACGTTGCCAACGTGAATGTCGTGAGTTCAAATCTCATCACCCGCTTTTGAGCAAATTCTATAAAGGATTATAAAAATTATATAGTATCGGCGAGCTACCGGCTAAGAATAGCTTGGCGTTGGTCTCTGATATGTTGGAAGCTCATTTTTGTTGGGCCGAAATCTACGAAGACTCAGGCTAAGGGACGAAGTATTTCCTGACGCCTTTTTTTTGTTAGAAAAAGTGGGACAAAGTGATTAAAGTGAGCTAAAGTTATGAGAATCGAGTTTTTTAGACTTTAGGCACTCGAAACATCTGTTCAGGAGCGTCGAAATGGCAGAAGAAGAACAAGCAACGGAGGAATTGAAAAACACCGTAACCATCGAAGAAGCGGGGCCCTGCAAGAAGAAGGTCGTCATAGAGATACCGGAAGAGGCGATAAAAAACGCAATCGACAAACAATATAACGACCTCCGCAAAGAAGCCCTCGTTCCGGGCTTTAGAAAAGGCCGGGCGCCGCGCAGACTTCTGGAGAAGAGGTTCGGCAAGGAAACGACCGAGCAGATTAAGCTGGCTTTGCTTGCCGATGCGAGCGACTCAGCCATCAAGGACAACGAGCTCCAGGCTCTCAACAAGCCCAACATCGACTACGAAAAAATAGAGCTGCCGGAGGAAGGCCCCCTCAAGTTTGATTTCGAGGTCGAAGTCCGGCCGGAGTTCGAGCTGCCGAAGCTCGATGAAATCCCCGTTGAAAAAACAAAGCTCGAAGTTACGGAGGAGCAAATCGACCGGGAAATCGAACAGTTTCAAAAAAGGTCGGGTATATGGACGCCGCGACAGGATGGCGCAATTGAGCCTGACGACCAGATAATCGCCGACGTGCTTCTCAAGGCCGAAGATGTCGAGGAGGAAGAGAAACTTGATAACATCGAGATATTTGTCAGGCCAAAAGGGTTTGTCGGGGCGATACCGGTCGAAAATCTCGATGAGATTCTTGTCGGCGCCAAGGCCGGCGACTCCAGACAAACCAGCGTCGATGTCCCCAAAACGTATTTCAGGGAAGAATATCGCGGCAAGAAGGTGGAAATCAACATCGAAATCCAGGACATCAAATGGCTCAAGCCCGCTGAGCTAAATGAAGATTTCATTAAGAGACTGGGCGTCGAAGATGAAAACGAATTGCGGGAAAAGACCCGGGACGGCCTGCATAGCAGATTAGAGCAGCAGTCAAGGACCGAGATGACCGAGCAGATTTACAAGTTCCTGCTCGACAATACGACCTTTGACCTGCCGGTGAATATTGTGGCTGAACAGGCCACCGCCCTGCTGCAAAGGCAGTACAGCAACCTGATGATGAGGGGCCTGCCGCGAGAGAAGATTGATGAGCAGATGGAGCAGTTACGCGCCAGCAGCGAGCAGCAGGCCGAAGAGCAGCTCAAAACATTCTTCCTGATGGACAAAGTCGCCGAAAAACTCGATATCGACGTTACCGAAGAAGAGATTAACGGACATATCGCCCAATTAGCCATTCAGCAGGGCCAGCGTCCCGAAAGAATGAGAGAACAAATGCAGCGAGACGGCTCACTGGCCCAGTTCAGGCTGGAGGTGCGTCAAAGTAAGTGCATTGCAAAATTGCTCGAGTCGGCTAAGATAACCGAGAAAAAACCAAAGCCGGAAAAGAAAACCGGGAAAAACGCTAAAAAATCAGCGAAAAAAACGACCGATACAAAGAAAAAACTGCCCCAAAAACGTAAAAGTGCCGCCAAAAAGGAAACTAAGGAGTAAAACCGGTCGATTAACAAGCAAAGACTAAAATACTCGATACAAAATATAACTGTAAAGGAAACCATAAATGCTCCTCGAATATCCCGGAAATAACGTTATCAAACACATAGAGCCGCACGACCAGTACGGCCCGGGGCCATACCAGCGATACCGCCAGATGAGCCTGGATGACATGCTCCTGGACAACCGCATCGTCTTCCTCATAGGGGAAATATCTTATGCAAGGGCCGCTGAAGTCATTATGAAAATGCTCTATTTAGACAATCTCAAGGGCAACAGCGAGATAAGCTTATACATCAACTCCCCGGGCGGCAGCGTCGATGACACCATGGCCATCTACGATACGCTCTGCTTTGTCAACTCTCCCATTGCGACCTATTGCATCGGCAGAGCCCAGTCGGGCGCAGCAGTAATACTGGCAGCCGGCACGAAGGGCCGACGCTTTGCCCTGCCCCACGCGAAAGTGATGCTCCACCAACCCTGGGGAGGAGTCAGCGGCCAGGCAGCGGACATCAAGATACAGGCCGAAGAAATCCTGAAGGCCAAAGTTATGATAAACGAGATTCTTGCAAAGCACTCGGGCCAGCCGGTTGAAAAAATCGCCGCCGAGACCGAAAGAGACCGTTATATGACCGCCGACGAGGCCCTTAAATACGGCCTGATTGACGAGGTCCTGCAAGAAGAAAAGAAAGAAAAAAAGAACAAAAAGGACAAAAAGGACAAAAAGGACAAAAAGTAAAAAGGAAAAAGTGAAAAGGAAAAAGAGCGTGGCGCGGGCAGCGAATAGCATAAAGAACTAAACGCTGTACGCTATACGCTATATGCTAATCAAACGGGATACGAAATATGAGTGTTAATCAGAATTTAGTGCCGATAGTAATTGAGAAAAGTGGCCGGACCGAACGGGCCTACGATATTTATTCAAGACTGCTCAAGGACAGAATAATCTTCCTCGGTGGGCCCCTTGATGATGCAGCCGCCAATTTAATTATTGCTCAGATGCTGTTCTTGAGCAATGAAGACACCAAAACAGATGTCCATTTTTACATCAATTCGCCCGGCGGCTCAATCACGGCAGGACTGGCGGTCTATGACACGATGCAGTTTTTGCGATGTGATGTCGCTACCTACTGCATCGGCCAGGCGGCAAGTATGGCAGCGCTGCTGCTGGCCGGCGGCAAAACAGACAAACGATTTCTCCTGGCGAACAACAGACTCCTTCTCCACCAGCCCTTAATAACAGGCCAGCTCATCGGGCCGGCTACCGACCTGGACATCGAAGCCCAGGAGATACTGCGGCTACGCGCCAGGCTTTACCGTATATTGGCTCAACACACAGGCCAAACAGAAGAAAAAGTTGGAAAGGATTGTGACCGGAATCTCTGGCTCAATGCCGAAGAAGCAATCAATTATGGATTAGCCGACAGAATTCTCCAGAAAGCTCCCGAGATAGTCAAAGAGCACAAGAAGGAATAAAAAAAATGCGATTTGAGATGTTCGATTTGAGATTTGAAATTGAGAAACCTCTGACTGCCGGCTTCGACATAAATAAATGAGTCCGCCAGAGGCGGATTGCTTTGAAAGGTGCACAAGTGAGAACCCAAACGATTAACTTGCTCAGGGCGCTTCTGGTAGTGTGCCTGGTTATCTTCGCGACAGGCTGTGGAAACGGCAACAAGATATCGCCGTTGGTGGGTGAAAACGAGGAATTGAGGCAGGCCAAAAGAGAGCTGACGCGCCAAATCGAGCAATCCAAAGCCGAAAACGAAGAACTAAGAAACCGCAACCAGACCCTCTCCGGACTGCCCGACAGAATCAAGGTCGAAGATTTCTATCCCCTAGAGCAAATCAAGATTACCGGATATACAAACCTTTTCGACAAAGACAAAGACGGCAAATACGAAAAGCTGATTGTCTATATACAGCCGATTGACGAACAGGGCGATATAGTCAAGGCCGCTGGCTCCGTGGACGTACAGCTCATAAACACCAGCAAGGACGCAGACGGCGACAAGCTCAGGCTCGCCCAGTGGCACATAAGCCCCGACGAGCTGAAAAAGCTCTGGTTTGCCACGGTGGTAACCAGCAACTACAGATTCACTTTCGACATCGCTCGTCTTGTAAAAAATCCAAAAGACCCCATGGCCGTCACAGTCACCTTTATCGACTACGTATCCGGCAAAAAATTCGAAGAGCTGAAAGAAATCAAACCAAAATAACCCTCGCATATCGTATTGGATATTGCGTGAAAAAAACGGTGGATTCCAGGATAAAAGTTCGGATTGCCTGCCGCACTGCAAAATCATCTTGCAAATCAATCGCCAGCCTATAGAATTGTCAAAATGGTTGAGCTGCTGAACAAGTTAATATGCGGTAACTGCATAGAGGTTTTGGGCAGGATTCGCGAGCCCTTCGCGGACCTTGTCTTTGCCGACCCGCCCTTCAATATCGGCTATAAATACGACAAATACTACGACAGGGTCAAAAAGAAAAACTACATTGCCTGGACGAAGGACTGGATGAGCGTATGCAAAAAGGTACTCAAGCCGAACGGCTCATTCTATATCGCCATAGGCGACGAATACGCCGCCAACGTCAAAATTATCGCCGACGAATTAGGGCTTTTTATGCGCAACTGGCTCATCTGGCATTACACCTTCGGCCAGCAGTTGAAAAGAAAATTCGCCCGCTCACACACACATATTTTCTACTTCGTCAAAGACAAAAAGAATTTTACCTTCAACGACCACGCCGTCCGCGTCCCCTCGCTCCGGCAGTTAATTTATAACGACCGGCGCGCCAATCCGGCAGGCAAGATGCCGAATGACGTCTGGGATGGATACCCGCGCGTATGCGGCACATTCAAAGAACGTGCCGGCTGGCATCCCTGCCAGATGCCGGAAAGCCTGCTAAAAAGAATCATAGCCGTAAGCTCCAACGCCGGCGATTGTGTCCTCGACCCATTCAGCGGCTCGGGCACTACCGCTGCCGCCGCATCTCAATTGGGCAGAAAATACGCCGGAATCGACATATCACAAAAATACGTTGAAAATGCAAACGAGCGCCTGGCAGAATTGAAAAAGCAGTCTCTATCTCTCGATACCCATTTTAACTTCAATCCTGCTGAACTCAATGAGCTAAAACAGCTCTCATCCGATATGAAAACGCCGCCCCAAAAAATTATCGCCGACAAGAACCTTTTGGAGTTGTTCACAAACCAATTATCTGTCAGAATGAACAACCATAAGCAATACAACAAACAAGCCGTCGCAACGGCTTTGAAGGATTTGGCCGACTGAAAAAAATGCGAGTAAAAAACGCCTTGTTATCTGCTTCGCCGTTTATTGCCACTGCTGTAATGCTGACGGTGATTCAGGCGCCTTTCAGCCTCTCGGCGCTGGCCTGGGTGGCGCTTGTGCCGTTTGTTTTGGCCTGCCTCCCGGACGCCAGACCTCGCCGTTTGGCCCTCGTAACCTTCGTCGTTTCCTTCTTCTACTGGTTCGGCAACATATACTGGATGAGGTACGTAACCATAGCCGGCTGGATCTCTTTCTGCCTCTACACAGCCCTGCTTTGGCCGATACTGGCCTTGTCTTTACGCTATTGCAGAAGAAAAAAACTGCCCCTCTTCCTGGCTGTGCCTGTCTTGTTCATCGCAGTCGAGCGCCTGCAGGGCCTTTTTTTGGGCGGTTTTTACTGGCGGTTTCTCGGCCACAGCCAGTATCAGAATATCACCCTAATCCAGATATCGGACATTTTCGGCGCAGGCGGCGTCTCGTTTCTCATAGGCATGGTCAACGGCCTGCTGGCCGAGCTGATAATCGCCTCCGGCCGCCGCACACACGCCTCCAATCGCAAAAACCTCCTCAAGGCCGCCTTTGTATGCGCCGCCGTCGTCGCCGCCCTTATCTACGGGCGATGGCGGATAAGCCAGGCCGCTCAATTCATCAGGCCCGGCCCACTCGTCGCGTCGGTTCAGTCCAACGTACCGCAGTCAATCAAACAAAGCTGGGAATCTTCCGACGCTATTTTTGACGACTGCCTCGCCAAAAGCCGGGCAAGCTCGAAGCTCGGCGCCGAGCTTGTCATCTGGCCAGAAACTATGGTACAGGCAGTCCTCGACCCGGATGTTTTGAAAGTCCTCGACCCGAACAGCTCTCACAACATTTACGACAAAATCCTCAGAGAACACTCGCGGGGCAATACTTTTGTGCTTGTCGGCGCCTATGGCGGAACCCCGCTGATTGGGGATGATTCCATCGTTTCCCTCGCTGCAAGGCGAAATACTGCATTTTTATACCAGCCCGACGGGCAAAAATCCGACAAGCAATACAGTAAAATTCACCTCGTTCCTTTCGGGGAATTCATCCCTTTTCGCAAGCTGCCCCTGATTTCCCGTATCTTTGAGGTTTTTTCGCCGTACGACTCTGATTACTCGCTGGACCCGGGCGCCGAATACACAATTTTCGAGATGACCTCCGCCCAGCCCCCAGGCCGCGATTACAGGTTCGGTATAATGATATGCTACGAGGATGCCGTCCCCGCTATCGCCCGAAGATTCGCCCTGGACGGCCAGGGCAAAAAGCAAATCGACTGGCTCGTAAATATAAGCAACGACGGCTGGTTCGTAAAATTCAAGGATGATTCGAAAAGCGTCCTGCCAAGCACCGAGCTTCCTCAGCACGCCGCTATTTGCGCCTTCAGGGCAGTAGAGAACAGACTCGCCGTCATCCGGAGCGTAAATACAGGGATAAGCTGCCTCATCGACAGCCTCGGACGCATCAAAAACGGCTTTGTGCACGGCAATCTGCCCGAAGAAGCTATGGCACGAACCGGCATCGAAGGCTTTTTTATCGACTACGTCCCGATAGACCAAAGGAGCACTTTTTTCAGTAAATATGGAGAATGGCTGGATTTTTGTTGTGTCCTATGCCTTGTTATGCTTATAATAGTGGGTCTTTCGCAAAGACTTTTGCTGCGTAAAAGATTTGGGACCCGTTTGTCAGGGAGGTCAAACAGTAAATATGCTCGAAAAAGATAAAACACAAAAAAACACAAAAATAAATATTTTTCTCCTGCCGGCTTTGTTTCTTACCTGCTCGGCGATATGTTTCTTCGGATGCCTTGAAAAAACCGAAACACCCTCCGGCGCTCCAAAGGTCACGAAACTTACTATACCCGAACAGCAGGCTACTCAAATCGTCTTCGATGCCCTGGCAGACAAAGACCCCTCTATAAGAGTCAATGCCATCGAAGTCGCAGCAGACACCAGGCAAATCAGAATGATGCCAAGAGTCCGGCGATTGATGGTCGATGATTATGTGCCCGTCAGATTTGCTGCTATTTTGGCCGTAGGTGATATGCAGTATTCCTTTGCCGAAAAAATCGTAAAAGTATTATTGAAAGACAAAGAACAGAACGTCACAATCGCCGCCTGCTACGCAATGTATAAGCTGGGACACCCCGATTACATTAAGGTCATTCAAAAAGCGGCCATAACCGCCAAAAACCAGACCGTCAGGGCCAACGCGGCAATGCTCCTCGGCAAAACCGGCGATAAAAACTCCCTCAAATACATTTATCGGTGCATGCAGCGAGACGATTCGGATGACAAGGTCAAATATCAGTCCGTAGAATCAATAGCAATGCTCGGTGACGAGAGAGTATTTCCTGAACTCTTAAAAATGCTCATTAGTGCATACGCCGATGTCAAAATCGTGGGCATAAAGGCAACGGGCGCTCTCGGAACCACCGAAGCAAAAAATGAACTCATCAAGATGCTGGATGATGGGATTCCCGAGATTCGCATCGCCGCCGCTGAGCAGCTCGGAAAGCTAAAAGATAAATCCGGAGAAAGAGAAGTGCTGGACGTCTTCAAAATGGGTCTTGCCGTCGGTAAAAATAAGCAGGACCGCGAGCGTATTTACGTCCTCACGGCCCTGGCGATTGGGCAAATCGGAACTCCTAAGCTTAAAGAATATTTGCCCCAGCTTCTACAGGATGAATCAAAGCGTGTACGTCTCGCCGCAGCAAAGGCTGTTTTGCAGGGTAGATTGAAAAAATGAATCCGCAAAGTTATTTGTTATCAGACCTGGCCTCGGCCGTAATACAAAGCCTTAGTTGGTTATTTGGCGTATTTGGCAAAAATAGCTTGACCTCCACGGCCCTATCCCGTAAAATTATACTGTATAAGTGTAATATCAGGGCTCGGGTTTTTATTTTGCGCCTTTGTGCAAAATACCCCCCAAACGCCTTTTATTGCGGCCGGGCTTGCCCCGGAAGCTCTATGGGGCGTATTGCAGGAACGGCACGATTTACTGAAAGGAGCCTGTTGTGAGTACCCTTACAAAAGTCTTAATAGTTCTGCTGACGATATCGTCTCTTTTTCTCTGCGGGATTGTCGTAACTTACGTCGCCAATGCCAACAACTACAAAAAGCAATTTACTAGCCTGTACGACAATGAAAGGGCCGCAAGGGAAAACGAGAAAAATGCCAAGGAGCAGCTAAACGAGGCGAACAAACAAGCCGCACTGCGCGAAAATCAGTTAAACGCGGAAATTGCCTCGCTAAAACAACAACTCGATGCTCTCGACATCGAGCTGACGGACGTCGAAAGAGAAAAGGCGCAGTGGCTACAGCAGGTAAACAAGTGGATAAATATTACTGAGGGCTTCTATACAACCAACGATAAGCAGGGACAGCTATTAAAGAACACTCTCGATGAGCTCCATAGAGTCGAGGCCGAACTGATAAAGGAGCGAAGCCAGCACAAGGAAACGACTGCTGCTTTTGTCGAGAAAATGGCGATAATTTCCGACCAGGATGGCAAGCTCAAACAACTGCTTGAAGAAAAGACCGAGCTGCAAACAAAGCTGGACCAGTTCCTGCGACAATTCGGCAAAACGACATCCGTCTCAGTGCCCGTCACCACGAAAAAAGGACCTGTTAGAATCGCGCCTCTTGCCGGAGATAAAGACATCAGTTTAAATGCGCTGGTTACCGCGGTGAATTTAACTAATAAGCTCGCCGGCATATCCATCGGCACAAATCACGGCGTCAAGGAAGGAATGAAATTCCACGTTACTCGTGGCGATAAGTTTATTTGTGATATTCTGATTATTGATGTTGATGCTGAAGAGGCGGCCGGTATTATCGAACTTATGGAAATTACGCAGGAACAGTTGAGAAAAGGAGATAAAGCAACGACCAACTTGCAGGGCTCCTGAAATCTCTTTGTCTCAGAGGTCCATTACGTCCTGTCGGCAAAATTGCTGTCTTTCACACTATGCGAGGTTAATATATGAGCCCTAATGGCCAGACGCGCGGAAAAAAAATAAAACCATCCGACAACCTTTATACGGTTATACTTGCTGTGGCCTTTACCGCCGTGCTCGCGACAACCGTGTTCGTCGCCGTTATGTGTTACCTTCGATACGGCACTTTTACACCGCCGTAGCCGATTTCACCATTGACAATACCGCTCTTTATTATGTTAAAATAGCCAATTAGAAATTGAGAAAGGAGTCGAAAGTGCTGTTGGACACAATCTTAGGCTGGTTCAGTATGGATATGGGTATCGACCTTGGTACCTGCACAACCCTGGTTTGTGTCCGCAACAAAGGTATTGTCCTCAATGAACCTTCTGTAGTTGCGGTCCGCAAAGGAACCAACATCGTCCTGAACAATGGTGAAGCTGTCGGGCTGGTTGCGCGTGAGATGCTCGGCAAAACGCCGGGCTCTATCAGCGCGATAAGGCCCCTCAAAGACGGTGTAATCAGCGATTTTGAAATCACCGAGGCAATGTTAGGCTATTTCATACGCAAGGTTCACGGCCGCGGCGGCCTCGTCAGGCCCCGAGTCGTCATCGCCATACCAAGCGGAATAACCGCCGTCGAACGACGGGCCGTCATAGACAGCGCCGAGCGAGCAGGTGCTCGGAAGGTCTATCTCGTTGATGAGCCGATGGCCGCAGGAATAGGGGCCGGATTGCCAATCACTGACCCGACCGCCTCAATGATTGTGGATATTGGCGGCGGTACTACGGAAGTCGCTATTATGTCTCTGGCCGATATCGCCACCTCAGAATCTATACGAATCGGCGGTGACGATATGGATGAAGCCGTTATAAATCACCTTAAAAAAACTTACAACCTGCTCATCGGCGAGGCAAGGGCCGAAAAAGTCAAGATACAAATCGGCTCCGCAGCTTCCCTGGAAGAGGAATTGACGATGGAAATCGCCGGCCGAGATACCATCTCCGGTCTGCCAAGAAAAATTGTCATTACAAGTGAGGAAATCCGCGAATCCCTTAAAGACCCAATCGCTACAATCATAGATACCGTTACCGCAACGCTCGAAAAAGCGGAACCCGAACTCGCCGCGGACCTCATCGACAATGGAGTACACATTTGCGGAGGAGCCTCGTTGCTGAGGGGAATGGATACGGTATTGGCAAACGCCACCGGCCTGAAAGTCGAAAGAGTCGAGGACCCCCTAAGCTGTGTCGCAAGAGGAACCAGCGTTTACCTCGAAAACCTCGAGCTGTGGAAAGACACAATGGACCATAGTGAATACGGATGGGAATAATTCGTCGTTCGTGAATCGTAAATAGTGAATCGAGCCATGGGCCGCGAGCCGCGATTATGGCAAGGAAGAAAATCAAAGTCTCCAGACCGATGCTGTTTGTGTGGTTTATGTTAGCCGGTGTTATCTTCCTGCTCGCCCCCTATGAATACACCAAAGCTCTTCAACTTCGCGTACTAAGCATCTTCAGCTGGCCTTTGAGCATCGGCAACCGCATCTCACTTGCCGCAGCCAGAAACCGCCCCACTGCCGATGTCCCCGGATGCAGAAACTGCGAACTGCTGCGAAACCATTGTGCCAACCTTGAACAACAAAAACAAGAGCTCATACGACAAATCGAAAAGCTCTCCGGATTCCGGAAACAATTCCCGGAATTGCAAACCGCAAATCTAAGGCTTGCCTACGTCACAAGAACCTCCGTAAGCGACCCCGGCAGCCGGCTTGTTATCGACTGCGGACAGGACGCAGGCCTCAAAAAAGGCCAGTTCGTCCTCGCCGGCAACAGCATTATCGGAACCATATCCGACATCTCATCAGGCCAGGCATGGGTCAACCTGTTCACAAACTCCACGTCCAGGATTCCCGTAAAGATTGACGGCATCGACACTGCCATGCTGATGCAGGGCAGCGGCGACAATTCTGCCGTCGTCCGGCTCTTAAAGCAAAAAGTCAAAATCGGCACCGAGGTCTTTGCAGACAGACAGGCCGGTCTTCTAAAAATACCAATGGTTATCGGCAGGGTAACCGAGTGCAAAAGAAACGAAAGTCCTCTGCTTTGGGACATAACCGTAAGGCCGGTTTGTAACCTCGAAAGTTTAGGCAGTGTCCACGTAATAATATTGAACTGAAAAAATTGGAAAATCCAGGTTTTCGTTTTTAACGTGTTATTGAAGGGCAAGATAATGAGATGGCTCAGGTTTGCAGTTTTAATACTTTTTGCTGTCGTGCTGCAGGCCGGCACGCTGGAAAATCTCAATATCAAGCCTGATTTACTTCTGGTCCTTCTGGTGTTTTTTGCCATTTACTGCAATACCGCCGAGGCGATTATTACCTCCTTCACAATCGGTTTCGCCGCGGATATTATCAGTTACCCGATGCCGATGGGCCCCCAAATGGTCAGCTTTGGCCTTCTCGGGACACTGCTCGCATACCTGCATCGCTACTTCGCAATCAGAAAAATGCCATATCAATCCCTTGTCATATTCCTCACCACAATCCTGGCCGGCGCCCTGACGTATGGATTTACCTTCCTCAGGGCTTATTTCTCTGCCCCTCTTAGAGATGTGCTGACCGCTTCAAACATTTACTCAGGCCTTTTTTGGCCTGCACTGTACTCGAGTCTCATCGGCCCGTTTTTATTCTTGCCTTCTGCATGGTGGATGCGTATAAAAGTACATCGCTTCAGCCGACGCTGAACTTGTATCGCCTGAATTGCAAATCGATTCACGAAACTCGCAGGACGATACGCAAAATACGATGTACGAAAAGCGAATCAAAATTTTTGTGGCCATAGGCGCACTGCTTCTAATCCTCTGCGTGCTCCGCCTGACGCAAATGCAGCTATTGCCCGACTCATCTCTCCCGGATGACATCGCTCGGCTAATGCGCCAACGCAGTAAATCGCGCCAGCTAAAGACCTTCAGGGGTACTATATTCGACAGAAACGGCCGCGTACTTGCCGCCGATGAACCACATTTTCATCTGTGCATAAGCTACGAGCTAAGCTCTTTTTCGGACAAGCGTGTTCTACGGGCCGAACTGCTAAAAGCCCGGCTCCAGTCAGACCCGAACGCGGCGGCAGACAAAGTAAACAGGAAATTCGAAAATGCTCTCGATGATACCCTGCACGTAATCGACAAATGCGAGCAATTCGGCCTCCCGCGTCAAAAAACGGAAAACCGGATAAAGTCAATAAACGATAGTATATGGAACCTGTGCACCTTCATCGCATGGAGAAAGGATTACCTGGACCCTGACATCCTGAAAAAATACGATAACCAGGTAATAAAAATCCCCCTCTCCGTCGCAATCGCCGACTTCAAAAAGAAAGAGCCCGACTCCGATGAGCGTATTAGGCTCGCCGCCAGGGTAAATATCCCCGAAATGAAAAAGGACTATCCCTTGTTTGAGCTGAAAACAGACGACGATTTTGCCGCCGCTCAGTTTGAATTTATGGACGTCAACGGCGTCAAAATCATCCCCGAAGCACGAAGGCTCTATCCTTACAACTCCGTCGCCGCACAGACAATTGGCTGGGTCGGTCCCGTACAGGATACGGATAAAGTACAATTCGACCCCAACGACAAACTCTCAAAATACCTCGGAGGTGAACTCTGCGGAAGAGAGGATGGCGTCGAGTATGTCTGCGAAGCAATACTTCGCGGCCGACGCGGCGAAGAAGTGTACGACATAGACCGCCGGCTCGTAAGTCAAACCCAAATACGAATCGGCAAAGACGTCCGCCTAACGCTGGATATCGAAATGCAGCAGAGGATTGAGGATTACCTGGCCAGCTACAACCACGACCCCAGCTGCGGTCCCGGAATGGCGGCCGTCGTCATCCAGGTCGGCTCCGGCGATATTCTCGCATTGGTCTCGCTTCCCGTTTACGACCTGAACTTTGTCCGGCAAAACTACAACGAACTGAACAAAAAACCCAAACCGCTCATAAACCGGGCAATAAACCAGTGGTATCCGCCCGGCTCAGTGGTAAAGCCCGTCATTCTTATCGCCGCAATGGAAACCGGCAAAGTAACCGCGAACGAAATTATCCACTGCCCTGCCGAAAAAAACCCAACAGGCCCCCCGAACTGCTGGATTTTCAACAGTTACTCCATAGGGCACGACAGTCAATGGCCCAACAACGCACGCAACGCCCTCAAGGGTAGCTGCAACATATATTTCTCCCGGCTTGCAGAGAGAATTGAACCATTGGCCCTGCAGCAATGGCTCTTTCAGCTCGGATATGGCAGAAGCATCTTGCACGGCCCCACTCACATCGCCGAGAGCGTCCCGAACAGAAATTTCCGCCAGCTCTCAGGCAGAATCTCAAGTGGAACCCCGAAAGGCAAAATTTTACGTTTCGAGCAGGTACCCTCACTTACCGAACGCGAAAGAAGATGGTTCGGAATAGGCCAGGGCAAGCTCCTCGCCACGCCCCTGCAGGTGGCAAACGCCATGGCCGCCATCGCCAGGCGAGGAATATACAAACCGCCCCGCATCTTTATGGACGACCCCAACGACCCGAACTCCGCAGCTCCCGATGAGAGCATGGCCGACCTCGGCATCTCGCCGGCGACTTTGAACACAGTCTTTGAAGGAATGGCCGCCGTCGTCAACGAGTATCAAGGCACCGCCAACAAGCAATTCAAGGATTACCTCGCCTCTTTCGCCCGGCAGGATGTAAAAATCTACGGAAAGACCGGCTCTACCCAGCCCCCCAACGCCTGGTTCGCAGGCTTCGCCGAAGACAGTTCCGGCCCCTCCCTCGCAATTGCCGTCGTCGTCGAGGGCGGACAGTCCGGAGCAAGCGACGCAGCACCTCTCGCAAGGCAGATTCTCCAGTTCTCCATCGACGCCGGATACCTCGGAAAACCCGCCCTTTCGGCAAACTAACGCCGTATTCCCCAAAAAAATACACGCAAATTACCGGGTTATTTCTGGCAATTCCGCCCCGATAACCTATAATCTGTTCTGTGTGTGAAGCGGAGCTTCGCCATCGGCCTAAAATCGAAAGGAGTTCGTTATGTATTGTCCAAAATGCGGAACAGAAAATCCACAAGGCGCCCAACTGTGCCTTTCCTGCGGCCAGAACCTCACAACCCCTGCCGTGGCTGTCGCAATTGTGCCCGGCAAAACCAGCGGTTTGGCAACCGCCTCGCTCATCCTCGCCATCCTCAGCCCGTTTACCTGTGGTATTACAGCACTGCCCGCAATCATCCTCGGCATCGTCGCCCTCGTTCAAATTTCAAAAGGTGCCGGACAACTAAAGGGAAGCGGTCAGGCAGTAGCGGGAATAGCCGTCCCCTTCGTAGCGCTGCCAATCGTGGCCCTGCTAATGGCAATCTTCATGCCTGCGCTCGCAAGGACCCGGCAAACAGCCTTTCGGATGGTCTGCGCCACAAATCTGAAAGGGCTCGGCTCGGCAATGCTAATTTATGCCAATGACTACGACGACAAGTATCCGACCCCTTCAGAGTGGTGCGAGCTATTAGTTGAACACGTCGAAGTAACCCCCAAATCGTTCCTTTGCAAGGGTGCGCCCGAAGGCCCCTGCAACTACGCTATGAACGAAAACGCAGCGAAACTGGGTCTAAAGGCCCCGCCCGATATGGTTCTGCTCTTCGAGAGCACACCAGGCTGGAACCAATCCGGCGGACCAGAACTGCTCACCACGGAAAACCACCAGGGCGATGGCTGCAACATCCTCTTTATGGACGGCTACGTGGAATTCGTAAAAACACAACGGCTGAATGAATTGCTCTGGAAACTACCCGACCAATAGAGCCGGTTATTCGACGGCCCCCTCTTATATCAAATACAGTTAATACGAGCCGATTGACCATTAGTGTCATTCCCGCGAAGCTTGTGCCCGCGAAAGCGGGTAGCGGGAATCCAGAAGATTCATTGTTTAGCCTGACTATCGGGGCATCGGCTCTTTTACTGAAATTATTATTACATATTTCCACCCGAGCTCCATTGTGCCGCAACCCCCAATTCCATTCGCGATTCAGAAACTACAAACCACGAACAATGAACTAAACACTCAAAACTGAATTTCCTCTTCTGTCTCCTGACTCCTGTCTTCTCTATGGTCAAATATCTCCAGGTGCTATGCTTACCGGATTGTCTAATTTCTCGAACACCCCCGCAAGTATCTCGAAGAATTTCTCATTATCCGGCCAGAGAATCCTCTCATCATCGGGCATCGGCTCATCAAGCTGGCCAAGAAATCTGCCCACCACCTCCTCATTCAATTCATCGGCCCAAATCCCCAACCCCAGCTTCTCTATGTAATGTGCATTGATTATCTGCTCATACTGCCCCGCAACAGGCAGCAGCAGAGTTTTTTTCCTCAGATAAAGGCACTCGCTTATCAACGAAAATCCCGCCGACGCAATAACTCCTCTCGCGCCGGCAAGGTCGGCCAGAAATCCTTCCGTCGAGCGCTCCTTGAAAACACAATTTCCCTCCTCGGAGCTTTTGGCGAATCCGTAAATATAGAACTTCCGAGGCGCAAATTTACCAAGAATCTCTCGCAATCTCTCTTCTCCCTCGCCCGTAGTCGAATACAAAAGTATATGCTCGCCATGCCTCGGCTCCAGCTCCCCGACCACAGGCCGAACTACAGGCCCCGCCAGAACCGCCGAATCCATCCGCAAAGGCGCCTTGAAAAAATTGATGACCACGTATGCCGCCGCACCAACATAGTGACACTTCGTCACCACGGTGGCCGTCAGCCGGGAAAACCAGTTCTCCGATGGGTGGTCCAGCTCACACAGCGTCAGAACGTGCTCGTGGTCGATACTGATAAACGGCACGCCCTTTCGCCAAGCCCACCACGCACTGAAAGGCTCAAAATCCGATATTACAAGCTCCGGACCAAAAGGCTCAAAATGCCGCTTGAAAAGCTCATCATTCTCCCGGTTCGCCTCGGGCAGCTTCAGGAGGTTTCTCTTGATGGTCTCCGATTTATCTATTCGCCCTCCTTCGAAGGCAAAGGACAGTCCGAAAATTTTCTTCACGCGCTCCCCGAAATACTGCTTGAGATAAAGCAGTGACTTCTGCGACCCGACAAACATCACATCGTTGCCCGCATCGAGAAGTCTTTGTCCTATCAGGTGTGACCGGCTGCTGTGTCCGAACCCCTCCCCTGCTACGCCGTAGATTATCTTCGCCATACAAGCGTCTCTCGTTTTGTCTTACCCGCCTTGTCTTTCCAGGTAGTTCATCGTCTTTTCGATTATTTTCGCCGCCACCGGCGAGGCCACCACTCCGCCGGTATACCCCTTGCCCAGCCTCTTGTTTGGCTTACGAATCGAGACCAGAACAATCACTGCCGGCTCTTCCGCCGGTGCGCCGGCTACAAACGAAGCAATATAATCGTCCGTAGAATAACCCTTCCCGTCTTTAAGGGCAATGTTGGCGGTCCCCGTCTTGCCGAAAACCTGCCATTTTTCCAGCCTGGCCCTTTTGCCCGTCCCCTCGTTAACCACACCCACCATAGCATCCTTCACCCAGTTGGCAACATCAGGCCTGATGATATAACCCACCGGCGGCACCGGCCGTCTCACCTCGATTACATTGCCCTCGTTATCTAACATCGCCAGCACTAAGTGTGGATGGACCAATCGACCCCCGTTGGCAATAACACAAAACGCCTGAACCAATTGCAAGGCCGTTACCGTAATCTCCTGTCCGAAAGGTATCCGCGTTTCGCTGTATCCCGTCCACTCCCCGACCGGACGCAGAAACCCATCGGCCTCACCCGACAGCTCAATTCCAACTCTTTTACCAAAGCCGAACTGCTCCAATCCATCATGAAGTCTTTTTCTGCCCAGTTTCTGTCCGACCTTGGCCATCCCTATATTGCTTGATTTAACCAGAATCATTCGCAGCGGCAGGTTGCCGAAACCATTACGATATTCACCTATCCGCCCGAATCCCTTGCCGGAATAGCTCCCGTTTTCGCAGAATATCGTATCATTTTTGCTCACGGCCACCGCTTCAAGCCCGATGGCCATTGCTATCGGTTTCATAATACTGCCCGGCTCAAACTCATCGCTAAGAGCCGTGTTGCGCCGGTCATTCGGGTCCACCGAGTGCGCCTCGGCAGGGTCATAGTCCGGCAGAGAAACCATAGCCAAAATCTCTCCGGTCTGTGGGTCAGCCACCACTGCCAGCGCTGATTCGGCCTCGTAACTCTTGTATCGCTCCATAAGGGCGCTTCGTGTAAACTCCTGAATTGCCGAATCAATTGTCAGAATAAGCCCGTTGCCGTCCGTCAAAACGCCCTTGCGCTGCTTTAACCGAATAGGACGTCGCCCGGCATCAGCCAGGAATATACTGGACGCCGAAGAACCGCTCAGTTCCTTGTTGTACTTGAACTCAATGCCCTCTAGCCCCTGTTTCTCATCTCTGCTCGTAAAACCAACAATGCTCGCAACCAGACGCCCCAGCGGATAATGCCTTCGCCGGCCGGACTCCACCGCGATACCGCGATGAATCCTTTTTCTTTTCTTCTTGGCGATAATCTCGTCTTTAGCCGGCTCCTCGGCCTCTTCGCTCTCAGTCTCCCGGCCCATCACCCTATCACACTCATCCGCCTCGGCGTCCTCCTTGATTCTTACATACCCTGATTTCTTGTTTTTTGTGATAAGTTCGTATATTTCTCCAGCCTCCATATCAAGGACCTCCGCGAGCTTGGTCGAGACTTCCTCCGGGTTCTCTATAATTCTCGGTTCGGCTTTAATAACCAGAACCGTATTACTCGCCGCAAGGATCGTCCCGCGGCGGTCATAAATCGTGCCGCGCTGCGGACTAAAAGAGCTAAGCGACTGCTGCTGTACGAAACTTTTATCAATGTAAAATTTGCTCTTGAACTTCTGAAGATAGAAGCACCGCCCCGCAAGTCCCAAAAACACCGCCGCCACCAGCACAAGGAAAAATATCGTAACCCGAACGTTCCTCAAATCTTACCCCTCGAAACTGTGAAACTTTTTATACAAAATAAAATACTCAACTTGACTGACCTTTTGAGCTGTCATGCTGAGCGCAGCGAAGCATCTGGCCTTAACATAGGATTGGGGCCGATTGCGAGCGTGAGATTCTTCGCTTCGCTCAGACCTGTCCTTGAGCGAAGCGAAGGAATGACAAATTACGTATGTTCCTGCCAACACAATACTTATTCCAAACCCAGTCAAGTTGAACAAAATATTCTTCCGCCCCTTACATATCGACAAGCCTATTCTTCTTCAATTCGCTGCAAAACTGCCATGGGATTGATTAACTGTTCCACACGAAGTTGCTTTTCACGAAGCTCTCGTTCCAGCCGGTCCTGTTTGACCCCGTCCGCCCAGAGCTTGTAAAAAACACGATTGTTGGCACTGCGAAGGTAAACTGCGAGAATCAGAATGGCCGTAAAACAGAAAATGGCAAAAACAAAGCGAAACTGGAATCTCATAACTCTTTTCAGCGAACAGCTTCCCGTATCCTCATTCAACTCTCAACAGAAACCTGTAACTTGATAATACAGGAATTTGTAATAGTAGCGAATATAGGCAATATAGCCAACAATGTTTAGCCCCCAGGTTTATCCTGGGGGTCTCGCCGAAGGCGGATAAATTTTACCTCTGCTATTTGGCCGGAATCTTCAGGGCGATACCAATCTTGAGACTATCATCGCTGGTCAAAACATCGGAATTGAGTTTGCTTATCTCCTTGTAGCGGCTGCCGTTGCCAAGCTGCTCGGCGGCAATCTTCCACAAGCTGTCGCCTTCCTTAATCACATATTTTTTCGTATTGGTCGCACCGCCTCCGACAACCGATATGCCTTTTCGCCCGATACTCTTGACCTTCTCAAATATCGAAGCCGAAAGGGCTCCGCTGCTTGTCTCTTTACTCGGCGTCGAGGCCGGAAGAGGCGGTATGATAAGTTTTTGCCCTTCATAAATCGCGTCAGGCGATTTCAACAGCTTGTTATTGGCCTGGAATATCCTCGTGATATTCACTCTCTTATTGCCCTCTTCAGGCCCATAAAACTTCTTGGCAACAGTAGCAAGGTTATCACCCTTCAAAAGAACATAAGTCTTCGGCGCCGCCCGCTCGATTGGCTCGGGCTTATTGATTATGCCTTTGTCCTCAATACCTACCCCGGGAACAATCGGCACAATTTTCTTTTCTGTAACTTCCACAAGCGAAATATCCGTCATAAACGAAGTATCTCTCGCGGCACCAAGGATATCGCTCGTTGGAATACGCCAGCGAATGTCATTCTCGCCCCCTAACAAAGACATATCTTCACCAGGCTGCCTTCTTATTGGCCCGGGCCGATTGAAAATGTCGCCTTTAGGCTCCTTGACCGTATTCTCAGGCGGGCCATTCTGCAATGTAACCATACCGTCCGTTGTCAGCTCATTTGTATCATTACGAAAACTCGGCAGGCCGTTAATTATAAAGGCAATGATAAATATAAAGACCAAACCTAACAACAATCCTATCTTGGCGTCCGAAGTCATAGCGAAACTCCATTATTCTTGCGTTATTATTTACTCGTTGGTATTTGCCGCCTAATTTGGGCCCAATACCGTCTAACACGTCATCTTCTTTTGTGCGATTCTCAGCTTTGCGCTCCGTGCACGCGGATTCTCTGCAATCTCATCTCGGCTCGCAATTAAAGGTTTTTTGGTGAGAATCCTGTAAATGTTCTCCTTATCATTTTGCCTGAAGTTGTGTTTGACCAATCTATCTTCAAGGCTGTGATAGCTGATAACAGCTATATAACCATTCTTCTTCAGCACCTCCACCGCTGCTTCAAGCAGTTTGGCCAAATTATCCAACTCGTCATTGACGGCAATCCTGAGCGCCTGAAAGGTCCTCGTGGCCGGATGTATCCTGCTTCTTCGTCCTTTCGCGGGCTGCCCGAGTGCCTTACAAACTAACGCCGCCAACTGGCCGGTCGTGGTTATAGGCTCACCCCGGCGGTGCCGCACGATAAAACGTGCTATCCGCCGAGAAGCCCTATCCTGGCCGTATTTGTAAATCAAATCAGCCAGGCTGCTTTCGTCCGCTTGATTAACTATATCGGCAGCAGTGGTCTTTATTCTTTGGTCAATTCTCATATCCAGAGGCATATTTGTCTGGAAACTAAGACCATACCCCTCATCCGCCAACTGCGCCGAGCAAAGGCCCAAATCCGCCAATATGAAATCGCACCTCTCAACCCCCTGTCCCCGAACCTGCTCCGCTATCTCGGAAAAATTTGAATTAAGCAGAACAACCTTACAAGCAAGCTCCTTTAACCTCGACCGGGCCCTCTGGATAGCCTTTTTATCGACATCCAGCCCAATAATTACTCCTTCCGGGCCCAAAGTCTTTCCGAACAGTAAACTATGACCTCCGTATCCTATGGTCGCATCGACCATCACCCCATCCGGCGGTAAGTTTATCTGTTCGGCTAACGTACCTGCAAGAACGGGAATATGTGCCACTCTCGAACCATTCACTTCCATCGTATCGCGTATCTCCAATTGCTAACCCGCAGCATCGGGATTCCCCACAACTACAAATACGCACCAAAAACCGCCGCTCAACCTACGGCCACTGCGTTCTGCCGGCCCTGAAGCTTCTTAACGGCGGACGAAAACCTAACGCCCGAATACGCCTTATCCAGACCCTTCAAGTGCTCCAGCCTCTCACTAAGAATCGCCAGCGAAGTAAACGTCTGCTCGTCAACCTCTCTTTCGCCCGCGAGACTTTCGGCAACATTCTGACAATGGTTCGAATACAATTCAGCCATTCTGCCTCCAATCCCAAAGTTAGCTATCTTCGTTCTGGTTCTGCAGGACTCTCTGGCGTGCCTGCGACATCTGTTTCTGGTACTGGGCCATGTTATCCGCCAAATACTGCTCCCAGTTCGCACTGTTCCAAAGCTCGATATGGTCTCTGACCCCTATCAGCGTTATTTGGTCCTTCAAGCCGGCCCTTTTTCGCAATCTATCGTTCAGAAGCAACCGCCCCTGCCTGTCAAGCTCCACCTTGCTCGCCAACGCAAAGCTGATTCGCTCGAACGCCACAGCCTCATCAGGGGCCGTCGCATCCGGCGCTACAGCAAGCTCTATTTGCTCGAAGTACTTCTCCGGATAAAGGCAAAGGATGCCGTTGGCCCCAAGAACAAGGTAGAAATTGCTGCCGTGCTCATCGGCGTCTATCTGGCTTCGAAGCTTTGTTGAGATAAGAACTCTGCTCTTATCATCGACTACGTGCTGATATTCGCCTGTTAACAAAAGCATGGCATCTACTCCACTTAGTATATCAATTCTGGGAGATTATACCACATTTCCCCACCAAGTCAACACGCAAAAATACTTTTTTCATTTTTTTTGAAAAATTTTCTTATAGGACGATTATACAAAGATGCTAATTCACTAAGACAAAAGCTCTTACGTCAATCTCGCCCCCTTTTCGGACCAACGAACTTTTTTTAGTCCCAAGGCATCTTTTCACAACCCTCCGTGAAATCTGCTTTTCTGGCCGCCTATCCTTTTGCCCAACAAAACCGATATTTAGCCCGGAGTCTCACGCCGGGTCCTCACCTGTGTAATCCCGAACTTCGCCGAATCCAGACAATAACATTTCTCTAAGCCCGAATTTCCCTGTGAGTGATGAAGAAAATAAAAAAGACTTGATAGCATAAAACAAAGAAGGTTTGCATGGCCAGGACGGTTGTGATACCTTGGAACGTTGGAAAAGTTCAGCAGTGGGACTGAGCGGCAACAAAAAGCCAGGAAGGACCGGTGTCATGCAACACACTAACTACAAATCGCACCTGCCGACAATGTCCCTCTGTATGGCAATGATGCTGTTTTCGGCTGCCGGTTCAATCTCGATTTCACAGGCTAAATCATACGACTTACACTTTTGCACATTCATGGGCGGCAGCAAATGGGAAAGGATACAGTCGGTCTTCGTCGATTCAGAAGGTTATGTTTACGTCGGCGGCTCCGGCGCCGAAGACTATTTTGGCTACGCCTGGGGCTCGGAGGCCCGTTTTGAAGCGCCGTTTCATGCTCAGCCCATCGGGGGCGCCAACAAGGGCCTGGGCCATACAACGAATACCCGGGTCAGGATGCTCGACAGGATTCCGTTTCAGAGCAGATTGAAGGTAAACATGGAAATCCTGTACTGGCAGTCTTCAACAACTATCGACTATGCGACAACCGCCTACTGGTACGTGTTTGATGGAGCCGAAAGTAACGGGCATGTGTCGCCTGATAGAGTGCAGCATAAAGTTGGCGAGTTAGCGGTAAATATCAAAGGCGAGGCTGGGGAGTCGAATCAGTGACTGATGTCTTTGTAGATGTGCGGCATTGTAATTAGAGGGGTAATGTTCAAAATCCTTGTTATCCGCGTAATACCATGAAGAAAGTCCTAATAACCTTACTAATGTTCCACTTGACCTTCGCATCGGCTTGCGCGGCGGCGGAGACCGTTAGCGTGGCCGACTTCGGCGTGCATCCGAACAGCCGCCGCAACGCCGTTGCCGGTGTTCAGAAAGCCTTGGAGGCCTGTCGAAGGGCAGAGAACGCTCTGCTTGTGTTCCCCAAGGGGCGATACGACTTCTGGCCGCAGCACGCCCGGGAGAAGGTCTATTACGAATCGAACAGCTACGACAACAATCCGAAGACGTGCGCGATTCTGATTGAGAACTTCAAAGGCCTGACCATCGATTGCTCGAACAGCGAGTTCGTTTTTCACGGGCGGATGCAGCCGTTCACCGTCGAGCGTTGCGAGCGAGTTACAATTCGCAACGTGACTATCGACTGGGACATTCCATTGACGGCACAGGGCGAAGTTGTCGAGACCGGCGACGACTACATCGACTTGAGGATAAATACCTTCGAGTCGCCCTATGTCATAGAGGACGGCAAGATTGCCTTCGTTGGCGAAGGCTGGAAGAGCCGCTGGTGGGGCTCCATTGAATTCGAGGCCCAAACCCACTTGATTCCCCCGGGCGGCGGGGACGGCTGCATGCGAGGCAACAGAGACTATCGCGCCGAGGAATTGAAGCGGGGGCTGGTCCGATTGCACAATGCCACCGGACGCAAGCCCGCCAGGGGTAATTTCCTGGTCATGCGCCACAGCTCACGCGATCACGCGGGCATATTTCTGCTTCATAGCAAGGACCTCGTGCTGCGGAACATCGACATGTTTCATTGCGGAGGCCTGGGGGTCCTCGCCCAGTTTTCGGAGAACGTCCATCTGGACCGGTGCCACGTACGACCCAACCCGGCCAAGGGACGCTACCTCAGCGGCCATGACGATGGCGCGCAGATATCGAACTGCCGCGGAATGGTCCGAATAGAGAATTGCGAGTTCGCCGCCCTGATGGACGATCCTATCAATGTGCACGGGACAAGTGTCCGTATCATCCGCAAGACGGCAAGCAACCAACTGCTCTGTCGATTCATGCATTCAATGAGTGCAGGCATGCAGTGGGGCCGCAAGGGAGACAATATCGCATTCATCGAGAATGAGAACATGCACACTTTCGCGCATGGAACCGTGCATGCGTTCAGATTATTGAGCACCACCGATTTCGAGTTGACTCTCGACGCCCCCGTTCCCGAGGGTCTGGAGGAAGGCGACGCGATTGAAAACCTCACCTGGTCCCCCGATGTGGAGATTCGTAACTGTAAGTTTGGGAGTTGTAGGGCGCGCGGGCTGCTCGTGACCACTCCCGGCAGGGTTGTTATCGAGGGCAACGTCTTCGAGTCGAGCGGCTCGGCAATCCTCATCTCGGGCGACGCAAACGGATGGTACGAGTCCGGCGCCGTGCGAGACATGTTGATTCGCGGCAATACGTTCAAGGCTCCCTGCATGACGAACATGTACCAGTTCTGTGATGGCATCATCAGTATATTCCCGATTATCCCCGCTCCGGAAAAAGCTCCGGAACCATTCCATCGAAATATCAGAATCGAGGAGAACGTCTTCCACGCATTTGACTATCCGGTGCTTTATGCAAAGTCCGTCAAAGGTTTGACGTTCAGTAACAACCATATCGTGCGGAGCACGCGCTACCAACCCTACCACCGACGCAAACACATGTTGAACCTGGAGTATTGTCAGCATGTGAAGGTTGTCGCAAACCGGCTTGAAGGTGACGTTCTCGGGCGTGATGTTCACATCGAGAGAATGGAAACCACTGAAGTAACGGTTGCCCCCGGCCAGGGAATCTCGGGGCCTTAGGACCGAATATGGAAAACCCTAACACCAAAGAAGAAACCATTAAGATGACTACCAGGGCTTTCGTGAAACAATTGTCCCTCTTGACAATCTTGGCCGTGACGGCCGGCGCATCCTTGGCGGCTGCGCAGAGGACTGTCGAACCGCCGCCGAAGTCGCCGGCGAGCAAGTCGAGTTGGCCAATCAAAAGGAGACCGCCGCCGTTCGCATTGTTCCGTCGGCTACCAAAACGGTGCACTGGCAGATGACCTTCGGGAAGCCATGAGAATCGCGTAGGATGCTTGAACTCATCGGGACTTAACGTGAGCTTCAATGTATTTGCGTTGAAGTCTCTGCCCAAAATAGAGCAATAGGGGCTGTAGGCGACAACCTGAAGCCAAATCGGTGCTGCGCACCACCCCGTGTTTGTTGGGCCTGTTCAGTGTAGTGCGACTGATGTTTGCTGAGCACACACGGCGTCATCGTATCCGAGTACGACGGACGCAATGGCACATCAAAACTGAACCAACCTTCTCGGATGCCATCGCAACCGTACGACGCTTGTTTTGGCAAAAAACTATTTTTGAAAAGGTTTCGTATCATAAAGGCCTTAAAAAATTACCACCGAAATTGAGGGACATGCTGCTCGATTATCTCAGCCAGGCAGCGTAATTATATAAAATGGCAAAAGTCGAGCTAAGAATAACAGCTCAAATCGGCCGGTTTGCAAATTTACATGTTGGCCTTCAATACCCCAACCTCCCCCAGCAGCCCCTCTGCATCCTTTGCAAATCCTCTTTGCCTTCAGGTGTTTTGGGAGTCCATTGTGCCGAGGTGGAATCTTCGCGCGCTCTTCCCTCCTTTATTGTCTCGGTCGCCTTCCACTTCCAGTAATCGGCATGGCCGTCTGCAAATGCGACGATTGTTCCGTCGCCGTGCCTGACGGGAGGGTCGTCAAACCATTTGTCAAGATGATAATAAACAGCAAAAGCATCCGGCGTCATATAACCTTCGTCGATAAAGACGAGTCTCAACGACGGCGCCGGATTATGAATCTCGCCCCTGTTCTTGATGTGTGTATTAGGTACTCCTTTAACCCAGTCATGTTCAACAGCGTTCATGGAAAACATTATAGCGTATGTCAGCGCCTGTCCGCGCCGACCCGTCGGGCACCTGTAAACATCTACATTCCCAAGATAAGGCCACAAGGCCCCGTTCCTTATTCCTCTTATCTGGATGTCCGTATCCGAGTTACTATACTCGTCCACCCAGGCCAGCTCATCTGTGTGATCGCCCCAAGACATGTTGCGATCGCTAAAGCCTGCCGCGCCGTTGACTATCTTCTCGTCGTTCTCACCCGCATATATATCCCAGGCCAGGATGAGCTGTTTGAGATTGCCGAAACAGACCGCCCGTTTACCCTGCTCTCTGACTCGGTTCAGGGCCGGCATCAATATCGCCATCAATACCGCGATAATAGCGATTACCACCAACAGTTCCACTAATGTGAATCCTCTCGATGTTTTTCCGTTTTCAAGATTGAACAAGCCCGCCCCCGGCTGGACTAAGACTTTCGGCTGGCTCATAGCAATACTCCATCACTAAAGAAGAAATGATATTAACCGCCAATAAGATGCACAAAACCTTACTTGTGTTCCACTGATTTTGCGTTTCGAGTATTATTGTCTGAGATTCCCATATACACCGCTTAATAACACAGACAAAAACGGCTAATACCTTTCAAGAAATATAATAGCACAAAAAAGCCGAAAAACAAAGTGAAAACAACAAAAGTAGTGTGAAATTTTCGCATCTCATACCAATAAAACACGAACAATGAACACCTAACCAACATTCGGTGAATTTTTTTGTATCTTTTATGCCTTTTCTCGGTTATCTTTTAACGCAATACGCAATACGATACTGTGCCTTAGTGGCAAAATAGGCATCAAAAACAAGGTTCGCTTAGTTTGAGTCACATTAAGAAAGGGAATTCTAATGAAAAAGTCGCTTTGTGTTATCCTAATCGCATTGACCGGCTGCACCATTATTCACCGCGTAGTCCGCAATGACGTCCTCATCGCCGATTTTGAAGGCAAAGATTACGGCGACTGGAAAGTTACCGGCGAGGCCTTCGGCCCGGGCCCTGCCCGCGGCACTCTGGCCGGCCAGATGCAAGTCAGCGGCTACGAAGGCAAAGGCCTCGTCAATACCTACTTCAAAGGCGACGACACCACCGGCACCCTGACCTCTCCGGCTTTTGCAGTTCAGCGCAAATACAATAACTTCCTTCTCGGAGGCGGCCGGCACCCCGGCGAAACCTGCATCAATCTCCTCGTGGACGGCAAAGTCGTCCGCACCGCCACCGGACCCAACGACAGGCCCGGCGGCACCGAGCAGCTCGACTGGAATTCCTGGGACGTCTCCGACCTGTTTGAAACGTCGGCTAGGATTCAAATTGTTGATACACAAAAAGGCGGTTGGGGCCATATTAATATCGACCATATCCTACAGAGCGACAAAAAGAAGATAGTCACGCAGGCCGAACTCAGCCGCACCTTTACCGCCAAAAAGAAATATCTCAACCTGCCCGTAAAGAACGGCGCACGAAAACGCCTCATCGACGTAATGGTCGACGGCAAACGCGTTCGCCATTTCGATATCGAGCTGGCCGACGATGAGCCCGACTTCTGGGCCACTCTCGACGTCGCCCCCTTCAAAGGCAAAGAAATCACTCTCGAAGTCAACTCCCTCGGGCCAAACTCGAAGGGCCTGACCTCCATCGTCCAGTCCGACTCTATCAAGGACAGCAAAAACCTCTACAAAGAAAAACTCCGTCCGCAGTTCCATTTTACCTCGCGCCGCGGCTGGAACAACGACTCCAACGGACTCGTGTTTTACAAAGGCGAGTACCACTTATTCTACCAGCACAATCCTTACGGCTGGAAATGGGGCAACATGACCTGGGGACACGCCGTCAGCAAAGACCTCGTCCACTGGAAAGAGCTGCCCGATGCGATTCATCCCGACGAATTGGGGACGATTTTCTCCGGCTCGGCCGTGGTCGATAACGGCAACACCGCCGGATTCCAGACCGGCGATGAAAAGGTCATCGTCTGCGTTTATACCTCCGCCGGAGGCACGTCGCAAATGTCGAAAGACCAGCCCTTCACCCAGTCCATCGCCTACAGCAACGACCGCGGCCGGAGCTGGACCAAATACGCCGGAAATCCCATCATCGGCCACATAAAAGGCTCAAACCGCGACCCGAAAGTCCTATGGCACGAGCCGACAAACCAATGGGCAATGGTCCTCTACCTCGACAACGGAGATATGGCATTCTTCACCTCCAAAGACCTCAAGACCTGGCAGCAGCACGGCACGCTGAAATGCTACCATGAGTGTCCCGAGTTGTTCGAATTGCCCGTTGATGGCGACGAAAAAAACAAAAAATGGATACTCTACGGCGGCAGCGGCGACTACCTCATCGGCGGTTTCAACGGCAGGGAGTTCACAAAGGAGACCGAGAGCATCCGCTTCCAGCGGGGCAACTGCTTCTACGCCTCCCAGACGTTTAACAACGTCCCCGAAGAAGACGGCCGACGCATCCAGATCGCCTGGGGACGCGTCGCTATGAAATCAATGCCCTTCAACCAACAGATGTTGTTCCCCGTAAGCCTGACTCTCCGCACAACCGATGAAGGAATCAGAATGTTCGCCGAGCCGGTCAGGGAAATAGAAAATATCCACGGCAAAAAATATGCCTGGAAGGATACCGACCTGAAACCCGATGAGAACCTGCTCTCTAAAATCACCGGCGACCTCTTTCGCATCCGCGCAGACTTCAAGCCGGGCGCCGCAAGCGACTTCGGCTTTGTGATTCGCGGAGAAACAGTTAACTATAATCTTGAAAAACAGGAAATCTCCTGCAAAGGCAGGACCGCCAAACTCGCTCCCGCCAACGGTATCATTCGCCTCGAAATACTCGTGGACCGAACATCGATTGAAATCTTCGGCAACAATGGCCGGGTGTATATGCCCATCGGCGTGGTTCTCGCGGAAAATGTTGAATCGCTGGAGATTTTCACCAAAGGCGCCGAAACTAAGCTCGATTCTCTGGAAGTCTATAAATTACGTTCCGCCTGGTAATAACAGCCCAAACCTGTCCTGAGCACAGCCTGCTCTGAGCGGAGTCGAAGAGTCGAAGGATTCGACATTCTCTCAGTCCCGCCATGTTTAGCCGTCGCCGGCACGGCGATGTTTCTCGCTATACCCCAAACGCTGTCTGTTACCCACATCTAATCATCAACGATTCATTTTGAACATTCGAACATCTGGTATTGGTATTTGTTGAGGATTTCCCTCTTCGCCCTTCGCACTTCACCCTTCGCACTCTGCTCTTCGCCCTTCGTACTTCGCTCTTCGCTGTCTGTTTACTTCGAAATTCGACATTCCTTGCCTGCCCCGTTTTTATCGGGGTTCGATATTCGATATTCTTTCCCCTTTTGCCTTTTTACTTCTTACTTCTCCTGTCCTCTGTCTCTATGTCTGTTAAAATAGACAACCTCTTCAATCAAAAGTGACGGTAGCGCAGAGGAAAAATCGAAAATTTCAAAATTTTTTAACTCCTTTTGTAACAACAACTTAATCCTGCCAATCCCGCCAAAATACAGGCTGTTTTCGCATCAAACGTGCAAGTTCGCCCAATTATAGAAGGGGCGTCTTTTTCGCCCTCGACAAAAAGAAGCCCAAATACGAAATACTAACAACGAAATCCTGAACAAGCACAAATAACCTGAATTCAAAAACCAAAAACGTCAGCTTCACAACACCGCTCAGATGTGCTGTTTTGTATTTTGGTAATTTGAATTTTGATATTGTTTAGGATTTAGAATTTAGTGCTTAGGATTTCTAACTGACCGCTTTCGGCAGACAGAAGGACGAGGGGCGAAGGACAATGTCAAAAACCCGGGTCTCAAATCCTCGAAACGCTGGCTGCCGCAGTTGTTACTTCTCCGGCCGTATCGCCCGGTCCCTGCATTGCCTGCTTAATCCACCCGTCCTCGCCCTCGATACCGACCGGGCTCGCTGGCCAATCGTCAAAAGCAACGATATCTGTGGCCGGTTCCGCCTCGCCCTTGCTCATCACATCGCCGACGACCCCGCCCCTAAGAACAGCCTCCCAATCCACACCGACCACCTCGGTGATTACTGCCTCATCCCGCTCACTCAGGGCCGGGCCGCAAAGGTTGACCCCGAAGACTATGCGCAGCTCGCGCAGTTCCGCTGGCACTGCAAAATCAACAGGACCGCCGCCTACGCCGTCCGCATAATCACACACAACAACAAGCCGAAAAGAATCTATATGCACCGGCAAATCGCCCGCACTCCCGACCATCTCGTCTGCGACCACATCAATCACGATGGCCTGGAAAATAGAAAGAAAAACCTCCGGAATTGCACCCTCACCCAGAACAATGCAAACAGCCGCCCCTCGAAAAACTCCTCCTCGAAATACAAAGGCGTCTCCTGGAACAAATCCCGCCGAAAGTGGGCCGCCTTCATCAAAAAGAACGGCACCCAGTTCCACCTCGGCTACTTCCACGATGAATCCTCCGCCGCCCACACTTACGATAATGCTGCCCGCAAATACCACCGCGAGTTTGCCGTTCTAAATTTCCCAATTTCGCCAGGCCGCTAAAGCCGGAGTTTATCCGCCTCTGGCGGAACAGAGCCGCTAAAAAATTCCACGCAGAATTTGCAAACTTGAATTTCCCTGAGAACGCATAGCTGGAGCCTGACCGCCGAAGCCTTGGCGAAGGCGGAACAAAGCAGCTCGAAAATATCATGCAGAATTTGCTTCTCTAAACTTTCCAAAACCTCCGAAATGCAAACGTTTTACATTAAAATAGAACTTCCTTCGCGAAATACGCTTCACGCTTCACGAGATACGAGATTATCACGCCCAATTCGCAAACTTGAACTTTGAATCTGAAATCTGAAATCTGAAATCTGAAATTCCTCGCCCCCTGCATTGCAGGGGGTTCTTCTTCGTTTAGCCCCGCCACCTGTGGGCGGGGTCACCCTCAACCCGGCGGCCAACGCCGGGCATATTTAGCCCCCACCCCTGTGGTGGGGGGCCTCTACATAATGTAATTCACGATTTATTGAGTGGGTTATGTTTAGCCGTCGCCGTCACGGCGACGAAATACGACATACGAAAACGCCACGGCCAATTCGCCGCCTTAAACTTCCCAATCTGAAATCTGAAATTCCAGTTGCCACGGCCAATTCGCCTCCCTAAACTTCCCAATCTAAAATCTGAAATCGAAAATCGCAAATCGCAAATTCTTTCCGTCCTTCGCTCTTCGCTCTTCGTACTTCATCCTTCGCTCTTCGCTGTCTTTTCCGTAAATTTGCCCGCAGGCCCACCGGCAGTAAACAAGACAGCAAACCGCGTCAACAACGCACCTAAAAGAACATAACCCAAAATCACCTGCAACATCAATAACGTCTGCCCGCCCCAACTATCAGGGTTCGCAGCGATATCGCCAAACCCTAATGTTGTCATTGTAACAACCGAGAAATATAATGCGTGCCAAAATCCTCGAATATCACCAACAACGTTATTGACCATAACGCAACTCGGCCAAACCCAATAGACCACCGCAAATACAACCGCCAAACCAAAGAAAGTCAGTATAATTCGCCAAGTACTAAGCCCATAATCACTAATCAACCAAAATGTCCAAATAAATAATCTTTTTAGAATACGTTGCCACCAGCAACCCTTTGTGTACCACTCCTCCCAATTCATTCGCCTTATATTATATTCCAAAAGCTGTCTTTGACGAGGATGTATGCGTATGCTTCCCAAGCCAACACCTTCAAAATTTGTTTTTCTGTTAATGTTACAATCCCAAATCAAGGTTTTGCCGTCAACAATAGCTCTTGAGAAATCTGCGCCTTGTATCGCCGCTCTGATAAGTCTGGCACCTTCCAGATGGGCTCCGGTAAGGTGGGCATCTTCCAGATAGGCTTCGAGAAGGTGGGCATTTTCCAGATTGGCTCCGGGCAGGTCGGCACCTTGCAGATGGGCTCCGGAAAGGTCGGCACCTTGCAGATTGGCTCCCTCAAGGTCGGCATTTTCCAGATGGGCTATGAGAAGGTCAGCATTTTCCAGATTGGCTCCCTCAAGGTAGGCATATTCCAGATGGGCTCTGACAAGGTAGGCATTTTCCAGATGAGCTCTCTCAAGGTCGGCATTTTCCAGATGGGCTTTATAAAGGTCGGCGCCTCCCAACAAGACTTTCTCGTCGGGATGTTCTTCTTGCCATTTATTCCATTCGGTAATATCCTTCTTATCTGAGCAGCGTTTAAGAATTTTATACTGTTCTTCATTGTACTTGGGTTTGTCTTCCGGCTGCTCACGTTTGGGTTCAGACTTTTTCTTTTTTGCCATCATTGTCCTACCTCTTTTCAATTCCTCATCCGCTGGCCGTCCCGATTTACTTATTGTTTTGGCCATTTTTGGATTATATTATCTTTTCTATTCAAAACAGGATTAAAATTATTTATTAAATATTCTCCAAAGTATGACAACAAGGGGCAAAATTATAAAGATAACACAAACGGTAACATATAATAATATACCAATTATTTTTTTTAAGTTAAATCTTAAAGGATTTGCTCTTTCCTGGTTCTTTATCTGCTCCCACTTTGCCTCATCAAAATACTGTCTGAAGAACCAATTCATAAACTTTTCCAATTTCATATTTAGCTTCATTTTTCCCCTTTTAGAAAAGTATTCACCGCACCATTTTAACGATTGCCTGTCTCAATTTCTCACAGCCAGTCTTTGCTCGATACATTTCATACTTTTCGTTTTGTTAGACCCAATCGGAATATATGTGTTCTTGTAGCTTGTACCGGTCTTCCTATTTGTTCAGCAATTTGCTCGGCAGTCCTGGTGGGATAGAGTTTCCTCAGCAAATTCAGCTCTTTCTTTGACCACGGAGGGGCCTCCTTTCTTAACCCCAATTTCTGTGCCCTCAGTAATACCGCCAGAGTAGACCTGCCAATTTGTCCTGCTATTTCCTGATAACTTTTGTGTAGGTAGCGTTTTCTAAGCAGGGCCTCCTCCTGCTTTGACCAGGGAACATTTGCGTTTTGATTTTTAAGGCCAAGCTTACGTGCTTTTTCGCTAACTGTATTAGTAGACCGTCCAAGTTTTTCCGCTATGACCTGCAGCTTCTCAGTGGGATATAGTTTTTTGAGAATACCGAGGTCTTTCTTTGACCAGAAACGCTTTTTTTGCAGCCCTAATTTCCGAGCTTTTTCTCTCAATGAACCTATCGTCCTTCCCGTTTGTTCTGCGATATCCCTTGCCTTTGTATTCCGATAGAGCTTTTTGAGCAGCTTAAGCTCCTCTTCAGACCATAAAACCCAAGTGTTTTTCTTCTTCTTGACCACTGCACGTATCCCTTCAACAGAAGTCCATAGTCTCTAACTCCCTTGATTATGCTTCTGTCCATAATTTCAGGCCAAAAGGTGCGGGGTGGGAAAAATCGTGCCCTCAGAGGAAAATGAGGGTATGCGTGCTCCGCACCTAATTGTCATTCCTATTTCTCAATTCCTCACAGCCAACCGCCGATTAAACATGTTCGTCTTTCTTGCTCCTGAAAGTAATGATTAGTCCCACAGTTATTACGGCGATTATCGCCCATTCGATACAAAGTAACAATGTGAATATCTGAGCTTGAGGTGGGTAAAAGTTGAGGCTGAGGTTCTTGTTCCGGAACTCATCATCAAGTTCGAGGCGTGTGGGGCCATATAATAGTGAACGATGTCCATAATAAAACTTAGGGGACATAAACGAATTGTTCGTATAGCACCAAGGAGGCCTAAGGCCTATTAGCACAAAAAGAATAATAAACGACCACAGGCAAATCTTTTGTTTCCGATTCATAATCCCATCCCTAAATAGCCCCGGGTTTACTCTCTCTCATTTTTTTTCTATTCCTCACAGCCAACCGCTGCACCACCTCGAGTTCAAGAGCAGCGTAAACCAACAAATACTTATGTGACCAAAGGACCTGATAAATACACAACAGCCTGTCCCTTCGGCTCTTCAAGGACCTTCTTGAACTGTTCTATCTCGTCATTTCTGCCGACAAATATATTTTCTCCGGCCATATCTCAATCTCCCAATTACTTCATAATATCAGCCCACACAAAACTAAAAAACTCGCATCTACAAACAACGAACAACGAATAAAGAACCATGAACAACGAACAACCAACGATTAACAAATTAACCACTCACCAATTAACCACTCACTCTCTTACAAGCATCCACTCATCCACCCATCCACTCACCCCACTTTAGCTCACTTTAGCTCACTTTAGTCACTTTTTATTATTCTATGCCTGAACTTCTTCCCCTCCGCCCCGGAGTAATCCGCCGCGACCTGTCCGCTGCCTAAGAGCTTCCATTTATAAATCACAAGTCCCTCTAATCCCACCGGCCCGCGG
>JAUWPZ010000190.1 GCA_030611315.1 Sedimentisphaerales bacterium
GGCTTGCGGGCCGAGACGCTGTGCACGTCAATCTGGTTCTGCTCGAGGTCGTATGGAAAGGGCTGCTCGACGTAAAGAATCATCTGATATATCCGCGGATGCTCTATCATCAGCCTGTCCAGAATATCGTTTACATATTCCGGGTCTGTCACCGTGCAGTTAAAATCGCTCGTCAGCCAGTACACTCCGCCCTCAATCGCAATATGCCCGACCCTGACCAACCGCTCATAGTCCCAGGCCGCATCGCTGCCCCTCAGTTTCACCTTCAGGCACATCAGGCCGTCGCGCTCTATCCAATCGCCCAATAGCACCGGATATCCGTCGTCCGGCTCCTCGCCCGTCAGTTCCGATTCATCGAGCAAATCTTTGCCCCCGACGAGGTGCCATGCAGGCAGCGACTTTGGCGCCGGCAGTGTCAGAAAGTCAGCCGGATATTTGCCCGCAAACGACACATCAGCTCCATCGGCCGGTGTGAGAAATGCCGACAAATCAACATTCATAAACTCTGCGCTGTATGTCGAGTAAACCTCCCGCCCCAGAATCCGGCCGAACGCATCGTGCAGAGCGACATCAAACGCCGAGCAGCACACCAAGGCCGCCAGCCAGGGCATCGGCTCAGCCTGCTCGCCGCGCTGGCCGTTGAGTTCGTCCAACAGCCCGGGCAATACTGATTCGATAAATTCGCTGCCTATTTCAATCGGATGTCCCTTTTTGTCGAACCGGGCCCAGGCCTCGGCAAGCATACGGCAGAATAGCTCCATCGCTTCGCAGCGCTCCTGGTAGCTCACCTTGCTCGGCCAGGCCCACTGGACGCTGAGCGGCGTCTCGCCCCAACCCCGCTCGCTTTGTCCCTGTTCGTTCGTCACTGTCACGCGCGCGCGGGCGCATATCACTTTCGTCAGCGTCTCAGGCCCGAACTTCAGCGGAACCCTCGTTTCTACCGGAATAAAGTACAAATCCACAGATTTCAGTCTGATATCACTGTCCATAATTTTCCCCGTCGCCGGTTTAGTTTATGTCGAAAATCTACCAATAGCTGACAGTAAAAGATTTATACCCAACGTCCAATTATTGTCAACCTAAACTTTCCTATGTTCTCTAGCCGACCGGTCCTGCAGCCGTATTTCGCCTTGATTTTTTTTTGAACAAGCCCTTGCGAAATCGCCCGGCCTTAGCTATATTGACTTGTTCCGTCGGCCAGGATTTCTTCAGCTTAAAAAGACTTCTTTTTGAGTTGCTTTGTCGGCCCGGACTTCTATAATCTTGAAAAGCCTCTTTTCGCAGGAGACAGTGTTTCTTTGCGAAAATATATTTGTGAGTAATTTGAAGAATTAAATCTTTTCTACAGCGAATTTTTTTGAAAGGAGCAGGTATGAAGCTCAACCGAATGTTGAAAATGGGTATGGTTGGTGGCGGCCCCGGAGCGTTCATTGGCGAAGTGCATCGCAAGGCCGCTCGCATGGACGGCGGAATCGAGCTGGTGGGCGGAGCGTTCGATATTAATCCGCGCAAATCAAAGCAGATGGGACGGGAGTTGTATCTGAATTCCAGACGCGTGTACCGGACTTACACCGAGATGATAGAGAAGGAGCTCAAGCTGCCCGTGGGCGAAAGGTTCGATTTCATCTCGGTTACCACGCCGAACAACTGGCATTTCCCTATTGCGAGAGATTTGCTCGATGCCGGCTTCCACGTGATGTGCGAAAAGCCGATGACGTTCGACGTTAAAGAGGCGAAGCAGTTGCGAAACATTGTCAAGAAGTCGCGCAAAGTGTTCGGCCTGATGCACAACTACACCGGCTACCCGATGGTCAAGCTCGCCAGAGACCTCGTCCGCGGCGGTGAACTCGGCAAAATCCGTAAAATCGTGGTGCAGTATCCCCAGGGCTGGTTAGCTCAGCCCATCGAGAGGACGGGCCAGCAGCAGGCCGCCTGGAGGACCGACCCCAAGCAAAGCGGCGGCGCCGGGTGCATGGGTGATATCGGAACGCACGCCGAGAACCTCTCGGAATATATCACCGGCTTGAAGATTACTCATATCTGCGCCGACCTGACGATTTTTGTCAAAGGACGCCGGCTCGACGACGACGGCAACTGTCTGCTTCGCTTCAATAACGGCGCCAAGGGAATCCTTCATGCCAGCCAGATTTCCATCGGCGAGGAGAACAACCTCGCTATCTGGATATATGGCGAGGAAAAAAGTCTCGAATGGCGCCAGGAGCACCCCAACTATCTCCACGTCAAGACTCCCGATGGGCCGGTTCAGGTGTGGCGCCGCGGAAATGACTACGTCGGCGAGAAAAGCCCGGCCGCCGGCCGAGCTACCCGCCTGCCGTTCGGTCATCCCGAAGCTTTCTTCGAGGCCTTTGCCAACATTTACTGCAACTTTGCCGATACGGTGCGTGCGAATATGACCAAAACAAAACCGGACCCGCTCGCACTGGACTTCCCCAACGTTGACGACGGCCTGCGGGGCATGCTTTTCATAGACAGCGTTTTGGTCAGCACCAAGAGCAAGCAGAAGTGGACCGCCTTCAAAAAAGCATAAAAACCTCTGATTCGTTCGGCTAAAGAGGCGTTGAATACTTGAACAACAGGGATATTTCCGTTTGCGCCGCCGGGCCAGGTATGGCGGTGGCGACCCCAGCTTCTACAAGGCTGTGCCTGCGAAAGCAGGCAGCAGGGGTCTACGGCGAAAAAACCTGGATTCCTGCTACCCGCCTTCGCGGGCACAAGCTTCGCAGGAATGACAAATGTTGTTTCCGCAACAGATACTAATTAAGGGACCCAATCGCAAAAAAGGTCCCTTTTGTTTGCGGACTGATTATTTGAGTTCGATTATCTCTGTAAATCGCACTAATGCGCCGCCCGTTTGTGGATGGGGCTCTATTTTCCCGACCAGGCCCACCTTCTTGCCGATGAGTTTGCTCAGGTTCGTCTTCGCCATCTCATCGCTCGGCAGTGCATAACAGATAGTCCTGTAGGACTTATCGACTATCCGGTAGTGTTTAAGTTCCGCCTCGGGGCCGTAAATACTCGATTTTTTGAACTGGCCAATAACCGCGAATCTGCCCAGCTTTTTAAGCGCTTCCAGCCTTGCCGTACGGGCATTGTCTATCCGCGCCTGAGTCTTCTGCAGCTCTGCATCTTGAAGCTGGCTCTGCTTGCATATAGCCAAAATCATTTCCAGACGCTCTATCTGCTTAAGCACAAACTTGCTGTTGCGTGCCGCCCTGCCGGCCTCTTTGTTATTGGCAATCTCAGTCAGCGCCTTTTTTATACTTGTGTAGTCCTGCTTGTCTATGGGCCTGGCTCGCTCGGCCTGGAGCTTCTTCTCCAAGTCGCGATATTTTTTGAGCATTTCCTGCTCAAGCGAATCCTTTGGCTCGACGATAACCGTTGTGTCGTTCGGCTCGAGGCTATTCGAATCCACATCGTTCGGCCCTACGCCCGGGCTGACAGTAACAGCCCCTTCGAACGGCTTGATAAATTGGGTGCTCACCCAGAGATAGGCGCCGTCCGGTGGAGCAATCTTGTAATAATCATCCCTGTTGTCGCCCAGCAGCTTGACTTTATGTCCCCGGTTGAGCTTGAGCTGTAGAGTCTCCGAGCGCACCGGCCCCATGGAATCCGAGCCGGCCCAGACGCGGACTATATCACCGGTGACAATGCCGATATTAGGATTATCCGGGTCCTTGCTGACATACTGCATTGAAATCCAGGAAAAGCTGCCCCCCGGCGGAACAATCCGGGACCAGCTGAATTGCTTATTGACCACTTCGACCATGTCGCCTTTATTGAGCTTGCCGCAGGTATAATAATCCGTACCCGGACCCGACCGAATGTTAATATTGTCACCGATTACCTCGGCAGTATAGGGGAAGGTAGCCGGGGTAATGACGATTCCGCCACCGGACGGATCTGCATGGGTCCGTGAAGCAGCGGCTTCCCGGGCAAGGCCGAAGGATGTTAAGACCGCTAAAATAACAATAGTTAATTTAAGCTGAGATTGCATTTTTCTGCCTCCCAAAAGACTTACCTTTCCAAAAAATAACCAAATCGCCAAACGATTTATCGCCTTTTCAAATTAGCACCCGTCTTCTTAGTTGTCAACTTTTTTATTGGATTAAAATTTGGCCCCATTTGGCCCCAATATTGCTTCTGTCGGCTCCGAAGCAATCCGCTTTAATTTCGCAATCGAGCAAGCTCATCCTGACACATTTTCAATTGGGCCGGGTCTGAGAGTTTCTTGGCCGCGGCCTCCAAATGCTTTGCCGCCAAGGCCGGCTCTTTGAGATAACGTGAATATAGTAAGCCCAGCATCAGCTCTACCTGCTCGGAATATTCGTAGGTACTGTAATGAGTCAGGAATTGTTCGTAAGCCAGGGCGGATTCGGCGTGTTTTTTCTCGCTGGCGAGCTGGTTGGCGATATCCAGCAGATACTGGCGGGGCAGAACCTGCTTGCTGTCGAGCCTTGTAAATTCCAGGTACAACCCGGCTGCGGCCGGCAAATTGCGTTCGGCAATCCGCTTGCTGATTTCTTCGCGAAGCTGCCTCGTTTCTTCTTCCTTCTGCTGTTGGGCCGCTGTTTTTACCTCATTGGCCTTTGCCCGGCCGGTAAACGGGTCGTAACCGCTCGATACGACATCTCGATAGCTGCGCCGCCGGTTCCACCGCTTTATCATTGCCCACAGGTCGAAATTGCTGCTTGTGATTAAACCGGCCGCGAGCAGTCCCAGCATAGCTGCAATGCCGAAGGCATATCCCGCCAGATGCGCATCATACGCGACGTAATCTCCGCCGTATCGGACGATTATATTATCGAGGATAATCATCTTAAAGGCGATGAAATATAATGCCGGCAGCTCCATCGTGCCAATAAAGAAAAACCAGTATAAGACGGTAATCAATGTCTGTGGGAACAATACCAGGTAAGCTCCGGTAACAGCGGCGACAGCCCCGCTCGCCCCGAGAACGCTCGCCCCGCTGACCATTATATGACCTATACCGCTAAACACCGCACCGGCCAGGTAAAAACACAGATAACCGATGTGTCCCAGCCTGTCGTTGACGTTATTGCCGAACAGGTACAAAAAGAACATATTGCCCCCAATATGCATAAGTCCTTGCCGGAAACTGACTCGGCTGCCGTGAAGAAATGCATAACTTATAAACTGCCACAGATGCAGCTCACCCGGGCCGGGATTAAGCATAAAGTAATCAACCCACGGTCGAAACACCATTCCGCCTCTCATAGGGTCATTATGATATTGCATAAAGAAAATTATCACGTTGACCACTATCAGGGCATAGTTCGTATATGGGGTTTGTCTCGGCCGAATACTTGTTCGATAGGGCAATAACATAATTTACTACTCGGAGTATTAAGTATTGAACATAAGGCAGTTATAAGTGCCTAAAGTTCGGAGTGCCTAAAGTTGATTTTTTTCAACTTTAGTTCACTTTAGCTCACTTTAGGCACTTTAGTTCACTTGCCGTTTGTGATCAATATTCCTTGCTCTGCTTAATATGTCGATATTCTATTGAAAATTGGTCAGTTTGACTTTC
>JAUWPZ010000127.1 GCA_030611315.1 Sedimentisphaerales bacterium
TCTATATCTGTACGATACGCCTGCCAACAGCGGGGCCCTTATCGATTCGGTGGAATTCGGGCAGCAGATAAACGATTTTTCCATCGGACGGATTGGCTACGATGGTCAGTGGAAGCTGAATAAGCCGACACTCTTCGACCCGCCCGGCAGTAATAATGCCAATATTGCCCAGCCTCTCGGCAATCCGGACACGCTGAAGATAAACGAATGGCTTGCCAACGGCGAGGTCCTGTTCGACGACGATTTCATCGAATTATATAATCCGGAGCCTTATCCGGTGAGCCTGAGCGGTTTGTATCTTACCGACAATCCTGTAACCCAGCCCGACAAACACAAGATTGTCCCGCTTAGTTTTGTCGCTCCATCCGATGCCAACGACCCCAACACCGGCTATGCGGTATTCATAGCCAACGACGGCAATGACGCCTGGGAGGTTGATTTCAGGCTTTCAGCCGACGGCGAGATTATAGGCCTGTTTGACACCGAGTTAAATATGATAGACCAGGTGCTCTATCGGCCTCAGACGACGGATGTTTCTCAGGGTCGAGCTCCCGATGGTAACGACAGCTTCGAATTCTTCGAGCTGCCCACGCCGGGCGTTTCCAATCCATCTATTACCAAAACTCAGACCCCAATCCCCCTTGTTCTTGAGGCCGCCGAAAAGAAGGTGCTCGTCCCGAGCGAAAATATCGGCACAAGCTGGAGAACGGACGTTGGTTTCGACGACACAAGCTGGAGCCATGGAACTCCTGTCATTGCCGGCAAGACCGGCGGTGTCGGCTACGACCATACTCAGAGTACATATGACCCATACATCACCTATAATGTCGAAAGCCTGATGTACGACGAGCACGATACCTGTTATATCCGCATTCCATTTACCGTTGACGCCGGCGATCTGGATGATATTACGGAGATGACACTGAATGTGCGGTACGACGACGGTTATATCGTATATCTCAAAGGTGACGAGGTCAACAGAAAGAACTTCAGCGGCACGCCCAACTGGGAATCAAGTGCATCAGAAAAACACTCTGACGGACAGGCTAAGTATTTCGAAGAAGTTGACATCACCGGATATATAAACTCCTTACGTCCTGGCAACAACATCCTGGCCGTCCACGCCCTGAACCACGCAGAAAATCAGTCCGACTTTCTTGTCTCTGTGAAACTGGATGCCGTCATCACGAAGCTTGACGATGAGTTCCCCTATGTTGAGGACGTGGAGATTCTGAAGAATTTGCGCATTACCGAGATTATGTACCACGACAAATACGGCAGCAACTATGATTATATCGAGTTGCAGAACATAGGTGAAACTACACTGAATCTTGAGGGCGTTCGTTTTCTTGATGGTATTGAGTATGTTTTTTCCGACGAAACTCTTGACCCGAATGAGTATATCGTGGTCGTCAGTAACAGGACTGCTTTTGAGGCGAAGCACGGCGGCGGCATCAACATCGCCGGCGAATACACCGGCAACTTAAGCAATGGCGGCGAGGATATAGTATTGACTTTGCCCTGGCCGTTGGAGGCGGCGATAATGCGGTTTGAATACGATGATGTGTGGTATCCGACGACCGACGGCGGCGGCCCGTCCCTGGAGATTCGCGATGCGGCTGCGCATCCGGCCATGTGGGACGAAACCGAGAGTTGGCAGGCGGCCACTGCCTCCCCCGGCAGCGGACCGTAGCGAGAAGAACTATTGATTTGCAAACGATAGCAGTTATAATGCTGCTCAGATGATGTAATGCAACAGTACAAGGATGGTTTGGATTACAGGGATGATAGTTCTGGTCGGAATTGATGAAGCTGGTTTTGGGCCTATTCTGGGCCCATTAGTCGTATCGTCGAGCGCGTTTTTGCTTCCGCATCATCTCTTGACAACCGACCTGTGGCAGATTTTGAGAAGGAGCGTCGGCGACAGGCGAAAACGGCTTGCGGGGCGGCTGCTAATTACAGACAGCAAAAAAGCTTACAGCAAATCATTGGGGATTAAGCATCTCGAACGAACGGTCCTGACAGCCTTGCAATGCCTGGGTAAAGAGCCGGCGACCCTGACGGAGCTATTAGCACTTTTATGCCCCGGTTGTCTTGAACGATTAAGTGATTATCCGTGGTACAGGGGCGTCGGAAGCTATCATCTTTCGGCAGAGGCTGCCGACAGGGCAATCGCCTCGGAGGTGCTGGCTGATGACCTGAGCTCGAACGGCATCGAATTGCTGGGGTTGAAAAGCTATTGTCTGGATGTTGCATACTATAACAGAATGGTTTCCAGCGTGAAAAACAAGGCCAGTGTGCTTTTCACAGCCACCTGCCGGCTTATCAAAAACGCTTTTGACAATTGTCCTGGCGATGGTTTACAGATTTTGGTGGACAGGCAGGGCGGACGTGTTCGGTATCGGAAAATCCTGCAGCGGATGTTTCCGGATATGGAATTGAAGATTCTCCGTGAGAGCCCGACCAACAGCAGCTATGAGCTGCAGGCCGGCGGCAAATACTTGCGTTTACATTTTGCAGTCGGTGCTGATGGGCGATTTCTGCCGGTATCTCTCGCATCGATGGTAAGCAAATACATCAGGGAGCTTCTGATTGGCAATTTGAATCGTTATTTTGCGGGTTTCGGCACCGATTTGAAACCCACAGCAGGCTATTGGAAAGATGGTTTACGTTTTATCGAGGACTTAAAGACGAATCTTCCCGGCGTTCAGGTGGATAATAATCAGCTAATCCGCTGCCGCTGATTGGCCGAGTGAGGCTGTGGCTGGGACCGGCTTAAGAGGAATTGATTTTGCTTTGCCCGATATCAGTATTACCGCATTTCATAAGTTCCACGACTATGAGAGAAGTGGAAACGACTGTTTTGATAGATTTCTCCACTCACTTTGCTCGGTCGAAATGACGGTATAGTTGCGAGATTTATGAAATTGAGCACTGTACCTACGGCAGTGAAATCATAGCCGGTCCAAGGATTACCATTACTCCAGCGATTGCGTGAGTGTGTCGATGTGGTTTTTCTCTTCTTTGATAATTTTATCGATAGTATCTTTGCCGGCCTGGTCTCGGACAAAATTTTTCAAGCCACGATAGAAAGCGATTGTCTCTCTTGTTTTTTTGATAGCGTCTTTAAATATCTCTTTTTTGCTCTCCCTGCCCGTCAGCTCCTTGTCAGAGCCCGGTTTGCCGGCGAATACGGTCAGACCTGCCATCACCTGCGGATTGGACAACACATAGTTATCAGGGTCGAAGGTCCCGAATTCGCCGGTCTTTTCAGAAAACCGCTTTCTCCGATTTGCGAGAATCTTTTCGTGTGCGGCTTTCCTGTTGGCGAGTTGATAAAGGGTGTCACGAATTTCCGGGTCATCGAATTTTTCCGCCGTTTTGAGGTAAAACTTGGCGCCATTATGTTCGACTTGTTCGGCTATTTGAAGGACTTCAAAGACGTTGAATTTGGTTTCCATAACCGCGCCTTCCCAAGGCAGCCGCACGCCTTTTTTCGAGCTTATTTGCCTGTTTGTCTCGGCTCAACTATTAGGCCAAACTTCCCTATTATCGAGAATACTAAATCTTTCCGGCCGATTCAACCATATAAGCCAATTTTTTTTCAAATAGTCTGATTTTGTTTCTCGCGGCCCGGAAGTTTCATATCTGCCTGGAACCACGCCCTACGGGTTCCATAAAAATCGATAGCTCTCCCGGCTCATACTATAAGCAGGCCTCGGGCATGGTTCGTTCATAGATTTTGTCATCCGTGCCCGGACTATTGTTTGATATCAGGTTGTGATACACGCATATACTCGAGTTTAGCCAGCCAAACTTCGGCAAAAAAGGCCAAATCCGGGAAAGTAATGCGGTTGTTGTTGTCGAAGTCGCTTCGGGCGCGGTGTTCCATATCGAAGATGAAATCACCGCCGGCTGTTCCATTGTTGTTGCCGTCAATCTTCCGTCCGGTTGACGCACTATACGCCGAATCGGCCACAGTTATGGTGTATATGTCATGAAGCAGCGTTTGGCCGAACGTTATTGTCATAATCCGTGTGTTGCTGCCCGATGCAGCAAATCCCACGTGTGCATTGTCCTCGTTCACAATAGTAATATCGTTACTGTTGAAGATTATCGGCTCGCTCCACAGTATCCGAAGCGAATTTAATCCGGAAGGGCCGGTGTGGACATCGTCGTCGGCAACCTGCGGATCCAACATCTGAACAATTGGGCCGGGCAGCAAACATTCTCCATCGTACTCCACGTTGACACCGGCCATTGCGGCGTAACATGCATTCCCATAAGTTGCTCCGTCGCAGCCGCAAACAGGGTCCCAAATAATCGAACATTGTTCCGGTCGAGGACTGCAGGTGCCCCGGCCATCGCAGTTGCCGGCGGACTTGGAACAATAGTCGCCGGTTTCGCAATCGCTATTGCTGGTACACTGCGACGTTACACATACACCTCGATATTCGACATTCACACCGGCTGCGGCTGCCTCACACGCATTGGCATAGGTCTGTCCGTCGCAGCCGCAAACAGGGTCCCAAACATCCGGACAAACTTCCGGCCGAGGACTGCAGGTGCCCTGGCCGTCGCAGTCGCCGGCGGACTTGGAACAATAGTCGCCGGTTTCGCAATCGCTATTGCTGGTACACTGCGGCGACAAGCACTGGCCACCGTAGTCCGCGTTCACACCGGCTGCGGCTGCCTCACACGCATTGGCATAGGTCTGTCCATCGCAGCCGCAAACAGGGTCCCAAACCATAGGGCAGAGTGTCGGTCGGGGGCTGCAGGCGCCCTGGCCGTCACAGTCGCCCTCGGCTTTGGAACAGTAGGAACCCACAGCGCACTGGCTGTTGTTGGTACATGGCGGCAAACAATATCCATCGTAGTCCACGTTTACACCGGCCATTGCGGCATGACACGCATTTGCATAGGTCTGTCCATCGCAGCCGCAAACCGGCTCCCAAACGTCCGGACAAACTTCCGGTCGAGGATTGCATGTGCCATAACTATAGCAGTGGCCCTCGGCTTTGGAACAGTAGTCATCCACAGCGCACTGGCTGTTGTTGGTACATGAGGGCAAACATTCTCCATCGTACTTTATATTTACGCCAGCCGCGGCGGCATCACACGCATTGCTGTAAGTAAAGCCATCGCAGCCGCAAACCGGCTCCCAAACATCCGGGCATATTTCCGGTCGGGGACTGCAGGTGCCTTGGCCATCGCAGTCACCCTCGGCCTTGAAACAGTAATCATCCACAGCACACTGGCTGTTGTTGGTACATGACGGCAAACAATATCCATCGTAGTCCACGTTTACACCGGCCGCGGCGGCTTCACACTCATTTGCATAGGTCTGTCCGTCGCAGCCGCAAACAGGGTCCCATACCATAGGGCAGAGTGTCGGTCGGGGACTGCAGGTGCCCTGGCCGTAGCATTGGCCGGCGGTTTTTTTACAATAGTCGTCTTGAGTACAGTCCGTATTGGAATGACACGAATCATTCCCTTCGGCAGCCGCAGCCAAAAGGAGTACCGCAGCTATGGTTAAAATAGATATGCCCCACTTCATTTTTATATCCTCCCAAAAATATAGCGTTCAGCGTATAGATAACGTATAGCGGACAGCACAAAACTAAACGCTCCTCGCTGTCTTTTAGTTGTGGACAGCAGTACTATTATAGCGCTTTTCAGATTGAAAAATCAAGCCCCACTAGAAAAAAGCTTGTCTCTTTTTGCTCAGATGTCGGGCAATCGCGGCTATTGACAAGGCCGAGATCAGATGTTATTGTCATTTATCGCGATGGCAGGGCAGTTGCGTTGCCGCGTGGTTTCAGGCTTCGGGTCGGGAATTGCCCCTTCGGCAAGAGTTCCTGAGTTGATAGTGATGTATCGCCGTGGTTCATCGTGATGGGCGGGCTTTGCTCGCGGAGGTTCGGAGTTTGGGCGGGCGGGTTATTCGCGGACTTTCAGCACGCCGGCTGCACGAATTTTCGCCTGTTTCAGCGCGATTAGGCCCTCGTTTGCCTGGGCCAGCTCGAATTCCTCGGTTTCCGGGACGATAGGGATTTTAGCGGCTAAGGGCAAAAATTCCTCGGCATCGCGGCGCGTAACGTTGGCGACGCTCTTTATTTCCTTCTCAAGCCAAAGGTGTTGGGCGTAGTCTAATTGAGGAACGGGCGTGCTTTTGCGGATTGCATTTATAACCAGCCTGCCGCCTTTATCCAGGGTCTCCAGGGCGCTGCGAATGGATTGGCCCACGGGGGTAAAATCGATTGCCCGGTTTATTTTTGCAGGAGGCTCATCCGCCGGTGCGCCTGTCCAGGCGGCGCCGAGCTTGAGAGCCAAGTCACTGTGTTCGGCGCCTCGGGTAAAGACGAAGACGGGGCTGTTCGGGAATTTGTGCCTGATTATCTGAATAACAATATGGGCCGAGGCCCCGAAGCCGAAAAGGCCCACAATTTGGCCGTCGGTTATTTCAGACAGGCGGACGGAGCGGTAGCCGATTACGCCCGCACATAAAAGTGGGGCCGCCTGTGTGTCGGAAAATCTGTCGGGAATACTGTAGGCAAAATCTTGCGGAACGACCATATATTCTGCGTAACCGCCGTCGGCATCTTTGCCGGTCCATCTGGCTTTTTCGCAGAGGTTCTCATTGCCTGTGCGGCAGAAGCTGCACTGGCCGCAGCTCTGGTAAAGCCACGTGATGCCTACGCGCTGAGCAGATTGGAATTTTGTTACGGCCTTTCCCTTGTCGGCTACCGTTCCGACAATCTGATGGCCCGGCACCACCGGCAGGTTGCTCGGCCTTAGTCTGCCTTCGATTTCATCGAGGTCGGTATGGCAAAGCCCGCAGGCCGAGACCTTGACCAGAATCTGCTCCTCACCCGGTACAGGCTCCGGCAATTCACGAGAACGCAGAGGTTTCTCTTCAATCGGCGCACACTTTTCTAACACCATCGCTCTCATTTTGAGGTTTCCTTTTCCAACTGATTTGCGAAGACCTGGTAATCGGAACGGCCGAAAAGACAAAACACGACTTTTTCCAGATTCGTTCGGCCTTTGAGATAGTCGATTGTTGTCCCGAGCATTATCTCGGCACACCTCTGGATGGGAAAGCCGAAGATGCCCGTGCTGATTGCCGGAAAGCTGATGCTTTTTAGATTATTTTCGTCGGCTGTTTTAAGTGAGTTCAGCGTCGCATTTTTTAACTTTTCGTCTTCATTTCCTTCGCCCATTCGGGGCCCGACGGCGTGAATTACGTGTTTTGCTTTGAGGTTTCCGCCGCCGGTTATGACGGCGCCGCCGACGAATGTGCCGCCTGTTTTGTTACATTCCTCCTGGATTTTCGGGCCGCCTTTTTTCCTGATAGCGCCGGCCACGCCGCCGCCCAGAATCAGTTGAGCATTGGCGGCGTTGACAATCGCATCGGTTTGCATTTTGGTAATATCGCCTTCAACAAGCTCCAGAACACGATTTTCGATAGTTACTTTCATTTTTCACACTCCCTTAAGTTATTTTAGACGGGATACCACCCTTCGCAGGCACAAGTTAACAGGATTTCTTTTCTTCTGATTTTGTTTGAGCCTGTAAATTCTGTCCCCAAAAAACAAATGCCTTGGCGTTTTCATCGGGCACACCGGGGGGCCAGGCGCAGCCGGCATGCAGTACATCCACGCCATTGTCAAGGCACTGCCGGCATTTTATCCGGATTTGTTCCGGCGTGCCATCCTGAAGGAGCTTCGTCGGCGGCACGTAACCCAGCAGTGCGACTTTGCCCTTGCAGTATTTCCTTGCAAGGGCCATATCATTGCCGTCGTCGAAACTGATGCCGTTGGCGTTTGTCTCGGTGATAAACTCGAAGTGATTCGAGATATTGCCGCATATATGTATTACCTTCGGCACGGATATAGTCGAGCAGAGCCTGCGATGGTAAGGCAGGATATTCCGGCGGTAATCTTCAGCCGATATCATATCTCCCGAACACGAGGGCCAGGCAGGAAGTGAACAATGTAAAAAACCTTTTTTTCAACATAAGAGAACCTCCGGTAACTATTTTTCTTTCTTTATTTACAGTGTCTAACTTAGAACTCTAAAAGCATACTAACAGACAATGGACCTCTGTCAAGCAGGATTTTCGGGAACTATTCAGAACGTGTGTACTTATCAAGGCCTAACGGGACCATGTAACAACTGTCCTATTTTCTTGGAAAATAAGTATTTACGTCTTAAGCCGCATTTTTGATTTTTAATCTGTGCTTTTTTTTCCTTTTTTCCTTTTTTACTTTTTCCCCTTCCCTTTTAATAATTTCCTTCTTGGGCTTGCACTTTGAAAGTATTTGTATTGAATATCAAGTTCTTGGCAAACTCGTTGTCTTTTTTCGTGCTTAACATCAAACAAATACAAATGTAATGCTACTATTCGTCTCAAAATTTCCAAAGGAAACCATCGTTTATTCATTTCTTTAGCCAAACTTATAATTTTCGAGTCAGGAAAGTTTAATGCTTGGTCTACTGCTAAAGAACAATCAACAAGTTTAATTGATGCAAAAGAATATTTTTCCATCATCTTTTGATAAATAGGAAACAACTCGGGCGTACCAACAGAATAAGAAATACGCTTAATCATGCAGAACGCTATTATTTGCGATATCCACACAATAGACTCAAGTGCCTTTTGGCTTGCATTTTCGTAATCTAACTCAGGATGTTGGTAACTTATTAATTTAATGAAATCTTTCAATAATTCTTTTTCCTTTCCTTTTACTATATTTAAAGCGAATGCAAGTGTTCTTAGACCAAGATTATAGCAACTATCTGTAAGCCTAAGCTTATCATCGCCTTCCATAGAACCTGGAAAGTTTTTTAACATTTGCCCCATAATTTCTAAAGTTCTTATTGAGGCACCAAGCTGTAATAAAGGATTAGATTTAAACAAATCTTCTTCTACCGGTTTATCATATTGACTCATTAAAAGTGGTTTTTCATCCATCCTATCTTTTTCTTCAAGGATTTCCTCTCTTATTTTTTCTTTTTGTTTTTCCTCAATTATCAATTCTTGCTTAACGTTCTCGAGATTTTCTATAAAATCGATATCTTCTTCAAGATGGGCAGGTTCCGTATTACTAAAAATTACTTCTGCCTTCTTAATCATCTCTTCCACAATGTAAGGATCCTTTGATAGATGAGCTAAGAATAACATTATGTTCGCATATTCTTCTATATAAAGAGCATCGTTTAATTCTGATATATCTTGCTTTACTTCTTCTGTTCGTGTCAGATTGTCTCTTAAGTAACTTGCAACAAAATAGTAATACATAAATTTATATTTAAAAGAATACTCTCCATCTCTTTCAACTAAGATATGTTGTTCAATTAACTGATCTTTCATCTTTTCAAAAGTTCTTTCTATTACGTATTTTTCTAGAAATTCCTCATGAATTGTTTTAAATCGCTCTGTTTCAACAATGACACATCTTTGTTTAAACATTTGATATGCCAAATAAGCTAAGTAAGAAGCTGCTATATCATACTCAAGACTTGTCCTTCCACTTGCTATTACAATTTTTATAATTAATTCATAAAAGTAGCCATGCGTACTAGCGCTCAGATCGATAGGCGTTGCTGTATCAGATGCATATAGAACTGATATAATATATATTGGATAAGCAGGTACATAATTTTTTCCAATTAGGGTATCTAAGGTTTTAGAAATTGAATCGATTCTTCTAGCAAAATCAATAGCATTTTGATCTGAATCAATTTTTTTTGTCAACCACTTTTTTATTAACATATCTCTTCTTCTGTATCCAAAAGGTTGAATGACATAATAGCTAAAAGAATCTCTACCTTCTGAGATACTACCGGGATTCGATACTCCATTTAGATTTACTTCCAGTTCATCAGCTATTAGAATGACACTACCTGCGAAATCGCAAAGCCAAGAAATGAACTTCTTTTTCTTCTGAGAAGCTAACTTTAATTTGTGGTAATCGTCAATAATAACTACTCTTTTGTTTCTATCCATTTGACGAAAAGATTCGAGCAGCTCCGCATCATATTGTTCAGAAAATAAATTTTCCGAAAATTTCTCAAATGTTTTCTTTATTTTCAATTGTTTTCCGTCAATAAGTAAAGGTACCTCGCCTAAGTTATTTAGCGATAAAAATAAATATTTACACAGAGATGTCTTCCCAGATTGATAATCACCTACAATCAGCAAATGTTTATTTGTTTGAACAAATTCAATAATGTCATCACCATGTATGTGTTTTGCGTTTTGTTCGGGCAATTCAGGAACTGAACGTAAATCAGGAGCAACATATATATCAGGTAGTTTAAGAAGATAACTTTTTTTGGCAAAATTGGCACCTGGGTCTTCAAGGTAACTCATTGTCTCTTGGTTTGGTGTAAATTTTTGCTGAAGTCTGAGAGTATTAACTTGATAGTCATGCCAAGCCAAACTCTTATTATCTTTTTCATATACTGTTCCTTTTGTGGATTCATATCTTGAAACATTCCAGTAAGCATGAAGAAACTTTTGCTTTTTTTCTTCAGTATCAATTATAGCGGATTCAACTCATAAGTGCAACTGAGTCGCGAAAATTATGGTGAGCTGTTATACTTTCTCACCGCAATTTGGTTACCTCAGTTAAGGAACACTTATGAGAGAGTACCGACAACTCACCGAAGAAGATCGTATCGAGAT
>JAUWPZ010000165.1 GCA_030611315.1 Sedimentisphaerales bacterium
TTTCACAATGAATGTCTAATGGCGAACTCTCGTACGTGCACCGCCAACCTAAAGGTAAAATGCAAAAGCGCCCTAAGAGGAGCGACGACAGAGGACGGAAGACAGTGGATGGACAAAAAAATATCGAATATTGAACAAGGAATGTCGAATGTCGAAGTAGAAAAAGGGGACCAGGAGGGCACAATCAAGCTATACGCTCTTGATTTTGCTTACAACATCATCAAATTCTTTCAAGACGCTTTGGTCTTTTTGACCTATGAAAAGGTTAACCAGGAGAATCGCAAGGCAGTTGGCGATAAATCCCGGAACGATTTCATACATTGTACTGTTTAGGCCGGTTAGTTTCCAGAGGATTAGCACGACGGTTCCCGTTACCATTCCCGCCAGAGCCGACTGCCAACTTGTCTTGCGGGAGAATAGCGCAAAGAGCACAAGCGGCCCGAATGCCGCTCCAAGGCCCGCCCACGCGAAAGCGACAATCCCCAATACCGTACCATCCCAAACCAGCGCTATTACCAGTGCAACAATCGAGGTGAGCACCACGCAAGCTCTTCCCACAGAGTTCCAGGTTCCACCTTGCCCTGGCGGCTCTTGGAATCGCCTATGGCAAAGACATCGTATATTCCGGTCCCATACACACGATAGTTCGGTCTTTGAGCGAAATGTACAATCGCCCACGGGCCGCAGCCATGCCGTCCCATGCCGGCGCCGCATCCAGCTTGTACTGGGCCAGCTTCTTCCCGTCCGCAGCAGACGCGGCCCACAAGATTCCTCCCAATTCGCCTTTGTAGGACGCTTCGTATTTTGCGGCCGGTTCGTTGGGAGGAAATTGCACCGGCGTACCCGCGATGAAAATGACGTTATCAGCCAGTACCATCGCCTTGCCGGTCAGGGGAATATCAGCGCTCCACCTTCCGGCAGACCCACTCGCTGCACGAGCTTTGCCTTTTCTCTTACCCTTCTTTGTTCCCTCTGCCGTAGAAGCAGCGCCGCCGCTTAGTGTCCCTGCGAACAGCTTATATCCCTTCACTCGCGGGTCAAAATAAGAATGACGATGCACTGGAAACCCCCGCACTTCGTAGTAATCCCTGCCGTCCATCACGAGGATATCACCGGAGGGAGGCCTGACGCTCGTCTTTCCTGTGAACCCGCCGGTTTGACTTATCGTCCAGTAAGTCCTGTGCTGAGGGATTCCGTCGAGAAAGCCGGCTGAAGGGAGAACGTGTGGCCCGGCAGGCGTATCTGTCAGGTCCTCTGCAAATGCCTTGTGCCGGAGATACAACCGCTCTCCATCAGTGACGAAAATATCCCCTTTGAATCCCTTGTTTTCCGTAGCCGGGAACCCTGTACCCTTATCGAACGGGCCGTACACCTGCCGACTGTGCTTCACCCGGCCTGTTTGAGGATTGAGCGCATAGATGAATATGCCGCCGTCCAGGAAGGAGCTTCTGCCCGCGGCGAAGTAGGCCGTATCGTCCTTCACCAGCACGCTGCCGCAGACCGGCCAGGCTGATTCCAGTTGGCCAAATGCGCCGATTAACTTGTCCGGCAAGTCCCTGAAGCGCCACGCTAAGGCCCCGTCGGATGCTCTGAGGCAGTGCACCCACCCGTCCCGCGAGCCGAAGAGGACGAGCCCCTTGTAGTATGTCGGCGGCGAATCCACCCGGCTTCCTGCAACGTACTCCCAGACAATACTGCCGTCGGAAGCATCCAGTGCGCAGATTGTGTGGGCATGAATATCAGAGACGAGCACCTTGTTGTCGGCGATGACCGGCGCGCTTGGAACTGTTTGGAGCTGCGCCTTCCAGAGAGGCTTCAGTATGGCGGGAACCCTCGACCGGGTTGACCCACTCCTCTCGCCGTCGTGCCGATAAATTGGCCAATCCTCTCCGTTCCGGATACTGGATTTCGAATCCTGGGTCAGTCCATAGGCGGGGCCTTTCAAGAGTCGGACCTTTCTCTCGACGCGGATTTTTTGGTCGGACGACTTGAGAAGCTTCTCCGTATAATAAGCGTTAAAGTCCTTGACCATGGCCCCTATACTGCACTGGCAGGAGTAAGGCGGAACATAGAGAAGCCCGTTACACGGGATGACACCCAAGCCGCAGGTCCCGCGCGTCCAGTGATGGGGAAATTCCTTTTTTGAGGCGAGGTCCAGGAAGTCGGCGCCGCCGGTTTTGCTGTTGATGTAGTAGCGGGCCGTGATGAAGTTCCGATAGCACCGGTCGTGTCCCATGGGGCCGTTCATGCGCTGCGGGATAGTGGTCAGATTCCGTCCGCTCTCGGGATCGTAGCTTGTGGGCTGTTTGCTTCCACCCGTCCAGACAGCGCCCGCGGCAAGATAAAGGTCGGCTGCCTTTTCATAATTGTTGGCTATCGGCGCATTCCATTTCTCCGAGCCTTCCTTGAGTGAATAGGCATAAAACGTTCTGCCCTCCTGAGCATAGACCATGGTCTCTGAAAGGACGACCGTGTTTGCCTCGGTGCCGTCCCCACTCTGGATATTCTTGTCAACGCTCCATATCTTCTTTCCCGTCTTGGAATTGAGGCAGAAAAGACCGCCGGCCGTCTGGTAAACCGCGTACTGCCCCTTGATAGCAAGAGAGCAGCCGGTATAGCTGTGGATGTCTTCTATCCTCCATATCTCCTTACCCGAAGCAGTCTGGATAGCCACAATCGAGCAGACAGGGTCGGGCTTGTCCTGCGATTCCGGAGCATAGCTGCCCCGGAATCCCGTCCCGCCGAATGGCGCGTGCGGGTCGAAGCCGCCGAGGTTTGTACCCTTGCCGGCTTGCGTCTTAACGATGTTGTAGCGAGCGGCGTTCATGCGGTCACCTACAACGGCATAGAGCAAACCGCTATCGTATGCGAATTCCTGCGTACGTTCCGTGCCTTCATACTCCTTAACAATCCTGCCGGTTGCCGCATCAAACGCCGTAACCGGAGCATTCAGGCCCGGTGTGCAGTACACCGTCTCGCCGATAGCCGCAAGCCGCCTCTGTAGCTGCATGGATATGTCCTTGATGTAGCGAGTGACGGGTTCCCAATCGCCGAAGTTATGCTTCCACAGCACAATACCATTGAACGCATCGCGAGCGAACAGCGCAAACCTTCCCGGAAGAAAGGGATTCTCCGTGGTGGCTGTGTCCTCGATAGTGAAGAGCCGTCCTTTGGATGACACCATACTGACGACCGTCGGAATCGCCATATGGGATCGACTCCAGGCCGGAGCCGCGACCCACTGTAGATGGCGTGGCGGACCGACAACGCTATCTTGAGCTACGGCGTTGTTATCGGCGTCGTGCAGGTACTGTGCCCACTCGTCTATCTCCTCCGGCCATGGCTTGCGGGTCTTCGTCCACTTGCCACCCTGCTTCACGTAGGCGAGGCCGAGGGGTGCAAGGACTCTCATTACTTCGTCCAGCGACACCCGGCCCATATCTTCGGCGATAACTAAGTTGACGAGGTTGCCGATGTACGGCAAGTGAGCGCCATCGAAGCAACCGACCGATACGGACCCGTAAAGACCACGCGAACGGATGTAGCCGCGGGCTTTCTCGACGCTGGCCGGGTCGGTATCGAGGCCATGGACGAGGTAGCCCTCACCCGTGCGCAGCGCAGCAGTGAGTCTTCCATCACCGCAGCCGAGGTGTACGATTAACCCGCCTTTGACGCCGGCGGCATCCAGGATTTCTTTGGCTTCCTGCTCGACGCCTCGCGGCTGAGCCATCGCAACCGACAACGTGCATAAAATCCACAAACAAAGGGCGAGTTTTGTGAGAAACCGAAAATTCGTCTTCATAAGTACTTCTCCTTCTTAATCACAGTATGTTGCAAACACTTTCCATGACATTGTAACAAAAACTCTCGCGTAAGGATACCGGCTTCGTAATCTAAAAAAAATGCCCCCTTTACTTTTCTGACAGATTTGATAGACTATTCGGAGGTAAGACCCTAACTCAGGGGTCAGTAAGTACGACCAATATCAGTAGTGTGTCATGATTGAATATGTAGCTTGTCATTCCTTCGCTGTCGCTCGAGGACAGGTCTGAACGAAGTGAAGAATCTCAATTGCACATTGAAGGTAGTTGTATTGCTAAAGCCGGATGCTTCGCTCCGCTCAGCATGACAGCTTAATTGCGTTACTAACAAATACAATTTTGACAGAATACTAGATAAGGACAGCAAAAATGTTAAGCAGACGAAAATTCTTGGGATATGCAGGATTGGCGGCGGCGTCCGCGGTGGCCGCCGGGGGAACTTCAACGGCTTCGGAACCAACGCGGCAAACGAAGCCGAACTTCCTTCTGATTATCGGGGACGACTGTACGTACAACGACCTGCGGGTCTATGGCGGGCAGAACGCAGCAACACCCAACATCGACCGATTAGCGTCGGACGCCCTTGTCTTCAACCGGGCATATCTCGGTTCGGCGATGTGTCAGCCCTGTCGGGCCGAGTTGTACACGGGACTGTACCCAATGCGCAACGGCTGCGCATGGAACCATTCGGCCAGCCGGCCCGATGTTACCAGTATGCCGCATCACCTAAAAGCCTTAGGCTATCGTGTCGGTCTTGCAGGCAAGGTACATGTCAAGCCGGCCAAGGTGTTTCCCTTCGAGAACGTGGGAGGGTTTGACGCAAGCTGCACTCGCGACCCGACGAAGCCGCACGATACGCAGCAAATCCGCCGCTTCATGGCAGACAATCAAGACCGGCCGTTCTGTCTTGTCATTGCATTAGTCGAGCCGCATGTACCGTGGGTGATGGGTGATGCGTCGAAATACCCGCCTAAGAAGCTGAATCTGCCGCCGAACATCGCCGATACGCCCCGCACGCGCGAGGACTTCTCGCGCTACTTGGCCGAGATCACCTACTTGGACGAACAGGTAGGCGACATACTAAAGGTGCTGGAGCAATCCGGTAAAGCCGACAATACGCTTGTCCTCTTTACCTCGGAGCAGGGCAGCCAGTTCCCCGGTTGCAAGTGGACCAATTGGGATACCGGCCTGCACACTGCGCTGCTCGCCCGTTGGCCCGGTAAGGTCGCGCCGGGACATCGCACCGGTGCACTGGTTCAGTACGCTGACGTTCTGCCCACCCTTGTTGATGCCGCCGGCGGCGACGTATCAAAACACAACTACGATGGTACGAGTTTCCTGCCTGTGCTGCTCGGGAAGGAATCTAAGCATCGCAAGTTCGTTTATGGCATGCACAACAACATTCCCGAAGGCCCCGCATATCCGATTCGAACCATCAGCGACGGGCAGTACCGATACATCCGCAACCTCCAACCCGACGAAATCTACATCGAAAAACACCTGATGGGCTGGTCGGGGGCCGGCAAACTAAACAATCCGTACTGGGCAACATGGATAAGAAACGCCTGGAACGACCGTCACACCTACGACCTGGTCAAGCGATACATGCACCGGCCAGCCGAGCAGTTGTATCACACCACTAAAGACCCTTACGAAATGAACAACCTCGCCGACGACCCGGCTGCCTCCGCCGTCAAGGCCCGGCTCAGTGCCGAACTCGACCGCTGGATGAAACAGCAAGGCGACCCGGGCGCTCCGCAGGACACGCATAAAGCCATCGAGGCTGCACGCCGCGGTGAACACATCTACGGCCCAATCCCAAACCCCCGATGATACATATTTATATTCGTCTCTGCGCCCTGCGAATGACCGTATTTTGATTGTCCTACTCTTTCCCCAAACGCCTTAAAGTGCTCTGTTAACCCGCTTCCGCCAGAATCTGGTCCAGCGTAAGCTGGCAGCTTGTATCGGTAATGGAAATTCTGGAGAGAATCCGAACCGATTCAACGGGAAAAGTGCGAAAGAATTATTATTAACAATCCAATATCCCCAACAGTGCTGACGTAGCTAATTCAATGACCTGCTTCTTAATCCCGGAGAGCGCATATTTGGTCAATCCTTCTTTGCGAGCTTTTACCAACTTAATTGTGTGGCTAAAACGCAACGGAAACGAGACGGGATTCAGCCAATCACCAAACTTGTCTTGGAAATCACCTTTCTCGTATAACGTTTCTAAATGTTTTCCATCCGCAGTTTCGAAACGCGTCAAGCTGCAAGCTCCCTTACCATTGACAAAAGCCAAAACGTACCACTTCTTATCATTCTTATCGTCTGGATTCCTGGAGTACCGCCAACACTTATTTTGTCTCTCACTCATAATCAAAGCCTCCTGGCCCGTTCAAACCAAGTCTTACCAACCTTTTTGTTAGCCAATTCCACAACAGTTCCTTATCATCTTTACGCAAAAAACTCTTTTGGGCTTTTAGTGTTTATTATCACATACAACAATATAAGGCTCTTACTGGAGCATCACTGACTCTATTAGGAGTAAAATCCTTTTTTCCAAATAATCGTCTGCTTCCACCAATCGTCGCCTCTGGCATAAGATATCAACGCCTGTATCATTTTCACCTGTGATAGATTGGAATCGGGACAGTAATAATGATCATCTAATGAACCTTCCTGATACTCTAAGATAATCCCATCTGTTTGCATATAAGTCTTTTCTGTCCTTGCCAAAACCATCCACGACTCACTTTCATCCGCAATCATAGAAAATATATTTACAATATCATTATCATTAGGACAACAAGAAATTGAAATATTCAAATCCATCTTAGCTCTTCCAAAATGTATTTAGTGTTTTTTGAATAAAGATTCTAATGACCTACATGACTGGACCAACTCTCAAGTTTCTCTTGATAAAAACAAAATCTATAAGCCATCATACAAATTCCGCCATATCCAGATGGACAATCTTTAAGTATATTACATGTATAATACGAATAGCCCGATGAATTTCTCCTCGAAAACCGCAAAGAAGTATTCCATGCAAGTTCGACTTACTCTTTTGTCATACCTGTACTAATTACACAATCCATAATATCATTTTTTACCTCTTCGCTCCATTCAGGATGGTGACTAAAAATTGGCGTTAAACGTTCCTCCCGTTGCAATTCTTGACGTATCTCTATCTCTTCAGCCGACAGGGATGGAACACCAAACAAGTTCCAGATCCCGCTTAATGGATGCCCCTTTTGCGTATACAGGTTCTTCCCACAACCACAAATTAGAGGCATCCACAATATCAGCATTATTTTTCGCATTTTGACCTCATTTCAAAATTTTCATCATCAAATTTCTCAATCTTGGCGCACGAAAAAAGGGCGCCGCTACATCGTGCCCAACTGAGGTGTATACCCCTACCCATTGTCAAGACAAAAACTTGGGGTTTTTAAGGTGGATTCACCGCCGTATGTTAAAGCAGTTGGAACGGAGGGAGCCCGAAGGGCGACCGGAGTGCCAACTGCTACGCCGTACACCTCGGCTGGGGTGCAGTAGCCCAAAGCCTGGTGTAATCGCTGGTTATTATAAAACTCAAAATATCGACCCAGGCTATATGTCGCCTCTGCCACCGTTTGATAGTCCCGCAGATAAACCTCCTCTACTTCCACCGTTCGCCATAAACGCTCTGAAAAAATATTATCAAATACTCGGCCTTTGCCATCCATACTGATTTGAACACTTGCCTTCAGCAATATCTTTG
>JAUWPZ010000074.1 GCA_030611315.1 Sedimentisphaerales bacterium
GTTTCGGTCATTTCGACCATGAAGGTGGATTGGCCCCGGACCAGCTCATCGGAGGCGCCCACGCGGGTGAAGATTCTATCGACCAGGCCGATTTGGGCGTCTTTGGCGGGGATGAATGAGCCGGTCTGCGCCATCATGACCTGCCACCACTGGCAGTAAGATTCCGTGCCGTCCGAGTCCCATTTGACCAGCCGCATCATAACCGGTCCATTCACATTCCACGGATAGTAATACCAGCCTTCCTCTGCCCCTTTGCTCACGAGACCTTGCGGCTTCGTAAGCTGTGAACTATTAGCTGGATTCCCCCCGGGCAAAACACTTTTTTTACCAATATTCGAAGTTGCTACCATCGTCCCCACGGTCAATACGCCGGCCGTAGTCAGCGCCACGATAGCCGCTTTACCGCCTGCCAGAGTGACGAGGCTGACTGCCACGCCTACCTTGGTTGTGGCAGCCGTAACTGACACACTCGCTGCAGCAGCCTCGCTCGGCGCGGTTATCTTTCCAAACAAAACCAGAGCTGTTACAAGGAATCCCCGTCCAAAACCTTCACGCGTAAGTTGTTTCTGCAGCGCTCTTTTAGCGCGACAGAATAGTACGCGTGCGCTGAGCTCGGTGCAGCCCATCAAGTGGGCAATGTCCGCGTACTCCATCTCTTCATAGCACCGCATTGTCAGTACTTTACGATGTTGGGGTTTCAAATGACTCATCGCCCCAAACACAACCTGCTTGAGTTCCTCGGTGACCAGACTTGCCAGCCCTGCTTGACTTTCTCCAGGTTTGCTCCGTGGCTCCTTAACACTCGAAATCGGCACTCTTCGATGTTTCTTGAGCTTCGTGTAATGACGCCGTACCTTGTTAAGCGAGATTGCTCGAAGCCAGGGTCAAAACCTGTCCGCTCTTTCTAATTTCCCCAATACCTTAAACATTTCGAGCATACTCTCCTGTACAATATCTTGTGCTAAATGCTCATGTAACACAATTCGGAAAACATACGCATATAACCTTCCTCTGATTAGCTCGGCCAAAGCATCCATACTCTCCTTGTTGCCAAGTTAGGCCTGCTTGACCAATTCTACCGTTACTTTATCGTCAACCATGTTGAACCAGCAACAATGCGACAATTGTCATTATTATGTGCAACTATCCACGCGATTTGTTACACGTTATTTTAACAAATTTGGCAAATTTCTCAAAAATTCTCAAAAATCCCCGAAATCACTGTTAATACCAGCATTTCCGTCTAATCGTCCAATTGTTACTTAACTACCAATAGCTGTTTTTTTCTCTTGTTGCCCTGTCTTTTTCGGCTAATTTCTCCTGCGTATTTCTCGGTTTGGAGTTTCTAACGTGCTTTTCGTTTTTTATGGCTCCGCTGAGCAGCACCTTATCTGCCATTTGCCGTCCGATAAGCCCGGTAAAAGCGGCACAATCGCCAATCGGAAGTCGCCAATCGGCAATCGAAAATGAGTTTGGTGCTTTTGTCCTTAAAAATCGTCCAAGTGCTTCTTGCGAATTATGAACGGCGATATCGCCTGTCCATAAAGAGGATGACTTTTTCGAATTTGTCCGGCGGGACAGTTTCTTTTAGTATCTTGCGAATTTCCTGAATAGGAGTCCTCTGGGTCGTATGTGTGATAATGATGTGCTCGTTTTGCAGTTTTTTCAGCAGCTCGGCAAATTCAGTTACGTGCATATGTCTTCCGGCTTCGGCCCTGCCGGCGTGCTCATCCTCGTAGAACGTGCACTCGGCGATTAAAATCCTGCTTTTGGCGATGTATTCCAATTGCGAAAAATCGACATATTGCGTATCGCCGATGTATGTAACAATTGGAATCTCGACAGGGTAGTCGATTTCGATACCCTGCTTTTTTAACTCAACGATTTGTGGGCCCGTAAGCTGCAAATACTCCGATTTGAGCTTTTTACGCTTCTCGATTACGCTGTAACCGACAGAGCCGCTGCTGTGTTTTGTGGGGAATACCCTTGTGATGAGGTTCGGCTTTATCTGGTACTCATCGCCGGCTTTGACGCCTACGAGTTTTGCCGGTATCTGATTGCCGTCCAGCCGGGCCGACGCGCCGATTATCTGCTTTATCGGCGCCAACAGATTTTCGGGGGCTAATACCGTGCCCGGCGATTGCCCGCAAAAATTTCGCTGCGACAGATAGTATGCAATGCCCGCAGAATGGTCCATATGTCCGTGCGTGAGCAAAATATGGTTGATAGGAATAATCTGGTCGGGCGCTTTGCCGACATCGAAGCAGACGTCTAATTGTGGTATCGCTACAACGGTCTCTTCGCCGGCGACCGAGTAGCCGATGATTTCCAAATCGTCTATCTTTATATGTACTAAATTGTGGCTTGCCATCAGAGATTTACTATTTACAATCTACTATTGATTACTGACAGTCGGCTGTTCAAAAACGAGCCGGACACTAACGCCAATAATAAATAGTCAATAGTAAATAGTCAATTAAATATGCCAGATAAACGAATTCACAGAGGGCCGCATCCGGCAGACGAAAAATTGTTTGCCCGCGAGGCAATCGGCGATTTGCAGACGGCGCTTGCTGATTTTTCGCTTTTGCTGACAAAGGGCTATGCCGGGAAAAGCTCCCTGAAATTGGTGGGAGACAGATTTTCACTTACGCAAAGGCAAAGATTGGCAATTATGCGCAGCGCCTGCTCCGATGAGCAGCTTGCCCGGCGAAGTCAGCGTTGTCTTGCAATAAAAAATCTTGCATCTGAGCTTATTGCCATCGACGGTTACAATTTATTGATAACCGTCGAAGCGGCGATGAGCGGCGCTTGTATTTTCAAGGGACGTGACGGCTGCTTCCGTGACCTGGCAAGCATCCACGGAACCTATCGTAAAGTTACGGAAACAATACCGGCCGTCCGGCTTATAGGAGAATTTCTCAAAGAAATCGACGCAGGCCGGGCCCTATGGTTCCTGGACAGCCCGGTCTCCAACAGCGGGCGATTGAAAACACTAATCGGCCAGCTTGCCCGCGAAAACAATTGGAACTGGGAGGTTGAGCTTCTGTTCAGTCCTGATGCTAAGCTGAAAAAAACCGCCGCTGTTGTGGCCAGCAGCGACAGCGTTATACTCGATGTATGCAAGAGGTGGACCAACCTCGCCGCCGAAATCATCACAAAGAAACTCCCCTCGGCAAACGTAATCGACCTTGGCCCGGAGCAGCTCCTGAACGCTTGGAAATAAGTAAGGCGTCCCGGAATTCAGCGGTTTTCAGGTTCAGTTATTCAAACGCCACGCAGTCTGCCACCGCACTTCAAAGCCTTTGTCGGTGAATGTCACTGGCAGCCAAAGGTAACGCGAGTCAGGCAGGTCATTCTGATTCCAGCGGTCTCCCACGAAGATGAACGTGCCCGGCTTATCCGCCAGCGGCAAGATATACGCACTCTGCCCACGGAACGTGACCTCTGCCTCCGGGCCGCGGCAGGGATTGCCCAGCTCCTTCCACGGACCCCAAATGGATTCTGCCACCGCCGACCGCGCGGCATTCGGCTCCCAGCCTGTGCAGCCCGATGCTATCAGATAATACCGCCCATGGTGCTTGAACACCGCTGGCGCCTCCATGGACCTTCCCTCGAACACCCGCACAAAACGCCCGGAGGGCTTGAGGTAATCCTCCGTAAGCAAGGAAATGTGCATCGTGGCATTGTTCTCTGACGCATAAAAAAGGTACGCCTTTCCGTTATCATCCATGAACACCGTCATGTCCCGACTCATCGCGCCATCCGGACGGAAACTGCCGACGTACCGAAACGGGCCCTTGGGCGAGTCGCTGGTTGCCACTCCGGCGTGCGCCAGTTGGTAATCCTCCGAATCCACGTGCATCCACATCACAAATTGTCTTGTCGCCCGGTTGTACAATACCTTGGGGCGCTCCAGTACCTTGCTTTTGTGCAACTGATGTTGGGGATCATCTTTTACCGCTGGCAGCACGTTCCCCTCGTACTTCCAGTTGTACAAGTCCTGTGACGAACAACAGGAAACCCCTACTGTTTCCACCCGCGTTCCGCCCCAGCTGCGGTTGCATTCCGGCATCCAGGTCTTTCCTGTTTTGATCTCCCCGTACCAATAATACACTTTGTCGTAATATAGGATTCCGCCACCGTGCGCATTGATGGGGACTCCGCTTGTGTCGGTCCAGATTTCTCCCGGTTTGAACTGCGTGTGGTTGGCCGTTGCCGCCCGTCCGAGACTTTCTATCCCTCCTTTGGTCACTTTTGTCTGCGCCTTACCTTCAGCGTCAAACGCAAATTCAATTTCGCTATCCTCCTTGGCGCTTACAGACTTACCCAAGAATTTGATTCGTTCCCCTTTCTTGAGTTTCAAAGTCGCCTTCGTCCCCTCTACGAAAAGCAGTGGCAAGAAATCGAAGTACCCGGCAAGGGAACCAGGAGTGAAAAGGCATTCGATTTTCCCGGACATTTTGACAAGTGTGGAATCCGCTCTATCCGGGAAAAGGGGGGTGATCGTAAGAACAGAGCTGCTCGTGATGTTGACCTTGCCGTAAGTCCCTTCCCCGTGCATGAATGAGCCAGTTGATTCGATAATTATGTGTAGACCGTAGTTGATGGTTGTCGGGACTTCTTCAAGCCATGCAAGGTCCCCATAAAGGTCCGCCTCGATGACGAAAGCGGGTATCTCGCTTTTGATGTAGGGCTTCGCGTTCTGCTTCTTGGTAATATCCTGTTGTCCTTGCGGCCCTATGGAAATTATCTCAACAACGAGTTTTTCGTAACGGATTTGTGGCGTCTTCCCCCATTTGATATCAACACTCTCAGCATTGACCCCGGCACTGGCAAGTAGGACCCCTACGATGATACCCACTGTGGCGATCAAGGTTCTCAGATTTATCATTGAATTAACCTCCTATCTTTAGTGTTTGGAAATTCTGGGGACACATACTTAATTCGGTCTTTCCGCCTTCGCGCGAGGGACGAAGCCGCTTCGGCGGAGTCCCTTTCTAAGTTTTCGGCCATGCTTATTTCACCGTTCAATGTTCAATAATAAGTGAGTATAAATCATCCGTCTCAGGCACTCCCAGCATCCGCATTTCCTTTGCTTACAGCGACGATCATATCATGCCACAGCGGGCAAGTCAACAAGGATTTAAATTCACAGAGACCCTTTGTGCGTAGATGACCAACCAAGCAGAGCGCGTAGTTTTTGGCCGGGATTGAATTTAAAGGCACAGCCATCACGTCTTCTATCCAAATAGAAGCCGCCAAACCCAGGCAGCGTTATTCCTTTTCCACCTCGGAAGGCATCGTACATAGTATCGAGCACAGCATCGACCCAGGCTTGAGCGGTTGTCTCATTAGCCTTCATACGTTTCGCAATCCGACGTACAAACTCGTCCTTATTGATACGTTTGGCCATAGTTATCGCTTCTCCATAATTATCCTGCCGATATTATTTCCAAATATCTCTCCATCTCGTTCAGCACGACCGAAAGACCGGTCAGTTTGAGTCAATCAGTTCCTTAATCATATCGAGCTTTATCTGCTCAATCGAGTCGCAGACTAAGTCAGCCTGGGAAAGATTCGTAGCACTCGTGGAATTTGTCACGGCGATACAACCTGCGCCGGCGGCCTTAGCGGCCTGTACTCCGTTGGGGGCATCTTCGATTACAACGCATCGTGCCGGCTCGATACCCATGCGTTCGGCGGCAAGCAGGAACAGCTCTGGGTCGGGCTTTTTATTTTTGACGTCGCCGCCGTTGATATAAACCATCTTCTGGTATGGGACCTTCGCGGCGTTCAGGACGGCGCGTGATTTTTCGAGCGTGCCGGATGTTGCGATGGCCACACGAAAATCATTCTCTTTTATTGCCTTGTCCATCAGTTCCAGTACGCCGGGGAAGGCCGGCAGTAGCTCTTCGCTTAGAATCCTGAGGAAATATTCCTGGCGTAGTTGTGTTGCTGCTTTGATTTGTTCTTCGGTCGGTTCCAGGCCGTGGATTCTTGCGGCGGCTTTGACATATTCTTCAGCTCCCCGCCCCAGGCCCGCTTCGAAATCACTCGGAACAACTCCCTCGATACCGAACAGCTCGGCAAAGACCTGTATAGAGGCCGTTGCATTGACCGCCTCGGTATCGGCGATTACGCCGTCAACGTCGAATATCAAACCATACGACTTACTCATCGTTTCCATCCCAAAATTATGCTCAAAGCTCGATGATAATACCATATTGAAGGTTTCTTTTGCCACAGTCTTGGAGAGGTTTTTTGTTGACAGCAAATGCATTTCCTTATAGTATTTAACTTATAAGGACGAATATTGATATACGGGTTATCGTTGTTGCCCGTAGTTCAAGAGCTTAAAATCGCCCAAACAGGGGTATTTTGGAGGCAAGGGCGGCCGAAGCCGGGCTATATGTGTTTTGGCAGCTAAATCTGGTTTTGTGATAAAGCAAAACACGTTTTTGGGAGATATTTTGATGTTTAAGGGAAAAACTGTCGCCGCGATTTTAGCAGTTGTACTTTTATGGCTTGGCACAGGTCAGGCTCAGACTCTCGAGGATAACTGGAACGACTTCTTGCATTACACGAAGATTGGCCGGTTCGATTTGGCCAAGGGTTATGCCCAGGCCGTCCTCCAGAGCAATCCCGATGCTGTAAAATTACTGGCCCTGAGCCGGGCCAATCCACAGGGTTTTGAGATTTTATTGAGAGTCAACGAACTCGCGCCGGACCCGGAGCTGGCCCAGCTTAGCGGAAAAATCCTCGATATTATAAAGCAGGGCAGGTTCACCAACCGCACCGACCCGGTGATTATCGCCGAAGAAGTAAGAAGGCTCACCAGCACCGAGCGAGGTTGGTTTACGGCAGTAAAGAGACTCCAGAATGCCGGCGAATACGCAATACGCTTTATGCTTGATGCGATGGCCGACGATACACGCAAAGACGAATTCCCGAATATTGTCGAGGCCCTTCCCCATATCGGCAGAGATGCGATAAGACCTCTCGTCGCCGCCCTGCAGATGAAAAATGTGGCGGTCAAGGCTGAGATAATAAGGGCGCTGGGTGAAATTCGCTATCCGCAATCGCAGGGCTATCTCAAGTATATAGTCGAAAATGATAGTTCCGTTGAGCTTCGACAGTTGGCCCAGACGAGCTTGGCTAAGATTGACCCTGCTGCCTTGAAGGTTTCCGCCGCCCATTTGTTCTATCTGCTTGGCGAATACTATTATGACCACACGCAGTCTCTGACTCCGGCCGAGGACGCCGATTTTGGCAATATATGGTTCTGGGACCCTAACAGCGGCCAGTTGGTGTCGGAAAAAGTTGGCCGGGATTATTTCTTCGAGCTTATGGCAATGCGTGCGTGTGAGTGGGCGCTCAAGGCGGATGCGAGTTTCGGCCAGGCCATCGGTCTTTGGATAGCTGCTTTTTTCAAAGCTGAGTCAGCCGGCATTGAAAAGATGCCCGCCTATTTTGGCGACCGCCACGCCGATCCCCTTGTCTATGCCACTACCGCCGGCGTTGAATATCTCCACCAGGCGCTCGCCAGGGCCGTCAAAGACAGAAATGCCTATGTAGCGCTTGGCGTTATCGAGGCATTAGCCACCACCGCGGGGGAGAAATCGCTGCTTTATCCGGTCGGCTCGGTGCAGCCCCTCGCTGCGGCCCTTTCTTTCGATAGCAGGGCCGTAAGGTACAGTGCAGCCATTGCGATAGCTGCGGCCGGCCCCACGAAAAGCTTTGCCGAGAGCAAGCTGGTCGTCAGGAATTTGGCCCAGGCACTCGGTCAGGGGCCCCAGGGGGATGTTCCTGATTCGGACCAGTGGAGTCAGCAGCTTGCCGACTCTTACGCCCTCCGCGCCGCGGACGTTATGCTCCAATTGGTTCAAACGCGTAATGCCGTAATCGACTTATCACCCGCTCAGGGCACTCTTGTAAGCGCCGTAAATGACAAGCGCCCCGAGATACGGATTCTCTCCGGCCGGATACTGGCTCACCTTAACAGCCCTTTTGCCCAGCGGGCGATAGCGGCTGTGGCTCTAAGCGAAACCAACAGCCTTGACGTACGCAAGGCGGCGTTTGAATCTCTTGCAATTTCGGCCAAGTTAAACGGCTATATGCTGATTGAGCCGATGGTGGACGGCATTTATGCGCTTATCAGCTCCGACGATACCGACCCTGAACTTCGCGGCACGGCGGCCGCTGCATACGGCGCGCTTAATTTACCCAGCCAGAAGGTCAAGGACCTCATCCTCGACCAGGCAAAAAGCTAATCAAGAGGTATCGGGATGAATTGACGGATGACCGGGAACTTGCGATGGCGAGATATTTGAACCGTTAAGAGATATTGATTATTTCAAAACCGTCCGTGCAAACTCGGATATATAGTGCTCTCAGTTGAAATTTCACGTTTGTTCGCGGGCAACTTGTGCCACAGGTAGTGGCTTTAGAACAATAAGTTATAATCTTACTCGCGGGAATTTACTACCCTGAAGGGTATAAATACGATAGTCTGAGACAATGATGCTGATGTGTCTTTAGGACTTTTTGTATGAAATTGGAGTGGGGCAAAAGGAACGATTTTGAGTTAGGTAAGGAATGATGAAAAAGGAAATTCTTGAGAGAGAGTTAAAGAAAATTGCCGGTATTAGTAGAGAGTTTGGGGCAAAAAAGGTGCTGTTATTTGGTTCGTGTCTTGAAGATATTGAGTCCGCCCGGGATATTGATATTGCAGTTAGTGGCATCAAACCCGGAGAGTTTTTCAAATATTATGGTAAAGTGTCAATGGCAGTGGATGATGAAGTTGATATAATCGATTTAGACGATATAAGAGAACATCTTTACAAAAGAGTTTTATCCAGGGGGCAGGTGGTATATGAAGAAGGAATATAAGGAATTATATGAAGATGTTGGAGTTAATAGATAATATTAGCCCACTATGGGACGACATAAGGAAAGCTATCACAGATTTTTGGGATAAGTTATAAGAGATAACATGAAGACACGTATTAAAGAAATAAAACGGAAAATTCTTCCAATCTTACAACGCTATGGAGTCAAAAGAGTAGGGCTCTTTGGCTCATTTGTTCGAGGGCAAATGACGCCCGACAGCGACATTGATATATTAGTGGAGATTAAAAAGGATATCAGTCTGCTCGATTTTGTCGGGCTCAAGCTGGAAATCGAGGAAGCGTTGAACAGGAAGGTGGATTTGGTGGAGTACGATACCATCAAGCCCCTTCTTCGAGAAAGGATTCTGAGCGAACAGGAGATAATCCTATGAAAAGGGATGTCAGGGTCTATGTTCAGGACATTTTGGACAGCATTGAAAAGATAGAGCAATACACAAAAACAATCCATAGAGAAGATTTCATTCAAGACAGTCAGATTCAGGATGCTGTTTTGAGGCGGTTGGAAATCATAGGCGAAGCTGTAAAGAGCATTCCGCAGGATTTCAGAGATAAGTATCCGAGGATCCCCTGGAAAAATATGGCGGGAATGAGGGATGTCCTTATTCACGAATATTTCGGAGTAAATATAGAGCGAGCTTGGAAGGTTGTTAGCGAGGACATTTTCGATTTGAGGAAAGAGTTACTAAAAATGAAAGAAGATATGGAAAGCGCAAACAATAGTTGATAAGGTGGGTTTGTGCCGGTTTGAAATTACCAGGCAGGATTTGCCTTTTATGCCCGTTGATGACAGCGGGCATTTTTGTTATTATACTCTCAACTGACGGGCTGCTGCTCCTGTGGATGATGAATAATAGACTTCGATACCGACGGCCAGGTACAAATTGAAAGGATTTCAAAGTGGCTATTGACGCTAAGCAGGTCTCGGCCTGTCTTGAGCAGTGCAAAGAGCACTTGGCCGAAGAACTTCTTCCTTTCTGGCTCGACCGCTGCAGGGACGATGAAAACGGCGGTTTCATCACGCACTTCGACAAGGACGGCAACGATACCGGCGACGATGAGAAATCCATGCTTGCGCAGGCACGGACGGTTTATACGATGGCCTCGGCGCATCGGGCGGGTTACGGCGAGGGTAAATGTGCCGAATATGCCGAACACGGCGTTGATTTTCTAATCGACAGGATGTGGGACGATGAGTACGGCGGCTTCTACTGGACGACAGATAGAAAAGGCAACGTCGCCATCGACAAAAAGATTCTTTACGGGTTGAGCTTTGCGATGTATTCCCTGAGCGAATATACGATGGCGACCGGGGACAAGCGAGGTCGGGAATATGCCGAGAAGGTATTCGACCTGGTCAAGAAGCATTGTTCCGACACGATGTACGGCGGTTATTTCGAGATGTTTGAGCGGAACTGGGACCTGTGCGGGCCCGGCAGCGGCGGCGGCGACAGAAAGACCCTCGATGTCCACATGCACCTGATGGAAGCCTTTACGAATATGTACGAATGCACCGGCCTTAGCATACACCGCCGGACGTTGCTCGAAGATATCGACCTTTTGATAAAGAGGATACTGCATCCCCAATACGCGACCGGCATACCACAGTTTACGCCGGATTGGCAGGTAGCGCCGCAGATTAAGTTCGATGTTATCTGGGGCTGGGACCGCTTTGCCGAGGGCGGAGAAAAATCCAGCGCTCAGGACAATACCTCTGCCGGCCACAACGTGGAGTTTGCCTGGCTTCTCGCCCACGCCACGGATATTATGGGCTCGGGATTTGAAGAATATGAGGACATTATCGTCAAGGCGATGGACCATGGAATGACAAACGGCATCGATGATGAGTACGGCGGCGTCTATGTCGAGGGTCCGCACGCCGGCGGTGTTCACGACAGGGAAAAGGAATTCTGGCAGCAGGCCGAGGTGATGATTGGAATGCTCGAGGCAGCCCTGCGATTCGGGCCTGAAAGGTACTTCCCGGCCTACCTGAACGTGCACCGCTTCGTTTTTGACAAGATGATAAATCATCCCGTCGGTGAATGGTGGCCCCTGCTCACAAGAGAGGGCAAGCCCGTCTGGACGCATATGAGCCACTCCTGGAAAGTCAACTATCACACCGTTCGCTGTATGGTGCAGTGCATAAAACGGCTCGAAAAATTACTCGAAAAGCTTTCCCAATAAGGTCTCGCATAATGCACTACAAAGGCAAATACAACGTTTTTGAGCCGAATCAAATTAGAACGTACCCATTGAGTACGCGCTCCAGCAAGGTAACGCTTGATGATTTGGTATTTCCCAGCGACGTGGATAATCTCACTCTCGACCTGCCTGACAGAGCGAGCCGCGACATCCGCATCGTTGCCCGCGCCGTCGTTTCCGCACGAAAAGCGGCTCAACCCGTTGTCTTTTTTACCGGTGCCCACTTGATAAAGAACGGCTTTGGGCCTTTGCTCGCCGAGTTGGTCAATCGCCGATTTATCACTCTCGTCGCCGGTAACGGCTCCACGGCCATCCACGATTTTGAGCTGGCGCTGGCAGGTAAGACCAGCGAGGACGTCCCCAATGCTCTTGGAAAAGGCATGTTCGGGATGGCCTGCGAATTTGCTTACATCAATTGTGCTTTGTCTCTCGGCAGCGAGTGCGGGCTCGGGTACGGCGAATCGCTCGGAAAAATGATTTGCGACGAGGATTTTCGCGACAAGGTCTTTGCTGCCGCCGCAAGTGATAACTCACCACGCAATTTTCTCCATCCAGAGACAAGCGTCCTTGCCGCCTGCTATCAAAACGATGTCCCTTTTACCGTTCACGTCGGAATAGGCACGGACGTAACCGACCAGCACCCCTCTTTTGACGGCCGAGCCAAAGGAGGCTGCTCGGCTGTGGATTTTTTCATCTACACCAACGAGATAACCAAATGCACGGATGGAGGCGTGTTGTTAAATATCGGCAGCGCTGTCACCGGCCCGGAGGTCCTGCTTAAAGCCGCAGCGATGGCGGCCAACACGGGCAAAGCCCCGAATAAAATCATCACCGCCGACTTCGACCTGCGCGTTCACAAGCCCCAGGAAATGAACGATGAATCTTCACAGTGCTATTACTTCCGCGACCAGAAGAGTATTGTAACTCGAATACCAAAGGCCTTTGCCGGGACAGGCTTTTATATTCAGGCCAATCTGAAACAGTCATTTCCATTGCTCTACAAGGAGATTATGGCAAGTTCCAGGGGTTCTATTCTATGAAGCAGGGGCGTATCAAGGAAATCCTGGAGCGGATAAAGAGCGCAAAAATCGCCGTCTATGGCGATTTTTGTCTCGACGCCTATTGGCTGCTCGACCCTCGCGGCTCCGAAATCTCCGTCGAAACGGGCCTGCAGGGCTGGGCGGTCGGCAAGCATTACTATTCACTCGGAGGCGCCTCGAACATCGTTGCCAATCTCGCTGCCCTTGAGCCCCCGGCGATACAGGTCATAGGCGTCATCGGCGACGACGTCTTCGGCAGAGAGCTGAAGCGCCGGCTTTGCCGATACGCCGGCATCGATACGACTTGCCTGGTCGTTCAGGAGCAGGATTTCGATACCGTTACCTTCGTCAAGCCGCACCTTGAGGCAAGCGAGCAGCCCCGCATGGACTTCGGCTTTTTCAACCGAAGGACCGCCGAAACCGACCGGCTGCTACTCGACGGTATCCGCAAGGCCCTGCAAACAGCCGACGCCCTTATCGTCAACCAGCAAGTCCCCGGCAGCATCAGTAATGAATCCTTCATAGACCGTGCCAACGACCTCTTCAAGGAGTTCAGCGACAAGGTGGTACTGCTCGATACGAGGCACTTCGGCCGCAAGTTCAGGAACATCTACCGAAAAACAAATGATTTGGAAGCAGCCCGGCTGAACGGCGTCGATGTCAAATCAGGCGATGTTATTACTCTGGCCGATGTGAAAAAATACGCCGGTAACCTTCACCGGCAATCCGGCAAACCTGTATTTCTCACCCGCGGCCCGCGAGGCATAATAACCGTTGATTCCGACGGCGTCCACGAGGTCCCCGGCATTCAGTTGATGAAGAAGCTCGATACCGTCGGCGCCGGGGATACCGTAACCGGCACATTGGCTTTATGCCTGGGCGCCGGTGTTACTCCGGCCGAGGCCGCCGAGTTCGCCAACTTCGCCGCCGCCGTCACCGTCCAGAAACTGTTTCAGACCGGAACCGCCTCCGGCCAGGAAATCATCGAGGTCGGTAAAGACGCCGATTATATCTGCCAGCCTGAACTCGCCACAGACCGACGCCGGGCCCGTTATTTCGACGATACTGAAATAGAATTCTGCTGCGAATCTATACCGGCTGGCCGAATTAAACACGCCGTCTTCGACCACGATGGGACCATAAGCACCTTGAGGCAGGGCTGGGAGCAAATCATGGCTCCGGTGATGATAAAGGCCATTCTCGACGATAAATACGAAACCGCCGGCGAAACGCTCTACCACAAGGTCCGCAGCCGCGTACTTGACTACATCGACAAATCCACCGGAATCCAAACCATTGTCCAGATGCAGTCTCTTGTCGAGATGGTCGCCGAGTTCGGCATCGTTCCACCCGGCGAAATCCTCGATAAGTTCGGTTACAAGCGGATTTACAACGAGCACCTCTGCGAGCTTGTTGGCCGGCGAATCGAAAAATTCAAACTGGGCCAACTTGACATCAGTGATTACACAATCAAAGGAACATTGGAATTCTTAAAGGCCCTTCGCGGTCACGGCATAAAGCTTTATTTGGCCAGCGGAACCGACCGCGCCGACGTCCTGGCCGAGGCACAGGCCCTTGGCTACGCCGAACTTTTCGACGGCGGTATCCACGGCGCTGTCGGCGATGTAACGAAGTATTCCAAGAAGATGGTCATCGCGGACATTATGACGCAGAATAATCTCGAAGGTCCCGAGCTTGCCGTCTTCGGCGACGGCCCCGTCGAGATACGCGAATGCAGAAAACGCGACGGCCTTGCCGTTGGAGTCGCCTCCGACGAAATCCACCGCCACGGCCTCAACACCGAAAAACGCACTCGTCTCATAAAAGCCGGCGCTCACCTGGTCGTTCCGGATTTCTCACAAAGCCCCGAACTGCTCAAAATCCTGCTCAATCAATAACCGGACTTGTTACCTGCTCAAGCACGGTCATTTATCCAGAAGAACGCAGCAGATTTCGGTCATGTTCCGAACGTACATTCGGTTGCCGAGAAGTGCCGGATGCGACCAGACCTCGATTTCCATGCCCTCGAACAAGCGCACCCGCGACAGCAGAGTAAGGCGTTCCTTGTTTGCCTGGAGCAGGACCATTTCGCTTTCCACCGATATGACGAGCACGCGGTCGTTGCCCGCTATGAGGCAGGCGTAATCGTAAAAGGCATCATCATCCGACGAGTACAGCGTTTTGAGCCCATCGTTGAGGTCAAGGCAGAACAGTCCGCCGAAACATCCGAACACCATTCCGTTGATGACGACAGGCGTCGATGTGTCGGGCGAGAGGTCGAAGTTCCGGGCAAGGTGCTTGGGTTGAATCCTGCCGTTATCATCGAAGCCGTAAAGGCGGGTCCCGTTATTTTCGGTTGAGACCAGCAGTTTGCCGTTAAAGTTAATGGGTGTGGGGACGTTGAAATCACCTTCCTCTTCGCCCAGCAGTTGCCACAGCCGTTTGCCGGTCTCGGGGTCCCAGCCGCCTAATGAGATTGAATCGTATCCGACGATTTGCCGGACGTTTCCAAACTTGCCTATGATAAAGGATGAATAAGAGGCAGGCTCGCCCGGCGTCTTCCATAGCACCTTGCCCGTCCGCCGATCCAGGGCGACTATCGAGGCGTCTTTCGCACCGGGATTGACGATGAGCTTGTCATCAGCTATCAGCGGAGTTGAGCACATTCCCCAGGTGACAAGTTCCGCACAGAATTCTTTAACGATGTTCTTTTTCCAGAGAATTTGGCCGGTATCCAGCTCAACGCAATGCAAATCACCGAACGCACCGAGAAGATATACAAGGCCTTCATAAATCACCGGATTTGCGCGCGGGGCGTTAGTGAAATCCATTTCTCCTTCAGCCGGATATTCGATGGCCCAGGCTTCTTCGCCTGTCTCGGCATCCAGGCAGTGGAAAATGTCCAGTTTATTGTCTTTACTTTTATCGGAGACAATCACGTATTTGCCGGTCGCGGCGATGCCGGACAAACCTATTCCTCTCAGCGGCCGTTTCCAGAGGAACGTCGGTTTCGCCGGCAGCTTCTCCGGCACATAGGAACTGACGGCATCCCGGTTCGGCCCGCGCCAGTCGGTCCATTCGGCCATCCGGGCCGGAGCATTCCCGGCTTTCGTCTCGACCGCCTGCGGGTGGACCTTGATAAATCCGGCTTTCGATTCCATCTGTGCCAGCAACGTCTTATTGTCTTTGACACGGAGCAGGGCGCGGGTAATCGCTTCTTCGGTCTCGCCGGATAGGCTGGGTGGCTTCGGAAATTACCAAGAACGGCGGCATCGCCATCTGCGCCCCGATTGCCCCATACGAACGCATCCGCCGGGAAGTGCGCGAGATGATAGCCCCCAGGGGAGGGTACATCCTCGTACACGTCTCTACGCCCGTCGAAGTCTGCGAACAACGCGACCGCAAAGGACTCTTTGCCAAGGCCAGCAAAGGTATCATCAAGCAGTTCACAGGCATTTCCGACCCGTATGAAGAGCCTGCCGACGCTGATATGGCCTTCGGCACCACCGACCTGTCCCCCGAGGAATGTGTGCAGGAAATCATCCTTTTCCTCGAAAAGGAAGGCTACATCGGACCGGAAAAACAATAAACCGAGCGGACCCGTTCGGATGGTTAAAGCCCTATTGCCCTGCAGGCTGGACCTCAACTGCCCAGTCATCATGAAGGCGCTTGAGTTCCTGGGCTATTTGAGGCTTCTCCTTGAGATAATTCTTGTCCTCCGGCTTTTCATCGCATCAGCCAAATCCTCCAGCGCATCATCCTTGCCGGCTGTAGCATCTTCTGCGGCTGCTGTGGCTGCGATAGCGGCGTTCTTGGCGGGTCGTGTAAGCACTGACCAAAGTCGTCAAAGCCGCCGGTAATACCGGAGGCGCTGGGTAAATCGCCGAGTTTAGACTGATTGTTTTACCGTGTTACATCATTTAAAGTTTTAACAGGTGCTTTGAATTCGACATCAGCAAATTGCTTAAAATGGTTTTTGCCGCATTTAATTTTGAATCGTTCGGCATCTGACAGACTCGGATCATCTATATTGTTTACTCCCTTTGTCTCGGCGACAAAATAAACTTTTTTATCATTCTCATAAACTAACGCCCAGTCAGGATTATATGTTCCAAGCGGGGTTTCTATCTTAAACCAGAACGGCAGCTTGAAATAAAACTTTATATCATCCCTTTGCTCACAAGCCCTTGCAAAATCTCTTTCAATGTTACTGTCGATTTTTATGTAATCGTAAATGGTCTTTTCCTTTTTCGATACTTCAAATAAATCATCAAGATAATCAGACAATTCCTCATTATCGAAAAGCATCTGATCATAATATGAACCGGCGATCTTTTCATACTTTATGCCATCAACCATCATTTCATTAAGAACATTTATCACACAATCGCAAACCTTATCCATGAATTGCTGAGGGTTAATAAATACATCCTCAATCTTGCCCGACTCAATCAATATTCGGCAGATTGTATCGCGCGTTAATCTTGTCTTGTTCTGGATATATGAAAGGATATCAGGAACAGTCTCAATATTATTAAATATTTCTCTTATGGCTTCCGACTTCAACTCAGCCTTGACGGCATCCTTTTTAATATCAACTACCGCCTTGCTTCTTATCAGTTTAGGTTTCGATATCGTAATATCCGCAATCTTCTTTGCCGCCTTCTTTATTAAGTCGTTTGTATCATAATCAACGCTGTATCTTGTTTTATGCTTAATCTTTTCCCATAAAGCCTTGAAGTTTTCATCCAACTGCAAATTCTTTGTCAGCTTAACTTTCTTCTTTTTGTTTTTGTCCTTTATTCTGTTACCGTCAAACTTAACTCCGCATTCATCTTCTATTTCGGCCTGCAATTGCTTTGCGAATTCTTCATAATGCTGGTTTGCCGTAACCGTCAGAATATTGATTGTTTCGTCTTTTACTCTTTTGCCTTCCCCGTCAACCGGCAACCTCATCCCCCGACCTATTTCCTGTCTCTTCTTGAGTGCGGATTGTGTTTCGTTCAGTGTGCAAATCTGAAAGACGTTCGGATTATCCCAGCCCTCTCGTAAGGCAGAATGCGAAAAGATAAATCTCAACGGCACATTAATATCGAGCAGTTTTTCTTTGTTCTGCATAATCAGGTGATAGGCCGAATCATCGTCTTTTGTATCCCTGCCCTCGCTTGAAT
>JAUWPZ010000141.1 GCA_030611315.1 Sedimentisphaerales bacterium
AGCTTGTCATTCTGAACGAAGTGAAGAATCTCAATTGCACATTGAAAGTAGTTGTATTGCTAAAGCCGGATGCTTCGCTCCGCTCAGCATGACAGCTTAATTGCGTTACTAACAAATACAATTTTGACAGAATACTAGATAGAGGCTTTCATATCCCCTACCTAGCCGGTCATTTCACCTGCGGTCATAAAATTCGGGTCAAAACTGTAGCCCTGTTCCCGCCAGTACTTGGCCATTTCAATATCCTTAACCTTCCACTCCATTTCGAGTGCGGTCAAAAGCTCTCCGGGTTGGGAACCTAAGCATCGGATATATAAAACGTTTGCAATATTACCGCAAAATTCGGTTGGATTATGATAATGCCAGGGCTTTTTCAACCATTTTCATAAGCTTTTCGGGGTAGTCTGGCATAGCTGTGAGACGTTTGATTTTGATGGGGATTTTTTCTGGGCTGAACTGCGCTTTTCGCAATTCATCACGAAGGGTATCGATTTCGATTTCTGCGAATAGCTCTTCAAGGCTTGTTTTCTCCTTGAGTAGTATTTTCATATATTCAGGATTCTGGAGGTTATTGACCAGCGCTATGGGAATGTCATAGTTCTTCTTCATGCGTTGAAGGAAAGGGACAATATGCTTTTCATCCTCAGCTGGTAGTTTGATATTGCCCAGGACGATTTGTGAAATAGAATCCAGACTACTCATAAGGATTGGATATCGACCTTCGCACGTAGCATCCAGATGACATACGTATCCTCCCCTCAGACGCATGGCTTCGGTAATATCGTCTGAGCATCGATCATGGGCAAAGCAAAAACTATACTCCGCCAAATTCCCAAAACCTCTCTTTGTAAACTACTTATCCCAAACAGGTTATATGAGCCCCAACCAAATTTTGCGCTAATAGGAGTAAGACAAACAAGGGGAATCCGCAAGATGTTGCGAATAAATGACTTACAAAACTATCCCCGGTGCGACTCGAACGCACAACCTCTGGCTCCGGAGGCCAACGCTCTATCCAATTGAGCTACGGGGACGAAAACCGATAATACTCTTCTCTATTACGCCAAAATAGAGACCAAGTCAAGAACATAACTTGAACTGCCCCTGGAAGGGGTCAAAAAGACTGTGGAACGTCATTTCTGTTTGAAATTACGGTCTGAATAGTGTATAATATATTTGAGTGTGTTTTGGTCTTATGGAAGGTGCAAAAAATGACAGCCCGCTGGGAAACAATTCTCCTGCGACCGACGGCATTTATCATACTGTCATCGGCCCTGGTTTTAGTCCTGTCCGGAACAGCCCCGGCAGCCGAACCCCCAGGGCCGGGGCCCGATTTCTCGCTCGAAGACCTTGACGGCAGCACTGTAAGTTTAAGTGCTCTCAGAGGCCGAAATACCCTGCTGTTATTCGGAACCACGTGGTGTCCGCACTGCAACGCCGCTCTTGGGGTTCTCGAAAAATTTTCCGAGTCTCTCGGCGATGATTTGAACATATTGTTTATAGCCGTAGGCCAAAACGCAGATGAAATTGCCGATTTTTTCGATGATGATATTCCCCCATACAGCATACTGGCCGACCCGAGCCGAAGCGTAAGCGGCGATTACAACATTGTGCGAATCCCTACCTGTGTGTTTATTGACGAACAGGGTCTGATTCAGTACTTCGGCCAGCTGAATGAGCGAACCATCTGGCGACTGCTGTCCGGCGAGAGACCGATTTATCCCGACAAACCATATAGCGGCTTGCGGGCCTCCGACCGCCTCGCGCAAAGGCCTCGTCCGGCCTCGCCCAGGACCAAACGGTTTATCGTCGAACTAGACGAACATCCTGAGTTCTGGAAGAAGCTCTCCAAAGGCGCGCGTAAATCGCGGGGAGCACAATTCCGCAAGGCGGCCCAGCGTATCGGCGGACGAATCATTCATAACTACGCCAGGTGGAAAAACAAAATCGTTGTTGAAATACCTCCGGACAAGAAAGAAAGACTCAGGGAGCTGCCGCATTTCAAGAGCTTCAGAGAAGACCGCCTCGTGCATGCCCTTCTGGAAGATTCGGCTTACCAGATCAAGGCCGATTACGCCTGGGACAACGCCATAACCGGTCAGGGTGTCAACGTCTGCGTTGTCGATACAGGTATTGATTACATGCATCCTGATTTACTGAATAAAGTCATCGCCCAATTCAGCTACGCCCCGGATACCGACGACGCGATGGACGATAACGGCCACGGAACCCACGTTGCCGGCATAATCGCTTCGGAGGGAATGCGATACCGCGGCGTCAGCTACGACGTTGCGCTGATGGCCGCAAAAGTGCTCGACTACAGCGGCTCCGGTTATGCATCCGACGTGATTCTCGGTATCAACTGGTGCGTTGAACAAGGCGCCGATGTCATCAATCTGAGCTTAGGAGAAGGCCTTTACAGCGGGACCTGCGACCAGACCGATATGGCCGAGGCCGTCAATGATGCGGTTGACGCCGGTGTGGTCGTTGTCTGCGCCTCCGGCAATGACGGCATTATCGGCCAAATGGTTTCTCCTTCCTGTGCGTCGAAAGCCATCGCAGTCGGCGCCGTTGACAAGCTCGACGCAATCACCTCCTACTCCGACGGCGGCCCGGAGCTTGACCTCGTTGCGCCGGGTGGTGAGCAGCTCGGAGGGACCAGCTTTCCCGAAATAGTCTCCGCGTACAGCACCGAAGTGGCCAACGACCCCCTCTACTGCATGTATCTTATCGCCGAAATGTGCTACGACAATTATTTTGTAGTTGAGGGGACCCGCTACATCCGGGCCATAGGGACATCCATGGCTGCTCCGCATGTTGCCGGGGCCGCCGCATTGCTGCTCGAGGCAAACTCACATCTGACTCCCTCCCAGGTCAAAACCGCCCTCGAAGAGAATGCCGACGATTTGGGCCTGCCGGGCTGGGACGAAACCTACGGCTGGGGCAGAATAAATATCAAGGAGGCGCTTGACAACATACCGGCGCAGCCGGCTGAACTGACAGTCAAAATTACCGAGCCAAATGCCACCGACAACTTCACCGTCGCTCAGCAGTTCGACCTGGCGGCTGAGGTCGATTGTTTCGGCGGCGACGGCTGCGGTGAGGTCCTGGTACATGCACAGTTCTGCAACGGCTACGACTGCAACGACTTTGTAGATATCAATTCAGCCACCGCAATCTCCACACTGGACAACAATCCGAACGAAGTCGGCATCCTGAGCGGCTACACTCTCGAAACCGATGCGCCCGTTATTTTCGACGCCGAGACTACGCTCGATATTTCGCAGAGCGCCTATGTAAAATCAGTCAACCCGAACAGCTCTTTGGTCGGCTCCACATTGCCGGGGCAATATAACACGGGGGACCTCGAACCCAGAAACGGCATCGGCGCCATGGGCGGATATGCCTGGGAGATTTACGATTTTAACATTCCGGCCGGCGTAGTCAAGACTTTGAAAATCAGAATGGAAAACTACCTTGTGATGCACTTTGATTACCCGCCTTTCGCGGGCTGGTACATCTATACATCCAACGCCGCCGGAGACGAACTGCATCTCGTAGGCGACTGCATACCAGCCGAGGGCGGCGGGGGAGAGACTCCACCGCCGGACTGCTGGTGGGTTTCCGACGACCCGGATGTGCTGGCCGACCTCAATAATCAAGGCGGCACGAGTTACATAAAGCTCGCCTCTCATGATGTGGGTGAAAACGACTGGATAACATTCAACGACATCGAGGTCATCGTCGAATACGAAGTTGACCCCAATAACGACGAAATAAACAAATACTATGTTAAATTCGACTTGAATGGTATCGACCCGTCGCAGGAGTGTACGGACGCCCGTTTGAAATTCAACATCGCACAAGCCGCCGAAAATTCTGTCGCCGAGGTCTATCTTGTCGACAATACTCTAATAGAAACCGATCCGGCCCAGGACCTGCACGAGGCCAATGCCCCCGGCTATTCCTCTCTGCCCAACCCCATAAAGAGCTTCAGCGGTGGAAACACAGGAGTCATCAGCCTGAACGTAAAGGCCGCCGTCGAGGAAGCCCTGCTTGCCGGCCGGAATACAATCGCTTTTCAAATCAGCGAACATAATAACGACCAGCTCATTACCATCGACGCACAGAACAGCCAGAATCCGCCGGTACTTACCATTTCGCAAAAAGTCCAGGCCGGCGCCGGGGGGCAACCCGGCGGCGAACCTGTTGACGACCCCAACAACGGACCGCGCCCGCTCAGCTATGACACCAGGGTCGTAAAAGACGTAAACGACGATACCTATGTTAAATATGACCATCCGGGTTCTGCTCTTATTGGCGGAGAGTTCGCGTCCGAGTACAACACTGGAGACCTCGAACCCAACGACGGCATCGGCCCCAGCGTTGAAGGCGCCGGGAAACTCTACGAATTCGAAATTCCGGCAGGCGTGGTCAAGACTTTGAAAATCAGAATGGAAAATTACTTTGTGATGCACTTTGACTACCCGCCTTTCGCAGGATGGTACATCTATACATCCAATGCCGCCGGAGACGAACTGCATCTTGTAGGCGACTGCATACCAGCCGAGGGCGGCGGCGGTGAGGCTCCTTCGCCGGACTGCTGGTGGATTTCCGACGACCCAGATGTGCTGGCCGACCTCAATTCAGGCGGTATCAGACACATAAAGCTCGTCTCTCACGATGTTGGCGACAATGATTGGATAACATTCAACGACATCGAGGTCATCGTCGAGTACGAAGTTGACCCGGACAATGACAACATAAGCAGGTATTATGTAAAATTCGACATCTCCGAATTCCCAAGCGACGTTCAAGTTGATTCGGCCACTTTCAATCTCTTTGTCAGCGTACCGAACGACGATGCGCTCGCACAGGTCAGCCTGGTAAACGGCACCTACGAGGCCGACACAAACGCCTACACCATTTACGACGCCGAAGATGCACACTATACAAGCTCGGCCAACCCAATAAAGAGCTTTGCCTGCGATACGTACGGCCTCAAGAAGGTCAACGTCAAAAGCGCACTCGAGGACGCCATCGAAAGTAACATCGAACAGATAGCGTTCCTTATTACCGAGCATAACGAAGACGCTTTATTTACAATCTCTGCCGGCGGCGCCTGGAATCAGCCCCGTCTGGATGTTTACCTCAAATCGGACATCAGTGGCGCTCGGGCCGGATGGACGCTTCTGCCCAATGATAACGGCGATTTTACCCTGCGTATTCTGGCCGCCAACAACGTGGGCGTGACCGGTCTTTCCGACGCAATGGTCGTCAATATCTACGACCCCAATCTGCCGGTCATCAACAGCGTTGACTGCATGCTCAATTCGGTGTGGCAGGACTGCACAAAAGCCCAATATGGAGACAACCTGCAAAAGATAAGAATCGATGCAACCGACCCGCAGGAAACGCCTGATGTCCGGCTCGTTCTCAGAAACATCCCCGACGACCATAACTTCGTTGACGAACAGTTAACGTACAGCAGCGGCTATTTCACGCACGATACCAACCTTGAAATCACAGATTCAGGCCAGTGGCAAATCCGGGTCACCAGCACCGATTCGCAGGACAATACGGATACCGAAACAATCACCTGGAATATCCCATGGGGCAAGCTAACCAGCCGGCTTCTGAGCCCAACTACCAATATAACCGTACCCAAAAGCGGCAGCTTCCTCGTCCAAACTTCCGTGCAATGCCTCGACGCCGAATGCCCCCAGGCAAAAGCAAGCATTCGATTAAACGAGCCGACCGAGATAAAGTACGATGACACTACCGCGGAAAGCTATGGAGACATCGGCTCGACCGATTGGTATCTCGCCGTCAGCTTCAAACCTGACGAGTACCCGGCACAACTAAAAACCGCACGTTTCTACATCTGGGACACGACCACCTACCCCTTTGAACTGCGTGTCTGGGACGACAATGGCTCCGGCGGAACACCCGGTACCATGTTGATATCTCCATTGGCCGTTGACCCCGTTGTGCCTTCCGGAGTTGACCCAAACGACCCAAGTGTCGCCTGGTTCGATATCGACCTGTCCTCCCACAACATCATTATCAACAGCGGTTACTTTTACATAGGCTGGCGACAACTCGAAGGAACCAAAAACAACCAGGTAGGATTCGACATGGACGAGCCCTTCAACGGCCAAAGCTGGGCTTACGCATTGAATCCCTTCACCTTTCAAGTAGAGTGGTTCAATCTCGACTCATTGTGTGAATGGTGCGATTCCATACCCGAACTATGTGAGTATTGCGGCAACCTTATGATTCGTGCGATAACGGAGAAGCCGGACAGCTTCTCAGGCCAACTCCCGCAAACCGCAAACTCCGCGGCATTTTATACCCTCGATGACCATCCCAAGCCCTGCCAAAACCCGCAGATGGATCCAGGCGAAACCTGCGAAGCAACCTTCCAGGTCTATGCCGTCGGAGCAGTCGCAGAAAAAGCCAGCCTTTACGCGGTTGCCGCCAACAACTACAGCTTTGACATGGACGACCCGGTAAATGTCACAATCACCAGCCCGCTGAGTCCCTGCCACGCGGCCAATCTCGACGCCGTCGGCCCGGTCAACTTCGACGATTTCGCCCTGCTTCTCCAGCAATGGCTGCAAACCACACCGCCGCTCTCGGCGGACATCTATATCGACCAGTCCGTCGATGCGCTCGACCTGGCCGAAATAGCCGAACATTGGCTCGAAAGCTGCGAATAACACCCCCGGTCCCATCGACAGATAAACATCCGCCGCCACAAACGCATTTGGATTGACATAATTATCTTTTGAAAATATGATTGTGCCACTATTGTTTTGCAAAGAAGCCCATGAGAATCGCAATCGACCTATCCTATTTAGTGGCTGCCGTCGCAATAAGCCCGATGGTCATATACAGGGTCATCAAGCACAAACGCTACCGCATCGGCTGGGCCCAGCGACTCGGTAAAATTGCACACAAAAATCCTGGAAAAAAGTGCATCTGGCTCCACGCAGTCAGCGTAGGCGAGGTCAACGCGGCGAAGACAATCGTCAATGAGCTTGAAAAAAGATTCAACGACTACGAAATCGTAATCAGCGCTACCACCGACACCGGCTTTGCCCGGGCAAACGCACTATTCGGAGAAAATTTGCAGGTATTTTTCTTCCCCCTCGATTTTTCATGGATAATGCGCCGAGCCTTCGGCAATATCCGCCCGGCAATCTGCCTGCTGATGGAGCTGGAGGTTTGGCCCAATTTCGTTCAAATCGCACAGAAGTTAAACACCCCGGTCATCGTCGTCAACGGTCGAATCAGCAAAAAGAGTTTTTCCGGATATAAAAGAATAAAGCCAATCGCCAAAAAGATTTTCCGAAGAGTAAGTCTCATTCTCGCCCAGACAGAGGAATACGCCCAGCGTTTCAGGGAGCTCGGCTGCGCCGAAGAAAATGTAATAGTTACCGGCTCATTAAAATACGATACCGCCCAAACCGAAGGCAAAATCGAAGGCGCCGATACCCTCGGTGCCCAGCTTGGAATCAAGGATGAGAAACTATGGGTGGCGGGCGCAACCGGAAACGATGAAGAAAAAATACTGCTTGATGTCTATCGGCAGCTAAAACAGGATGAGCGGTTCGCCGGTCTGCGGCTGGCCATTGTGCCCCGCAAACCTGAAAGATTCGACGAAGTGGCGCAATTGATAAAAGAAAGAGGGTTTGACTTAATCCGCTACAGCCAGGTAAAAAAATCGGCCACAGAAAACACAGAGAAATCGAAAATCGAAAATCGAAAATCGAAAATTGATACTATTATTCTCGGCGATACGATGGGGGATTTGAGAAAATTCTATTCACATGCAAGCCTGATTTTCGTGGGCCGCTCGCTGGTTCCAATGGGCGGCTCCGATATGGCCGAAGCCGCGGCCCTCGGCAAGTGCACCATATTCGGCCCACACGCCTTCAATTTCAAACATACCGTCGATGCGCTCCTGGCCGAGGACGGCGCAATTATGATAAAAGACAAACAGGACTTACTCCAAACAATGCAGAAATGCCTCCTCGAACCGGACTTCGCCGAAAAAACAGCCATCAATGGGCGGGAAATAATCAAAAAAAATCAGGGCGCAACCGAAAAAACCATCGAACACATCACAAAAATCTTGACCGCCTCATCCCAGAATGATTGATGGTATTATTATGTTCTCAGCGCTCCGGCCACTGCTTCAATGTGCCCTGGCCCTGTCCCGCAGCAGCCAACCAAACAATTCGTCCAAACCTATTGTGTCAGTTTTGGAATAAGACTTTCGGCGTGGGCGAGAAATTTTTGTGTCCCTTCCAGCCAGCCGGTTACATCTTCAGCTTTGAATCTGGCAAAATCGGAATAGTCGCCTTTTTGGCGGTTATTAAAGAGTAGGTCAAAATGTTTGCCCAACTCCCTGGGGATTAGGCCTATTTTAACAAAGTTACGATGCATCAATGAGCGCAAATATCCATGTTTGCTTGTGGAGATGTTTTTTATCAAAAGAAGCGCCGAGACTGCATAGAAGCAGGCATAGTAAAGACGGTTTACGTATGCGTTAATATGTCCGGCCTCAAATAACACTTTTGCCTCATCAATTGCCTCCTACGCACGTTCCATACGATAGGCAATCAGAGCTTTTTCTTCTTTGGTCATAGAAGGACTCCCTCGCGATCGACGTTCTTGTGAAACGGCATCGCACGGTAGAGGGGCGAGTCCCACTTTTGTTTGCTATAAGTGAAAAATATCAGGACCGCGCCGGTCTCCAGCTCCAGAGGATACACATAGTCGAGTATTTTCTTTTCCAGGGCCATATCTACCGCCCCATTTACTATTATCAGAATGTCATAGTCGGAGTATTTACCGGCATCGCCCCGTGCGCGGGAACCGTACAGAATGACATCCGCATCGGGAACGGCCTGCCTAACGGCTCTTTTGCATCGCTGCAGCAGTTCAACATCCGCAGCGCCGCTTTTCCACGAATCAATAGATATCATCCGACACCTTTTCTTCAAAAGCTTTTCTGATTGCTAGCTATCTTTTATGTTAGCAAAATTCTGACATTATTACCATAATTTGTTTCTTAGGACTTGTAAAAAAATAAGGTTTCGTTTTGGCTCCAGCGAGGACAAGGCTGGCAAGGAAGCAAAACGCAGGCCTACTGGTTGGTAGGCCGAGTTTTGCTGACACCGCCAGCCGAAGCCACAGCCGGCCAAAAATGGAAGATAATTTATTTACAGGTCCTTAGCTTCAGTAAAAATTATTGCTATGACCGCGACAAAATATGTTGGATTATTT
>JAUWPZ010000018.1 GCA_030611315.1 Sedimentisphaerales bacterium
TCGTTTTGGCTCCAGCGAGGACAAGGCTGGCAAGGAAGCAAAACGCAGGCCTACTGGTTGGTAGTCCGAGTTTTGCTGACACCGCCAGCCGAAGCCACAGCCGGCCAAAAATGGAAGATAATTTATTTACAGGTCCTTAGCAGCGTTGAGTTTCATTTCAACGTAATTAATAATCGCCCCGACTGTGAACAAGTCGCCGAGTTTGTTAACATCAGGGTCCTTGGCGAATCCTGAGATGTCGGTGTGAGGTATTTTTTGGCGCATTTCATTCAGCCCGGTTTCGGTGAATTTGCCGTTGCTGACAAAATCGGGGTTGTTCATCAGACTCTCAGCGGGAAACAGCTCTTCACGGGGGATTTTGATTCCGAAGGCCTTTTCCAGCCGAAACACTATGTCCAGGAAGTCAATACTTTCGGCCCCCAAATCTCCCATCAAGGTTGCTTCTATCGTTATCTCATCGTCGTCGACTCCCAACGCCTCGATGAGAACTTCCTGAACCTGCTGTAAAATTTCGTCCCGACTGACTGCCATACTTTTTTTACCTCCCGTGTTTTGACATATTTTTCAATTTTCTTGTGAGCTTACCGGCCGCGGTTTTCACTTTTCGCGCCAGAGCAGTTTCCAACGTTTCTTCATATTTTCGATTATCCCGGCATCGACCGACGCCAAAGCCGAATCGTCGTCGGCAAGGTTAAAATGCCTTAAACCAAACCTGGCTTCGATTATTCGCTGTTGCTGTGATTCGCCAAAGCCTGTAAAGCTGCTGAGGTTTTCCTCGATGACTTTGGCCTCAACGGTATATTCTATCCGGGCGCCCGGCGCCAGAAAACTCTTATACTTTACATTTCTCGCCTGTTCAAGCAATATCATACTGTGTTCAAAATTTTCCGCCTCGCGTACGAGCCAGGATGCCGACTCGATTAGCCCTTGAAGCAGTAGTACGCCGGGCAGAACCGGAAAAGTCGGAAAATGGTCAGCCAGATATTCTTCTGCCAGGGAAACGCTCTTGGCCGCTTTTATTTGCCTGCCGGTTTCCAGCGATATAACCTTGTCAATGAGTATAAATCTCATAATTCGTGGTTCGTAACTCGTGATTCGTGTCTCGATTCACGGTTGCTAAATGCCATTTAATCTTTTGTGTTCTCTATGACTTTTTTATCTTTAGAAGGCTATACGCTATACACTAAATCCCAATTTTGCAATTTTTTTCCGGCCTTTTTCCTGTTTTTATTACATCATCCACAGGCATAAAGCTGTTATACCGAGCGCAGCGAGAGATTTGTTTACCGGACCTGAGCATATTTGGCAGTAATATCTTGCTTTTTAGCCCCTTTTTTTGGTATAATAATAGGTTAGATTAGTGCAAGGTTATTGCAATATGGATGTTATGTACTGAGCCTTTTTCCGGGAGCGGTGTGTGAAGTCAAAATCTCTGATATTAATATTCGCCCTGTTAATGGTGGCGGCAGGTTTTGCCGGGGCTGAGCCGTTTGAGATAATTATCGTTACCGACGATGACAAGTCCGAGCGAGGCTATACGGAATTTCTGCAGGATATCTACAGAGGGAACGTCGATGTTCAGATAGACGACCACAGATATAATGAAAACCTCAGCAACAACAAGAAACTCGAGCTTGAATCCGCGGACCTGATTATTGTTTCGCGGGACACCGGTAGTAAGGATTACAACGGCGATTCTGAGTTCTGGGGCGAAATTAATGTTCCGATTCTCAATCATAACATTAAACTTGCCCGAAGCGACGGATACAAGTTCTGGGACTGGTTGGAGGGCGATTGTACCAGCACGAATTTATTAACACGCATATCCGTTGCCGATTCCAACGACGTAATATTTGATGGAGTTGATATTTCTTCCGGGACGGTTGAGATATTCGCAACGGGCAAAAAAATCGACCACTCGGACCAGAATTCCGCGGGCAGCGGTACGGTTGCGTCCGTTAGCGATGCTAATGTAGTAATCGCCCGCTGGCTCGGCGGCGAGCCCTCTTATTACCAAGACAGCAATTACGCCCCATACGCGCAGCGTGTCTTCTTCGCAATGCCTAAGAAAACTTACAAGTTTTTTGATGATGCCACCGACGAAGCAAAGTTGATGCTCGAAAACGCGATTCTGTCGCTGCTGCCGATAATTCGGCCTCCTGGCGACCTGGATTATGACCGCGATGTTGACTTTGATGATTTTGTTATCTTCTCGGGGTACTGGGGGAATTCCGGATGCACCAAAGGTGTTCCGTGCTGCGAGGCAGACTTTACAGGCGATGCAAATGTGGCCGGGGACGACTTGAAAACAGTGGCGGGTAACTGGCTGAGGGGCGTGGACCTGGTTTCGCCGGAACCGAATGTTATGACCTGGGAAGACGAGCCTGTAACTGTTTCAACGACGTCTGTTTCTATGGCTGCGACCGCCGCATCCGACAGCGAAAACGGCGTTGAGTATTATTTCCAATGCGCATCGGACAATGGGCCGGACAGCGGTTGGCAGTACAATACTCTTTACGAGCCGAACAACCTGGCCCCGGGCACGAAATACACCTACAGGGCAAAGGCCCGTGATACTTCAAGCCGCCTCAATGAGACCGAATGGTCAAGCTCTGTAACGGTCAGGACATTCGATATATACCGCGAAATAGCCGATGCCTCCGCGGCGGCGGCGATAGATGTGAACCTGTTCATAGCTGCCGGCGACGAGGGCAGCAGGCTTTGCATATACGATTCGAACAATGCGGGCACAGGGCCGATTGACTATACGGACGTTAACGAAATTTTGAATATTGACCCGTGCCATCCCGAGACCGACATCGAAGGAGCTACGTGGTTCGACTGCAGTGACGGCAACGACAGAATCTTCTGGATAACATCTCACGGTAGAAATAAAGACGGCAAATACTGGTACAGCCGGTATCAGTTCTTTGCAACGACCGTCATGAGGGACGGGAATGACATCAATGTTAAAGTAGATGGTAATTACACTAACCTCGTCGATGATTTGATTGCGTACGATTCGGTTTACGATTTGGGGCTGGTCGATGCGATAGGAGTGGTGGACGGCCATATTGACCCGTGTACAATTTCAGAGCTGGCTCCGAAAGAAAAGGGATTGAATATCGAAGGGCTATCGACGACGGCTGATGGCAACAGTATATTGATTGGCTTTAGGAATCCCAGGCCAAAGATAGGCGGCGACCATATGGCCCTGGTCATCAAACTCAACAATCCCGAAGAGGTTGTACTCAACGGCCAGACTCCCGTCTTCGACCCGCCGATATTGCTGGACCCGAACGACGGCTTCGGCATCCGGAGTATCGAGTACTCACCAACGCTCGGCCAGTATCTGCTGATTGCCGGCTCGCACAAGGCAGGAACCGCCGAGCCCATAGAGGAACACGGCACTCAGGTTCTGTATATGTGTGATATGGACAGCGGAGTGCTTACCGAGCTAAGGCGGTTCAGGCCGATTACACCTGAAGCGCTGTTCCAATTCCCGGACAGCAATGATATTCACCTGCTGAGCGATGACGGCATATTGGAGATTGATACGCCCGAAGGCCCTGTATGGAATAAGCTACTCCCGCGGGAAGAAAGAACCTTCCGAAGACAGATTGTAACTCCATAGAGGGGTTCTCCGTAAAAAACATCGCCTTCTTACCCGTTGAGAGTCCAGCCCTTGCGATACTCTTTGCTCAACAGCGCATTGGCCTTATCGCTGTTGGTCACACGGCCCTTGGCGCCGTCATACTCGAGCTTCTTGCCGACGCGATACGCCACAAGACCCAGGAGCATCGTCTCAATCGCGGTTCCGCCGTAGTCGAAATCGCAATGTGTTTTCAGGTCGCCCTTGCACGCATTGACCCATTCGGCCTGGAAGTGACCCAGAGGCGGAATCACGTCGTCCTTGTCCCGCCCCTTGTAGTACGTCAGGTCCGCATCATTGCCGAACGGCAGCAAAATCCGCGAATCGAAATCGCAGATAATATAGCCCTTGCTGCCCTTGAACATCGCACCATGTCCAATCTTGTTCAGATCGACATAGCCCTTCGGCGACCTCGGCATCATTCCTCCCTGGTACCAGTGGACGCGAATCGGACCGCGCCAGCCGTTGCCGGGGAAGTCGAAAGATGTGTGCAATTCGACGGGAGTGACGTCAGGATTATATTCCTCGCCCTCACCCTGGGCCGTCGTCGGAACATCCGCGTCAATAGCATTCCACACCAGGTCAATCGTATGGCTGCCCATATCGCCGATCTGGCCGGTGCCGAAGTCCCAGTACATGTTCCACTGGAGGCAATTCGAGCCGGGGCCGCCCTTGAAGTACTCCGGATTATACGGATGCCACGGTGCCGGTCCTATCCACAGGTCGTAGTGCAGGTGTTTCGGCGGCTCGCCCCTGGCCGGCGGATACCCGGACCTGCGGAGCTGGCGATTGCCCCAGGCATACGCATCCGTCAGCTCGCCGATGGCCCCGTCTTTTACCAGCTCGCGCACGCGCTCGAAATTGGGCTTGGCGTGACGCTGCGTACCGACCTGCGTCGCCAGCTTCTTCTTTTTCTTGAGATAAGTTGCGCGGACCACGCGTGCTTCTTCCACCGTATTGGCCAGCGGCTTCTCGCAATAGCAGTGCATATCACGATTCAACGCCCAGTTCGCGATGAAAGCGTGCGTGTGGTCCGTGGTGCTGCAGATTACCGCATCGATGTCCTTTTGCTCGAGGCATTTGCGCCAGTCAACGTAGTGCTTGGCCCTCGGGAACTTCTTGGCCGCGGAGGCCAGGTGGTTCTCGTCCACGTCGCACAGGGCCACGATGTTCTCGCTCGAAATAGCGCCGAAATGCGCGAGGGCCCGGCCCCATGTACCGATAAGGGCGACATTGAGCTTGTTGCTGGGCGCGTTGGCGCCTAAGAGTGAGCCGCTGGGTAAAATGAGCAATCCGATTCCGGCGGCTGCGGTGGATTTCAGGAACTGGCGTCGTTGAACGATGTTGGTCTCCGTCATTTTTTTCTCCTTCATTCTGGTTTTAGTTGTTTGCTATAAAACCGAAAATGCTAAGTTTACACATTAGGACAATGTAATACAAGAGAAAATTTGAGCATGCCGCCTCTCAAAATGAGTGGGGTGTCCGGTTTTTCTTTGCGTCTTTGTGCCTTTGTTGCTAATTTTCTGATTTTTTGCTTGCTTTTTTCCTTTGTTTTGCATTATTATAAGATGCAGAGAAGTTTGGCCACGAAGGCACCAAGAATTATGATATATTTTTTAAATTCGTGCCTTTGTGCCTTTGTGTCTTGGTGGCAAGATACGGCTGCCGACTCCGCCGATACTACTCTGCGAAGCAGCGCTTCGCTGCGAAGTACGAGAGCGGCTACGTCGGCTCGCGAAGGCGGATTTGACAAGTAAATATCGTTTTGCACTAAACTTTAAGCGCTCTTATCGAAATCGCTAAATTTCTAACCCAAAAGCGCACAAAGGTTGGTGCCCCTGGCAACAGGGGCATCGCTTGCGTGTTTTGGGTGGGTTTTAGCGAACCTCGATAAGGCACGATTTAGCGGTGCCCTTTTTATTGCGCCGCAAAAGGAAAGGAGGTAATGATTATGAGATGACATATTGGTTTTTTCGGGATTGGTGCAATTTGTATTAAGAACAGAAACTATAATTTGAAAGGAGCAAGAAAATGAAGATTGAGAAAATGTTTGTGGCGGCGATGGTCGTTTTGTTTGTTGTTAATCCTTGGTGTTCAGAACCGGCGGTTGCTACACCTATTGATTTTGACAATTTGAATGTTGCCTCCACTACCTATGGCATAGTTGCAGGCGGTGGAGGGGGGCTGGGTGGGTCGAGATTGATGGCTGCTTATAATAACGATATTTACTTCATTGTTATGCAGGATGGAACCGCTACTCCATCAAAGGTATATCGCTATGACCCATCGGATGGATGGTCGAACTCCGCCAATCATTCGATTGTTAGAGAAACAACCGGCAAATTTGTAACACTACGCAAAATTGATGGCTTACTTTATTTTTCAGACAATCTTGGAAATGTATATTTTTATGATGGAACTACACCTACAGAAATGCTAGAAACGCCTTTTACAGCGAGTGATTATGTTTCATCAATAGTTGAATTCAATGGATTAATGTATTTCGCTACTTCTGCGGGCAATATTTTTCGGTACAATGAGGGTGCTTTTGAACAGGTCGACGACATTGGCGAGGATAGACTTATAATAGATATGGTTCCCTGGCAGAAGGATGGGTATCTTTATGTTTCTGTCGGGCCAAGTAAAGCGTGTTGTCCACCAACTGGATACCTCATAAGGTCAAGTACTGGAGATACAGGCTCATGGGCAAATGTTTTTAGTGGATTTCGGGACATTTGGCAGATTCTGCCAACGCCAGATTACCTTTATGCTGGCGTTCTTGATACATCTTATTCCTGTAGCAGCACTGTTCGAAAAAGTAGCAACGGAACAGATTTCCCCATTATCTACGGACCTGATGGCCAGTATAAGAGGGCTTGGGGATCATTTTACTACGATGGAATAGCCTATATTTTTGCAGATGATCATAGTAATGGGCTTGGAAAAATAATCGTTGACGAAAATGGATCTGTGAATTGTATACCGAACCAAAATTGGACGTTAACGCAGGCAGTAGAGTTAAATGGCGAAGTTTATGCTTTGGCGTGTTCTCCTCCAGGTGAGCTTCCGGGAGATGTATATTTGATAACTACAAATATCTTAACAGTGGTGTCTCCTGATGGTGGTGAAGAATTGGTAGCAGGGCAGATAGAAACCATCATCTGGAATTCTGTAGATGATATAAACAACGTAAAAATCGAATTCTCAGATTCCAATGGCATTAGTTGGGATATAGTTGATTCTAATACAATCAATGATGGTCAATACAATTGGCCTCTTCCAGAGATAACCTCAAATCAGTGTTTAGTGCGGATAAGTGATGTTAATGATGCTAATATTTATGATACAAGCGATGATGTGTTCACGATCTTCCGTTGTTTGCATCCTGTAGGAGACTTGAATAACGACTGTTTTGTGGACTTTTTTGACTTTGCTCTGATGGCAGCTAACTGGTTAAAATCCGGTAATATAGATGATGGGCTTGTAGCATATTGGAGCTTTGACGAAGGAAGTGGAATGACTGCACATGATGTTGTTGGCGGTAATAATGGCACTTTAAATGGTGACCCGAATTGGGTAGATGGAATATCCGGGAAGGCTCTGTATTTTGACGGTAGTGGCGACTATGTTGAAGTACCTAATTCCCCTGACTTAAATCCCACCAGTGCCATCACCGTCACCGCATGGATTAATGTGAGTTCTTATCCTGGCTCATGGCCCGCAGTTGTAGCCAAAGTAGATAAGGAGGTAACCTGGCCACCCGGATATGCCTTAGCATTTACCACTGAAGACGAAACTATTCATTTCGGCGCGGACCATGAAGGACAGGGTGCAACCAGCTCCTCAGCTGTTGCTATACCTTTAGATGGACCGCACTTTGTTGTCGGTAGCTATGATGGTTCCGCTTTCATGCTTTATGTGGATGCTGTTGCGGAAGCCCCGATGTATGCTTCTGGCAATCTCCATCAGCCGACTGGAAATTTGCGGATCGGGCATATGGCATCTACGCTCCCCTCCGTAAGATACTTTCACGGTCTCATAGACGAAGTTCGTATCTACAATAGAGCATTAAGCGAAGCGGAGATTCAATATCTATATGAAAATCCGTAACCGGTAACCATTTATCACCTGTTTTAAACCCGAAAGGCCGTGAGTTTAATGCTTGCGGCCTTTTTTGCTGGCAATCTTAAATCAAATTTGATAAAATTCACCATATAGAACCATTAAGGGTTGCTAATAGCTCAATAACCGATATACGGATGACGAAAGGAATAAAAAAATGAAAAGGTTCTTTACCCTTGAATACTGGCAGGATGATAGCTGGTTCGTCGGAAAATTAAAGGAAATTCCTGGCGTCTTCAGCCAAGGCAAAACCATAGAAGAGCTCAAGGAAAATATAATTGATGCGTACCGTATGATGCTGCAAGAATCTGATGTTCAAGACGAGCACCCTGATGTGAAGTATATAGAACTTGGAGTGGAAGTGTGAAACGAAAGGCCTTGATAAAGGACATTGTTAAAGGCGGTTGTTATTTGAAAAGACACGGCAGCAGACACGATATCTATGCAAATCCCAAAAACGGCAAGCAGGCTCCCATTCCAAGGCATTCTGAAATAAAAAACTCATTGGTTCGACTAATCAAAAACCAACTCGGAATATAATCGGCTCCTATACACTATACGCCAAACGTTATACGCTATTGTTTATGAATGTCCGCAGTGCCCAAATATCGGATGCCAGGGCTATAAATTCCCTGATAAATTCTCACGCAGAACGCGACAGGATGCTTTTTCGTTCGATGGCTGATATTTACGAGAACCTTCAGACTTTTATGGTGGCTGAGGTGGACGGCAGTTTGGTCGGATGCTGTGCGCTGGAGATTGTCTGGTCGGACCTGGCGGAGATAAAATCCTTAGCTGTTGAGGAGGGACACAAAGAAAAGGGCATCGGCAAGATGCTGGTTGGCGCAGCCATTGAGCAGGCTTGCCGACTCGGCGTTCCGAGGGTTTTCGCGCTTACTTTAGAGCCGGACTTCTTCGATAAACTCGGCTTCGAGATTATTGAGAGAGAAATGCTGCCGATGAAGGTATGGAGTGACTGCGCGAAGTGCCCGAAGCAGCAGAATTGCGATGAGGCTGCTGTTATAAAAAACGTATTGTGTGATGCGTGATGCGTATCGCGTGCAAAAAGGGACGCAATACGATATACGCGGTACGCACGACGAGTCAGCCTACCTGGCGCCTCTGGAACGAGGCAATGGCCAGCGCGAGCATGGCAGTGGTGTAACACAAGGCATAAGAAGCGCTTATCATAAGGTATTTCAAGGGGACCTTGCCGCCTTCATAAATGGCGTCGCTTATCCAGAAGATTTGCAAATTAGGGAGCACAAAATAGCATATTTTGGCCCAAAGTTCGGTTTTGGCCAATTCGGCAAATGTGTAATCGCTGATAAGCCCTAATATAAAAATCCCGATGCAGACCGAGAGTGTTACGACTATGTTGAACCTGGCCGAGAGCGCCACGGCCAGGGCCGCGATTATCATCGCAGCCAGCAACAGCAGTACTGAGCCATAAACGTCGAGGGTGTTTATGCCGTTTTCCTGCGGATTAAACGTCCAGGTTCGGTCGATGAAAATCAAAAACACAATGGCGAAGGTGGCAAATATTGCTGCCAGGACTATGGCCGTTGACATAAACTTCCAGTCGTAAGCATAGTTGAAGAAAGTGCTTAGCAATAATACAGTCAGGACGACAACTGCTGCAGCGCTTATGACAGTCCAGTCGTGGGTATCCGAAGCGGTTTGGAGGACGCCGTGCCTTATTGCCATGAGCAGGGCGATAGTGCAAATATAATGCGCCAGGACCACTGCCGCGAGCACGCCGAGGAATTTTGCGATGATGAATATCGGACGCTGGACGGGCTTGGTGAGGACAGTAGTTATAGTCTTGTTCTGCAATTCCTCGGCCACGGCGCCGGAAGCTGAAAATATTGCTACGAACAAGCTGGTCAAAAATAACGTAGATAAACCTATCTCTCGCAAGAGCTTGTTGTCATCGCTCATTGTGTACATCGCAATAGATGGGCTTATGATTATTAAAAGCAAAGCGGCGATAATAATAATGGAATAAACGGGCTGTCTTAGTGTTTCTATGAACGTATTCTCTGCAATTGTAAATAGCTTACCCATCATCTATTACCCGTTTTTGGCGGCTAATCGGCCCGATTTTAAGGGTCATTTTTTTTAGCAATTGTCTCTATGCTAAACAAACGTTTGTTGTTATATTACATAACTTCAAAGTTGTAAAGAGTTTAAGTATATAGAATAAATACTCCGTTTGTGGTTTTTTTGTTCAAGGAACAGGGCCGGAATAAAAAATGGCAACATCGTCCAAACGTCCCGAACAAGTAGCGTGGGTATCCCTGATTTTAAGCGTGGTGTTTTTCGGCATTACTTTTCTTCTTGGCCGATGGAGCGATTTTTTTGCGGTTTGGGCGGTTAGCTGGCTTTTTCTGTCGGCGGTATTGATTTGGTTCGTTCTTGCCGTCCAGTTCCATACTCGCGGCCTCGCGGAGCAGGAAAAGCTTGATATAGGACAATTGACCAAGGACAAGGAATCTTCGGCAATCTTTCAGGGCAAGGGTGAACGTGCGGCTTTATTTGCCGTTGCCGAACACCGGCTGCAGGTACTCGAGAAATGGTTCATTCCGATATTTTCAGGACTGCTCGCACTGTATCAATTGGGAATCGGGCTGTATTTGTACAAAACTATTCCCGGCCCCGGCGATATCGAGACGAAACAGCCGCTGCTTTGCGCAATTTGGATGACCGCCATAGCGTTTGTCAGCTTCTTGATGTCCCGCTACGCCACGGGTATGTCAGCCGAACCAAAATGGAAGCCATTAAGGGCCGGCGGCAGCTTCGGATTGGGCATAGCGGTACTGTGCTTTGCTTCTGCAATCGGGCTGGCACTGTGGCAATTTCAACTTTTCACGGTACTTAATATAGCCACCTATGTTTGCCCGATTCTGCTGGTTGTCCTTGGGGCAGAAACTGCTTTGAATGTGATACTGGACGTATATCGTCCGAGGCTGAAGGGTCAGTACAGCAGAAGCGCGTTCGACAGCAGGCTTTTAGGGCTGATAAATGAGCCCGGCGGGATATTACGCAGCGCGGCGAGTGCGATTGATTATCAGTTCGGCTTTAAGGTCTCTCAAACGTGGTTTTATAAACTACTCGAAAAGTGGATAGTAACTTTGATTCTTTTTGGTGTCGTTACGCTGTATCTGCTGAGTTGTATCGTAGTTGTGAATCCCGATGAGCAGGGGATAATAGAGCATTTCGGCAATCCCCTGAACAGGGCGGGCGAGAAGAGGCTTGTCGGGCCCGGATTGGCCTTGAAATGGCCCTGGCCCATCGACATCGTATATAAAGATTTCACCGAAAGAATTATGGAGCTTCACATTGGCTACGTGCCGAAGATAGACGAGAAAACAGGCGAAATCGAGCGCGAGCCGCTGCTTTGGGGCCAGCCCCACTACGAAAAAGAATACCAACTGCTCGTAGCCGGTGAGCAATCGGGTGTTGTCAGCGACGACGGAGCCGTTCCCGTGAGCCTGCTGGTCGCCGCCGTGCCGGTTCACTACAGGATAAGCGACCTTTATTCCTTCCTGTACAATCACAGCGATTCTGCCAAGCTGCTCGAAACCATTTGTTACCGCGAGCTGACCCGGTACGCCGCCAGTGCCAAAGTCGAAGTGGACGAGAACAGCGAGACGGATGAAAGTCTGCTCGGAGCCGGCAGGGCCCTGGCAAAGCAGAAACTGAAGGAAAATATCCAAAATAGCGCCGACGATTTAGGTCTTGGCGTTGAGATAGTTTTCGTGGGTCTCCAGGGTGTTCATCCACCACCCCAGGTGGCGAAGGATTATCAGGCTGTCGTCAGCGCCATTCAGGAAAAACAGGCCCTTATCCTCAACGCAATTGCAGAGCGAAACAATACGCTGAGCAGCGTTGCCGGCACGGCCGCCGAGGCCGACAAACTCTATGACCTCGCGGCCAAGTACCATCAGGCAGAAGAGCAAAACGACAAGGAGTTAGCTCAAAAGCTCGTTAAAGAGCTGGATGATGCGTTTGGCAGGGCCAAAGGCGAGATATTCGATGCGCTGCGAGGGGCCCGGAGCTACGCCTTCGAGAGGGCAACACTGGCCAAGGCGACGGGCGAGCGTTTCGCCAGCCATCTCAAGGCCTACCGCGCCGCGGAAGAGATTTATAAACATGAGCAGATATTGAGGGTCCTCGAAGAAGTTACGAAAGACATACGCACGTACTTTGTCGTTGCAGAGGAGAATGATAATCAGATTTTCATATTTGATGCCAGGGAAAAACTAACGCCAAGTATATATGACATAGGCGGCTTTGAGGAGAGCAGCGAAAAATGAGAAATATATTGATAGCAATTTTTATCTTTGTGATGCTGGTAATTTTGGCCCTGGTTTTCGCGTCTTTTCAGGTAAGGGAGACCGAGGTGGCCCTGGTAACCAGATTCGGTAAGCCCGTTCGTGAAATCACCGACCCCAACCTTCATTTCAAATGGCCTCCTCCGATAGAACGAGTGTACAAATATGATTCTCGAATGAGGGTTTTGGAGGCGGAACTTGGAGAGACTACAGCCAAAGGAGCCGTTCCGATAATTGTCAACACTTATGCCGTCTGGAGGATTGCCAGGCCGCTGCAGTTCTACAACGCCAACAACCGAGGGGACATCAACTATGCCGAAAACATGCTGATAAGCCACATCAACGACACTCAAAACAGGGTCATCGGCCAACATTTTTTCGGCGAGTTCGTGAACAGCGACCCTGAGAAGATAAGGTTCGAGCAAATCGAAAAAGAGATGTTCGCTGAGCTAAAAGAGGCCGTCAAAAAGGACTTCGGTATCGAAATAAGGACCGTTGGGATAAAGCAGCTCAAAGTCAGCGAGGACGAGACAAAAAAGGTATTCGAGAGAATGAGCGCCGCGAGAAAAATCAAGACCGAACTTACTATTGACCAGGGCAATACGGAAGCGGCAAAGCTGAAAAAAGAAGCGGAGGCCAAGAAGATAGAGCTTCTGGCCACGGCCGACGCAAGGGCACGAGCGATTCAGGCACAGGGAGACGCCGAGGCGGCAAAGTATTACGAGATGCTGACTGAAGACTCTGACTTTGCGATGTTCCTGCGGGATGTCGAGGCATTGAAGAAGATAATCTCGGAACGCTCGACGCTTGTCTTCCGCGCCGACACGCGCCTTTTCAGGCTCCTTCGTGAAATGCCGGATATCAGGCCGGCCGAGCCAAATAAACCCAAAAAATAAATTGGAGCCTTTTAAGGTTATGGCAGAGCATAATCATCAGCACGACAATGATTTAGAGCACCAGGCGGGCGAACAAGACGTCGGCGAGAAACTCGATGCAGCGGCAAAAAGCCTGTCCGAAGCGTTGAGGATGGCCTTTGGTATTCTAAAGGTCATTATGATTGTGCTGGTGGCTCTTTTTATGCTCTCGGGTTTCGAGAAAGTCGGCTCGGATGAAGAAGCGATTGTTCTGCGCTTCGGAAAAATCCATCGTCTCCTCGACTCCGGCCTGCACTGGGTATTTCCTTATCCGATTGATGAAATTGTAAAAATCCCCGTCGGCAGCGAGGTTACTATTGCCATCAACTCGTTCTGGTATGACCAAGCGAATCAAAGGCCCGTTCGCCCCGAACAACCCCTGAGTCCCATACGGGACGGTTATTGTATTACCCGAAGCGAAAAGCAAGATGAGATGGCCGGTCAGTCACAGGGCAGCGACTACAACATCGTACATACCAAATGGCAGCTTACTTACCGGATTGACGAGCCCGAGCGATTCTTCAAGAACGTTTTCATCGAGGATGTAAAACCCGGTGAAGTTTATTTTGAGGTAATCAAGAAAAGTGTTACCCCGCTGCTCAAGCGCCTTTTCGAAGATGCTGTCGTTACTACGATGGTCAACTACACCATCGACGACGCGATGTACGACCAGGTGGGCAAAGTGACCGATGACGTCAAAGAGCGGCTACAGTACAATCTGAAAAGAATACTTTCCCCTGGAGACCCGAATAAAGTACCAATCGGGATAGGGATAGGGATAGGGATAAGGTCCGTCCGCCTCGACGACATAACCTGGCCCAGGCAGGTCAACGAAGCATTCCGGGCGTCAATCGGAGTAAGTCAAACGAGCCAGACGGCAATCAGCGAGGCAAAAACTTCCGCCGAGAGCACGCTTATCGAAGCTGCCGGCCTGGTTGAAGAAAAACTGGCCGAGGCCAAGGCCTACAGGACGAGCGTGGTCAAATCGGCCGAGGCAAATGCCAGCTACTTTATCGAACTTCTGCCGCAATACCGTCGCAATCCGGAGATTGTCATCCAGCAGATATATCAGGATACCATCGAACATGTTGTCGGCAGCGCCGGCGAAAAAATTGTCGTTCCACCGGGACCCGCGGGAGAATTCAGACTTATCATCAGCAGCGACCCGGAATTGAAACGAAAAACCTACAAGAAAAAACCGGAAGAATAGATAACTGGAGATTAACTGAGCATTCCGCCGGAAGGAAAAAATAGAACACAAAACAGAAAATTATGGCTCATGAACATTTACATTTTAAGGATGACATCGCAGTTGAACATACTCACGGCAAGCAAGTGCGCGTGAATATGGCATTGTTAGGGACATTGGCCGGCCTCGTGCTCCTGATAACCAGCGTTATCGCCGGGAGAAGAATTTTTTACGGAGCCGGAAGTTTCCAGGCCGAGTTCCTGGCGATGGTAGGCGCGGTCCTGCTCGGTGCGCCTATCGTCATGCACGCGATAAAGGCTCTTCTCAAGAGACAAATGCACATGGATGAGCTGGTGGCCCTGGCAATAATCGCGGCATTTGCAATGCAGGAGTATTTCACCGCCGGCATCGTCGCATTTTTTATGTTGCTGAGCGAGCTGATAGAGAGCCGAACGGCCCTGGGGGCACGCGCTTCAATCGAATCGCTGATACAGTTGACGCCGACAAAGGCGAATATCGTCGAGCAGGACGGCTCTGAAAAAGAAGTAAAAGTCAAGGCCCTTCGGCCGGGAAACTGTATTCGTGTCCGTCCGGGCGATAACATACCGGCAGACGGCGAAGTTGCGAAAGGTCTTAGCTCCGTCAATGAAGCGACGATAACCGGGGAATCTTTGCCGGTCGATAAGGTTCCGGGGATGCAGGTGTTCGCAGGCACAAACAACCTCACGGGCGTTCTGGATATTACGGTTACAAAAGCCGGCAAAGACACCACACTCGGCAAGGTGCAGTCATTGATTATACAGGCCGAGCAGACAAAGATACCGATTATGCGCATAATCGACCGGTATGTTAAGTGGTACACGCCGACGATTTTGATGATAGCGGGCATAGTTTTGTTTTTCACGGGTGAAATCAGCAGGGCGATTACGATACTTGTTGTTTCGTGTCCGTGTGCGTTGATTCTGGCGACGCCGACGGCAATGGTTGCGGCGATTTCAGCTTCGGCTCGTCTTGGTATTCTGATAAAGAACGTTGCCGACCTTGAGATTGCCGGCAAGATGACGGCGATGGTTTTTGACAAGACCGGGACAGTAACGACAGGCCGGCTGTATGTAACGAAACTGACGCCTGCCGAAGGTGTTGAGCCGGGTGAGCTATTGGCAGTTGCCGCTTGCGCCGAGCAGATGAGCAAGCACCCGGCGGCAAGAGCGCTGCAGGAAGTGGCCAAAGAGGCGAAGCTTTCATTGCCTTCGACAGATAACTTCCAGGAGACGCCGGGCAAAGGCGTAACCGCCCTGGTTGACTCGGCGAAGATTCTGGTCGGCAGAGACACGTTTCTCAAAGAAAACGATGTGGAAGTAAGCAACGTTTCCGACCCGGCCCTCCACGAGGAGCAGGGCTTTAGCACCCTTTATGTTGCGAAGGATTCGGTGTGTATCGGCTGGATAGGTTTGCAGGACAAAACCAGGCCCGAAGCCAAGCAAGCTGTCAAGGAGCTGCTTGACATCGGCATTAAACGGGTGACTATGCTCACCGGCGACCGGGAGGAGGTTGCCAACCGTGTTGCCACTGAGCTGGCCTGTACCGATTTTAAGGCACATTGTCTGCCTCAGGACAAACTGTCGATAGTCGAGAAGATTAAAGAGGCCGGGCATACGGTTGTGGTTGTTGGTGACGGCATAAACGATGCGCCGGCGCTGGCGGCGGGGGATTTAGGTATTGCGATGGGTGCGGCGGGCAGCGACGTGGCCATAAATTCCGCTTCGATTGCCCTGATGAGCGATGATTTGAAACGGCTGCCTTTCCTTGTTCGACTTTCCCGGAAAACCAGGAGAGTTATAAGTCAGAATCTGGGCTTTGGAATAATGTTCATCATTCTTGGCGTTGCGGCAGGAGCGACAGGGTGGCTGAGGCCGATTGTCGCCGCGTTTTTGCATTTTCTCGGGTCGGTGGTTGTTATATTTAACAGCGCTCGGCTTTTCCGCTACGGCGAAGAACTCGACCACGAAGCACAAAAAATGTAAATAGTATCTGTTGCGGAAAGCCAAAACTGGTGATGTCACCCCTGCGGAAGCAGGGGTCTATATCGAAAAAACCTGGATTCCTGCTTTCGCAGGAATGACAAATGTTGTTTCCGCAACAGGAACTAAATATCAAAGTCCAATTTATTTTTGATTTATAGTGCTCACGATTGAAATTTCCCCCGCCGCGGCGGGTTCGCGGGCAACTTGTGCCAAAGGTAGTAACCTTAAAACAATAATTTAAAATCCTAATCGCGGGAATTTATTACCCTTAAGGGTATACTATGGAATATGCTGTTGAGACTTTCTCGTTAACCAAGATTTTTTCCGGTTGGTGGGGTCGTGGCAAGGTTTATGCCGTTGACGAGTTGAACTTGCAGATACGGTACAACGAGGTTTTCGGGCTTTTAGGGCCGAACGGCTCAGGCAAAACAACCGCCCTGAAAATGCTGCTGGGGCTGCTTTTTCCGACAAAGGGCAGAGCATTATGTCTCGGCGGGGACGGCGCCGACCCGAAAATCAACGCCAGAATCGGCTTTTTGCCGGAGGAGTCTTACCTCTACAAGTACCTGAGCGCCCGCGAAACCCTGGATTTCTACGGTAGATTGTTCGCCCTGCCGACAAAAGTCCGGAGAATGCGTACCGAAGCGCTTCTTGAAATGGTTGGGCTCAAGGCCGTCGCAAACAGGGCGGTAGGGACGTTCTCGAAAGGTATGGCACGTAGAATCGGTCTGGCCCAGGCACTGATAAACGACCCGGACCTGTTGATATTGGATGAGCCGACGACCGGGCTGGACCCTATCGGAACAAGGCAAATCAAAGATTTGATTCTGAAGCTTGCTCAGCGCGGCAAGACAATCCTTCTTTGCAGTCACCTGCTCGCGGATGTTGAGGATGTATGCGATAGAATCGCAATACTCTACGGCGGCAGAATCCAGACTCAGGGGCAGGTCAAAGACCTTCTGCAGCAGAGCAATAAGAGACAGATAACCACAGATGCAATCAGCGATGCTGCGGTAGAGAAGATAAAGCGGATAGTCCATGACGAACGTGCCGACTGCGTGGTAACCTCTCCGATGGACAAGCTCGAGACGTTCTTCATCAAAACTGTGGAGGCGGCCCAACAGCAGGCTCAGCCCACAAGCGGAGCAGTCAGCACCACGCAAATCGGAGGATTTCTCGCGAAAGAAGTCCCCGTAGAAAATATACTCGATAAACTTATTTCCGCTCCGGTATCGGCAGAGAGCTCTCCAGGGTCTGAAACAACAGAACCGGTGGTTCCGGCAGAGAGTTCCGGCCCCCAGCCTGACGAACAACTTCTCAGTAGATTAGCCGAGCCGACCAAGCCAACCGAGCCTAAAGGCGTCGTCAGTGAGGAAGAAGCCGGGACAGAATCGGTTGAACCCGAGTCCGGCCGGGAGCAGGAAAGCCCAAAAAGCATTTTAGAGAGTCTCACAGACCGCCCAAAAACCGAACACGAGGACAAAGAGCAAACTGGTGATAACCAGGGGGAACCCGGCAATGCATAGTATCTGGGCTGTTGCCGCCAACACGATAAAGCAGGCCTTGCGGATGAAGATTGCCGCTGCTTTTATAATCCTGCTGATGGTGCTGCTTCCGGTTATGAGCGTTTTGATGACGGGCGACGGCACGCTGAAAGGCAGGCTGCAGAGCTTTGTGAGCTACGGCCTTTCGCTTACGAGCTTTTTGCTGTGTTTGCTCACGATAATCATTTCAATTTATTCGGTAACGACCGACATCGAGCAAAGACAAATATATACCGTCATTACCAAGCCCATTCGCCGCTCTCACTTTCTTTTGGGCAAGCTGCTCGGCGTGATATTGTTAGATGTGGGCTTGCTGGTTCTGTTTGCAGGTATAATATACGCAATTACCATTTGCATACCTGTTTTTTTAGGCAAGGTCCTGGGCGTAATATTATTGGGTGAGGCTTCGCTGGTTCTCTTTGGGGCGATAATATATGCAATTACTATCCACGTACGTTTTCTGTGGAAAGCTCTCGGCGTAACGTTTTTAAGTCTGGCCCTGCTCGGAATGGTTAGTTTTCTGGTGTATAAAATTGCCATTTACACCCCGGACTTGACGCTAATAACCGAAAGCGAGCTTGCCGAGGCCAACAACGAGTTTTTCACGGCGAGGGCCGGCTTAACTCCCGGCAAAGTTGATGTTGGACAAGAGGTAGAGGAGACCTATGAGAAACTTAAAAAGACCGGCCAAATAGAGGTGTTTTTTCCTGGGCTTTCCGCCAGGGATATCCGTGCCCAGCTTACCGTCCAGGAAAAGCTCAGGAAACGAGCTGTCCCGGTCGGGCGCCGGTTGGTTTGGAAATTCGATAACGTTAAACCGACCGACCCGAACGGGAGTCTATTCATAAGATTCAAGTACGAGGTTTCGGTAAACCCTCCTGATATGAAGGTCTATGGCCAGTGGCTTGTAGGCGACCTTAGACCGATTTTATACGGCACAAAAATCGAAACGCCCATTTTCCGTTCAGACCGTATTGATGGGGACCTGGTTCGCACTTTTCACGAAATAGAGGTACCCGCTCAGGTAGTTGCCAAAGACCACTACCTGGGAGTGGTCTTTATCAATGTTCCGCTGAACGATACGGTAGTCATCTTTCCGCTTGAGGACGGTCTTGAGGTGCTTTATAAAGCCGACACATTCACAGGGAACTATATCAGGGCGGTACTCTTGATATTGTTTCGTTTGATTTTCTTGGCGAGTTTGGGCATATTGGCTTCGACTTTCCTGTCGTTTCCCGTGGCAATGCTGCTTTGTCTTGTATTGTTTGTTATCGCAAGCTTCAGCGTTTTTTTTGTGGGTACGTTTGACTATCTCAGCCTCGGCGTCGGTACGCTCTACTCTTACAGCTTTAAGTGGATAATCCGCCTGCTGCCGCAGTTCGATACATATAATCCAAACAAATTTTTGGTCCCAGGGCGATTTATAGGCTGGTTTTTAGTCGGCAAGGCCGCGGGGTTTATGGTTTGTATTAAGGCCTTTTTGCTGTTTGTTCTTGCACTGGTTATTTTCAGTTTTCGAGAGATTGCAAAAATCGTAGTCTAAAATATGCGTTTTCGTGACAGAATAATTTGTCTGGGTTGTACTGTAAAAGACCAAAGACCACAGACACAAGACCAGAGTCTTGGGTCTTAAGTCTTGAGTCTTAAGTCTTGAGTCTAAAATATGCGTTTTCGTGACAGAATAATTTGCTTGGTTTGTACTATCCTTGCGGTCGCTTTGCTTATTGCCGCCGGTATGCAGCTCGAGTCCATAAACCGCCGGCGTCAACGTATGGGCCTGATAATCGGCAAGCCTGAAAATGTCCCTCCCTCACTGGTATTTGCGACCACCACCACAGGCGTTTTTCGCGCTTTTGCCGTTGTTGCTTTGTGGCATCGGGCGGATAGATTAAAAGAAGAGGGACAATACTTCGATGCAAAACAATTAGCCGAATGGTTAACCACTCTTCTGCCTCGTTTCGCATCGGTCTGGGAATTCCACGCGTGGAATATGGCTTATAACATTTCCGTTGCCATTCCCGCAGACCAGCCGGACCAGCGGTGGCGGTGGGTCAAAAACGGCTATGAGCTGCTTCGCGACAAGGCCATCGATAAAATGAAGCTCAAAAATATCAGTTTATATCGGGAATTAGCCAGAATATTCCAGCACAAAATAGGCGGCATATCCGACGATGTCCACAAATACTACAAGCTGCAGTTAGCTTTGGCGATGGAGCCGCTGCTCGGCCCGGCGGACAACGAGACATTCGAGGCCCTTGCCAATGCGCCGCGCCAGTGGGGCCAAATCATAACTGATGCCAACGTGGCTGAGCTGATTGAACAGCTGCGGGGCGCCGACAGCGCCTTTGCCGACGCCGACGGCGGGGAGTTTGTGAGGAATTATCTGTCGCTGCGGCAGAACTCCAGCCGATTCAGTCCCGCCGCCGGCGAGACGATAAACGACTTCAGAGGCAAAAAAGCCCTCGAAAAGTTTGATATTTTCGCGAGAGCTTACCAGTTGCGCAAAGCCTGGAAACTCGAACCTGTATTTATGCAGGAGTTAAATCAAACCTACGGTCCGTTCGACTGGGCCGACCCTAATACGCATTTGCCTCTTGATTGGCGTCACCCGGACTGCCACGCAATCTACTGGGCCGTCAAGGGGATTATGGTCCAGGAGGAAAACCGCGAGATTGAGATGGTTGAAACCAACACCGACCGTATAGTCGGTCACTGTTTGCAGGACCTCTTTCGCAACGGGAAAATATTCATTTATGATTTGCCGGTTGAGGTGCGCTCAGGGGATTCTTCACAGGGGACTCGAACGCAGATATTAAAGGAGATATTCCTGCGTCCGGACCTGAGAATGTTTAAGCCGTACAACGACACTTTTTTAGACATTCTGAAAAAATACGAAGCGACCGATATGAAAAGTTCGTACGAATCTCTTCAAAACGGCCACCGCAACATGCTCAAAAACGCGGCGTTTTCGTTTTATCAGGCGGGACATAAGGGCCAGGCACAAAAAATCTACGGCCAATTAAGAAAATTGTATCCATTGGAGGAATTCAAAGTTCCGCTCGTTAATTTTGCGAGGAAGCGTTTCCTTGACGAGCTCGAATCTATCGGCATCAATGACGCGAAAGAGCAGGTATTACATCTTCTGAGGGAAGGTTACTATTTATATGCAATTCGCGACGATGAACAGGCTGCCGGCAGAGAAAAAATGGCGAAAGAAATTTATGACTACTACCAGGCAAAATACAGCGATGAAAACAGGATTGACCTTCCCGACTTCAAGTTGTTAAGATACATGGCGCTTCGCGATTTTCTTGGAGACTGGCGATATCCGCCTAACCTGAGGATTAACCTGCTCGGGCGCATAGAAATCGAAAGACCCGTATTTTTCGAGCAGCTAAAGCCCTGGAAAGAAGAATTAGAGCGGATAAAGGAGCAGCTAATAGAGCAGAAAGAAGAAATGCTCAAAAGATTAATGCAATGATAATGACACAGACGAGCGACTCCAGCTATGCACGATACTTTCTTGCGACAACTAACCCCATCGCAAAAGAAAGCGGTTCTCCACGTTGAAGGGCCGCTGCTTGTTCTCGCCGGTCCCGGCAGCGGCAAGACCCGCGTAATTATATATCGTATCGCAGCCCTTATCGATTCGGGCATCCAGCCGTACAATATTTGCGCGATAACTTTCACCAACAGAGCCGCTGATGAGATGCGTCAAAGGGCGGCTGCTCTTGGAGCTTCGGGCGGGGCGCATATCAGCACCTTTCACTCCCTGTGCGTAAGAATCCTTCGGCGATATGCCGCTCAGGCGAAGGTCCAATCGAACTTCAGCGTCTATGACGACTCCGACCAGAAAAGATGTATGAAACAGGCCATCAAGGATTGCGAGCTTGATTCCAGCAACTTTCCGCCCGGCAGAATGCTCGATGCGATATCCAGCCTGAAGAATCAATTGATAGATGCCGATACCTTCAAGGCCGGCGTCGCTGATTTCTTTTCCAAAATATTAGCGGAAATCTATGTCCGTTATCAAAAGCTCCTGAGCGAGCGAAACGGGCTGGATTTTGACGACCTCTTGATGAAAACAGCTTTTTTGCTCCGTGACAGCGGCGATGTCTGCGGTGAGCTTGGAGAACGTTTCAAATTTCTGCTGATTGACGAATATCAGGACACGAATCACGCCCAGTACACAATCGCCAGGCTGCTTGTTTCACGGCATAACAATATTTGTGCAACGGGTGACCCGGACCAGTCCATCTACCGCTGGCGCGGGGCCGATGTACGCAACATACTGGCTTTCGAGAACGACTGGCCCGACGCGAAAGTTGTCAGGCTTGAGGAGAATTTTCGCAGCGCCGCCGCTATCCTCGAGAAGGCGGATAATTTGATAGCGTACAACCAAAAACGGAAAGAAAAAAAGCTTATCCCCACAAAGCCATACGGCAAAGATGTGCTGGTGGAGTCTTTCGAGGATGAGGTCGCCGAGGCCCGGGCCGTTGCGCAACAGGTCAAAGAACTGTCCGACAAAGGAGCCTCTCTGAGTGATATTGCCGTATTTTATCGTGTCAATGCGATGAGCAGGGGGCTTGAGGAAGCCTTTATCCGGCACAAAATACCATATCAGGTTGTTCGCGGCATAGAATTCTACAGGAGAAAGGAAATCCGCGACCTGCTGGCCTACCTGAAAGTCCTCGTCAATCCTGATGATGAAATCGCACTGCTGCGAATTATTAATACTCCGGCTCGCGGTATAGGAAAAATAACAATCGACAGGGTCCACAGCTATGCCGGGCGGTGTAATATTTCGGTTTTTGAGGGCCTGAAGAAGGTCGAGCATATCGAGGCCCTTTCCAAAGGCGCAAAAGCCAAGCTCAGCGCCTTTGCCGATATGCTCGATGAGTTCAAAAAAGATATTGACGGCCCCCGTTTTCACGGGGACAGGCTCGTACCTGCGAAAGCAGGTATCGCGCCGCTTGCCCAGCGTGTATTTGACGAATCGGGATTGGCTGAGTCTCTTCGGTCCGAGGGGGCGGACGGTCAAAACGCACTGGAGAACGTCAACGAGCTGATAAATAGCATTACTGCTTATGACCAACAGGCAGAGGAGCCGTCGCTGCTTGATTATATCCAGCAAATATCGCTGTTCAGCGATGTCGATGGGTATGATACGTCCAGCGAGCGCGTGGCCCTGATGACCCTGCACGCCGCAAAGGGGCTCGAATTTGAAAATGTATTCATCGTGGGTGTCGAACACGGCCTGCTTCCGCACGAGAGGAGTACCGCCGGCGAAAATGATGATGAGCTGGAAGAAGAACGCAGATTATTGTTTGTAGGTATGACCCGAGCCAAAACGGGCCTGTATTTAAGCTATGCCCGATATAGAACTATCCGGGGACAGATGCTGCGAACGATACCTTCGCAATTCCTTTTTGAGTCCGGCTGCGACTTTGCCGAATCGGCTTCTTCTTGTCATTCCCGCGAAAGCGGGAATCTATACCACGATGATAACGGTAATGATAACCGGAGTGTCCCATACTTTACGGTTGGCCAATTAGTGCGGCACGATTCTTTCGGTCTCGGCAGGGTCAAGGAGTTCATTGATATGGGCGAAGACAGCGTCGTAATAATAAAATTTAATACTGGCCGGACAAAATCACTTATGGTAAAATACGCTGGTCTATCGAAAATGGACGGCCTTTGATGAACGCCGGTCCACAACATAACATGGCAAACGACAAGCGGCTATCCTGGAGACGCCTCGACTCAGCAATGGCTCGGAAAAACGCAATAAAAAAGGAGAGTACAATGAAAAAAGAAATTAATCGAAGAGAATTTCTGCAAGTGACCGCGGCAGGGAGCGTACTGTGTCTTGCCGGCATCGGCTGTCAGGGGCCCGTCGTCTTGGCCACAAGAAAAGGCCCGAGGCTTATAAGTCCGGGCTGCAGAGGAACAAAAGTTAAAGTTGCCAGGATATATATGGCGACTTCACACGGCCTCTGGCCCAAGCCGAAGCTGGATTTTAAGAAGGAAATCCAGTTTTACGAATCGCAGTTCGCAAAGCTAAAGGACGAACTTGCCGATGTCGAATTCGTTGTCGATGAGCTGGTCACTTCTCCAAAACAGCTCGCCCAGCTCAAAGGCAAGTTGGAAAGCGTGGACGGAATACTCGCTATTCATTTCAACATCGGAGTAAGGTCGATTTTAAACGAGATTCTCAGCACAGGTAAGCCAACGGTGGTTTTCGCTGCTCCATATTCCGGACACGGATGGACCGGATTCGGTGCTCTGCAGAAGCAGGAGCTCGGAGCCAAAACCGAATGTATGCTCACCAGTGACTATAAGCAGTTAGCGGTTGCCATAAGGCCGTTCCGTGCGATTCATCACTTGAGAGAAGCCAGGATTCTTAACATCACGACCCGGTCATTCGACAAATACGCCGACGCCGTGAAGAGTAAATTCGGAACAGAAATTAAGAAAATTGAACTCAAACGAGTGCTCGATGCTTGTAATGCCGTCAGCGACAGCCGGGCAAAGGCGGAGGCCGAACGGTGGACCAAAGGAGCTGTCAAAGTTGTAGAACCCTCGAAGGAGGACATATTCAAGTCCTGCAAATTAGCGCTGGCTTTTGAAAAACTGCTGGACGAGGAAGATGCAACCGTAATGACCGCTGATTGTTATGGAACTATGTTCCGGCCGCTCTGTCAGTCTTACGCCTATCCCTGTATTGGCTTTACCAGGCTTAATAACATGGGATTGGGCGGTATCTGTGAATCGGATTTACAGTCTGCTATGACACACATAATATACCAGGGACTGGTGGGCAAACCTGGTTTTATCAGTGACCCTACGATGGATGAATCCCAAAGCAGTATCATCCTGGCTCACTGTCTGGGGACAACGAAAATGGATGGCCCGGATGGGCCGGCCGCTCCGTACAAGTTACGAACGGTTATGGAACGGCAGGCGGGGGTGGTCGCACAGGTCGAAATGCGCATCGGCCAAAAAGTTACCCAGGCGAAATTGGTCGGAACAGATTTTTTGCCTTATTTTACAGGTGAAATTATCGGCGCACCCGTATCACTTGAAGTAGATAGAGGCTGCCGTACTAAGATTACCGTCAAGGTTGACGGAGATACGGAGAAACTATGGAAAAACTGGTCGAGCGGATTGCACCGCGTAACGTGCTATGGAGACATCACCAAAGAACTCGGCTTTTTCTGCAGGTTCAAAGATATCCAGATGGTCAATGAAGCAGTTTGAGTAAAAAACTAAACGCTATACGCTAATCGAAAAGATAGCAGATAGGGGATAGGGGATAGCGGATAGAGGTGGAGCTAATGAGACGACGTGAATTTTTGAAGAGGGCGGGTGTTGGTATGGCATCGGCGGCGATGCCGGTATCCTTTGCAGCGGCGAGGCAGCGAGGTTCTGATACCGGCAAGGCCAGGCAGCGAGTTCTCGCCTCCGCCGACGAGCGTATTGAGCGGCACCGCAAAGGCGATGCTTTGTTGAAACTGCTCGGGCCGAATGACAAGCCAATCCAGGCGGGCTCAACCGTTAAAATCGAACAGACAAAGCACAAGTTCCTGTTCGGGTGCAATATCTTCAAATTAGGCCAGCTCAGGACGCCTGAAGACAACGCCGCCTATGAGAAGCACTTTGCTGCGATGCTGAACTTCGCAACGCTTCCCTTTTATTGGTGGAATTACGAGCGGCAGCGGGGCCGGAGGGACGACGCACACATAGAAGATATCGTCCGCTGGTGCAAGGCCCACAATATAACAACCAAGGGCCATCCATTGGCGTGGAACTGGGGCGAGCAGAAATGGCTGCCGGACGAGCCGGACGAAGTGATGAAGCTGCAGCTTAAACGCATCGGGCGCTGTGTCGGCAAATTCAAAGGCGATATCGACATCTGGGACGTGGTGAATGAAGCGACACATTACGACCGCGACCATGCCAAACAAAATGCCCCCAAACTGACCGAGGCCATCCGCAGAATGGGAGTCGGAGCGTACGTTCGCGAGGCGTTCAAGGCCGCACGGGCAGCGAATCCAAAGGCGACGCTGCTCATAAACGACTATCGAGCCGACGAGGACTACGCCAGGAAAGTGATTGGCGAACTCGTTGACGATAGCGGTAAGGCGATGTATGACGTTATCGGTATTCAGTCGCATATGCACGGTAGTTACTGGGGGGCGCAGCGGGCATGGGATGTGTGTGAGCGGTTCGCAAAATTCGCAAAGCCGCTGCATTTTACCGAGACGACGGTTGTTTCGGGCCCGCGGTCGCAAAAGGGCTGGCTTACCACGCCTGAGGGTGAGAAGAGCCAGGCTGAGCATGTGGTCGAGTTCTATCGTGTTCTTTTCTCTCATCCAGCCGTTGAGGCCATTACCTGGTGGGACTTCACCGACCAGGGGGCATGGCAGCGGGCGCCGGCCGGTTTCATTCGGGCGGATATGACGCCGAAGCCCGCTTACGAACAATTGCATCGGCTTATCAAGGGAAAATGGTGGACTCAAACCGAGGCCAAAATTGCCGCAGAAGGCAAAGCGCGCTTGCGCGGATTTTTGGGGCAATATAAGGTTACTGTCCGCAGCGGCGGCAAACAAATACAGGGCGCTTTCCGGTTGGACAAGGGCGTAAAGAAAACGATAGAAGTACAGCTTAGCTGATAACAATGTGGAATGTATAGTGCTCACGATTGAAATTTCCCCCGCCGCGGCGGGTTCGCGGGTAAGTAACCTTAAAACAATAATTTACAATCCTAATCGCGGGAATTTATTACCCTTAAGGGTATAGTGTTCTGTCTCGTATGATTTGAGAGATTGTCATGCTGAGCCGTTAGGCGAAGCATCTGGCCTGCGTAAAGGAGATTCTTCATTTGAACTGTGACGCACCAGTAGTTGGAAAAATAGCGATGCGTAGAGCATTTATTATCAGCATTCTTGGTGGATTGTTTCTCGGTGGAGTTGGCATTCTATGCCGCCCGGCCCAGGCTGAGCAGAAGTATATCAAGGTGCCGGTCAAGAGGAAACCGGCAGATAAAAACTGGACCCTGCGCGATACGCGGACAACAGAGCTGCTGGATGGTTTCCGGGAGGATTCGAAGAAAATCAAGTGCGGCAAGTACGGCGGCCGGCTCGACAGGAAGACAAAAGCGACGGGTTTCTTTTATGCAAAGAAGCTGGGCGACAGATGGTGGCTTGTTGACCCCGATGGGAACTTGTTTATTAACGTCGGTATGTGCAGTGTTCGCAAGGGCAAATCGTCAGTCAGTCAAAAGCCGGCAATTGTGAAGTTCGGCACCTGGGATAAGTGGGCCGAGTTTACCGCGAATCTTCTTAGGGAGTACGGCTTCAATGGGACGGGAGGATGGTCGGAACCGGATTTCCTGCGTAAGGCATCGAATCGGCTTACATATACTCTTTCGTGGAATTTCATGGGAACTTTCGGCAGGTCCAAACGGCTCGTCTGGCAGGAGCCGGGACATTTGGGCTATCCGAATAAATGTATCCCGGTGTTTCACCCGGAGTTTGAGAAATTCTGCGACAATTACGCCAGGAGTTTGGCGGCGACTAAAGACGACCCGTGGCTGATAGGGCATTTCTCGGACAATGAGCTGCCAATTGCTTTTGATATGCTGGACAGGTCCCTGCAGTTCGATAGGGAGCACCCGGCCCTTCGATACGGCTATGAGGCGGCGAGGCAATGGCTGAATAATAGAAAAGGAAAAGAATCAGGGCCCGGAGATATAACCGATGCGGACCGGGAGAAGTTTCTTGAATACGCGTTTGACAGATACTATCGGATAACCACTAATGCCATTCGCAAGTATGATTCGAACCATTTGTGCCTCGGCTCGAGGCTTCACGGAGGAGCATTGCGATATCCGGCTATATTTCGGGCGGCGAGGGAGTACCTGGACGTTATAGCGATAAATTATTACGGCGCATGGGGGCCGGACCCGAACCGAATGAAGATGTGGAGGCGGGAATCAGACAGGCCCTTTATTATTACGGAGTTCTACGCCAAAGGTCAGGATTCAGGGCTGCCAAATAACACCGGCGCCGGCTGGCTGGTCCGGACTCAACAGGATAGAGGCCGGTTCTACCAGCACTTCATTCTCGGCCTGCTTGAGTCTAAATCATGCGTAGGCTGGCACTGGTTCAAGTACAGGGACAACAATCCCGAGGACCTCAGCACAGACCCGTCCAACCGCGACTCGAACAAGGGGATAATCGATTACAAGTACAATCCGTATTCGCCGCTGCTCGAGGAAATGGGGAAATTGAACAACCAGGTGTACTCTCTGATTGATTATTTCGATTCCCGGTAGCTCTCAGGCCTTCTCCGAACGACTTGCATTTCCATCTTCCTGCTATTATAATCACAGTCTCGCCGAACCGTATTTGGGCCGGCAAAAAACTGTTGTATAGTGCTCTTAGTTGAAATTTCCTGTTTGTTCGCGGGCAACTTGTGCCACAGGTAGTGGCTTTAGAACAATAAGTTACAATCTTACTCGCGGGAATTTATTACCCTTCAAGGGTATAGAAGGAGATATTATGAAACGTCGTGATTTTTTGAAAGCAGTCGGTCTCAGTGCCGCGGCGCTGGTATCGCCGGGATGTGCCGGCAGTCCACAGCGTTCCGGCAAACGCAGAAAGCCGAATATCGTCTATATAATGCTGGACGAGCTCGGCTATTTTGAATTGTCCTGCATGGGCAACAAATATATCGAGACCCCGAACATTGACCGTATGGCAGCCGAAGGAACGCGCTTCACACAGGCTTTGGCCGGTGGTCCGGTTTGCGCGCCGACCCGCTGTACGCTGATGACCGGTCAGCACACCGGCCACTGCACGGTACGCAAGAACAGCCAGGTCTGGCCGATGCGGGCCGAGGATATAACCGTCGCAGAGACGCTCAAAAGGGCAGGTTATGCCACCGGAGGATTCGGCAAGTGGGGTAACGGCGACCGCGGCACGACGGGGGTGCCTGAGAAGCACGGTTTCGACATGTTCTATGGTTACTATAATCAAACCCACGCCCATTCGTATTATCCGTATTATCTTGTGCGAAACGGCGAAAAGGTGCCCCTTGAGGGGAATGCGGGAGAGCCCGGCAAAGGAAAGCATTATTCGCACTATCTTATCTATGATGAATCGATAAAGTTCATTCGCGAGAACAAGTCCAGACCGTTTTTCTGCTACTGTGGATGGACCCCGCCCCACGGCCGCTGGGAAATTCCGGAAGATGAGCCGGCATGGAAGGAGATAATGGAAAAGCCCTGGGCCTCTGAAGAGTCAACGCCCAAAGGAGCAACTGCGTATGCGGCCATGGTGAAAATGGTTGACCGGCAGGTAGGCGAGATTCTTGCATTGCTCAAAGAGCTCGCGATAGAAGACAATACGCTCGTATTTGTCTGTGGTGATAACGGCGGAAACGCCGCGTTCAAAAGCAAAGCCCACCCAAACGGTTTCTTCAGTCCTAACGGCGGTGTATTTCGGGGCAATAAAGGGAATTTGTACGAGGGCGGCCTGCGTATTCCAATGATAGTCCGCTGGCCCGGCAATATCAAAGAAGGTGTTGTAAGCGATTACCTTTGGTACTTCCCGGATATTATGCCAACCCTGGCAGAACTGGCCGGTGTTGAGCCGCCGGAGAATATTGACGGAATTTCGATAGTCCCGACGCTGCTGGGCGAAGAGAATGTCGGCCGCAGGCAGCAGAACCACGAGTTCCTGTACTGGGAGCACAAAGCGCAAACGGCGGTGCGTATGGGTAATTTCAAGGCCATTCAGCCGGGCGCAAACAAGCCGTTTGAGCTTTATGACCTCAGTAAAGATATTGGCGAACAGAACAACATAGCATCTAAGCACACGGAAATTCTGGAAAAAATGAAGGCGTACGCAAGGCAATCGCACACCGAGAACCTGATAGGGGTTGTTCTCGATGCGGATAAGAGGTTCAAGGGTCATAAAGTTCCTTGATAGAGCTATCCACTAAGCTATTATTAGTGAGATAGATTTTTGTATTTTGCAGAAGAACTGAGAACGAGCGTGAAGGGGAAATACAAGTGTCAAATCAGGAAATTAAATTCTACTACAAAAACATTACAGCAGATGCAATAGGGCCGGAACATGGCATTAGCAAAAGTCAATTTGAAGACCTCGCCAGGGAAACAACGCCTTTGATTGCTCAATTGAACGAGGAAAGGAAACTCGGTAAAACGCCTTATAGAGACCTGCCCTTTATCGCCGAGTCTCTCAAAAGGGTAAAAGACCTCATAGCGGAGGTGAAAGACGGATGCGAAAACCTCGTTGTGTTCGGCATCGGCGGCTCTGCTCTCGGCAATATCGCCGTGCAGACCGCGCTAAATCCTTATATGCACAATATGGACGATACGCAGCGGACAGGCCCGCGTCTGTTTGTCTTTGATAATGTTGACCCGGCCCAATTAGCTTCGTTTCTGGATTGGCTTGGCGATGGGCTGGATAAGACTATTTTCAACGTTATCAGCAAATCCGGCCGAACCGCAGAAACCGCAGCCCAATTTCTGATTATTCGACAACTGCTCCTGGATAAGCTTGGTCCCGATGGCTGCAAAAAACAAATAATCACCACCACCGACGCAAATCAGGGCACTCTTCGCGCTATTACCGACGAAGCCGGTTTTAGAAGTCTCGTAGTACCGGACGGCATTGGCGGCAGATTCAGCGTCTTAAGCGATGTCGGCCTGTTCAGCGCCGGCATGTGCGGGGTTGATATCGACTCGCTATTGGTGGGCGCCCGCGATATGGACAAAAGAGTAAGCAGCGAGGATTTTTACAAAAACCCGGCGGCAATCAACGCCGCGATAAATTACCACTTTTATAAACGCGGCAAAAAAATCTCCGTAATGATGCCTTATTGCTATGCCCTGAAGGACATGGCGGACTGGTACAGGCAGCTTTGGGCCGAAAGTCTCGGCAAAGCCACAGATTTGGCTGGAAATGAAGTTTTCCTCGGCCCCACGCCCGTCAAGGCACTCGGCACGACCGATCAGCACAGCCAGGTGCAGTTATATCGTGAAGGCCCTAACGACAAACTCTTTACATTTCTCCAGGTCGGTAAATTCGATAAGGACCTTACCATAAGCCCGGCCCCGGATTGCGCTTCAGAATTGGGCTTTTTGGCCGGCAAGGATTTGAGCGTACTGTTGAACAGCGAGAAAAAAGCCACCGAGTACGCTCTTTTAGAGAGCAAGCGTCCGTGCCTTACAGTCGTCTTTCCCGAAGTGAATGCTTATACGGTGGGCCAGTTCATTTATTTATTTGAAGTAACAACTTCTTTTGCCGGTGCGCTGTTTGGCATCAATCCCTACGACCAACCAGCCGTAGAATTAGGCAAGGAAGCGACATTTGCCCTTATGGGCAAGCCGGGTGATGAATATACGGAATTTGCAAAGAAAATTCGCTCATTGACCAATGTTGACGAGAGCTTTCTGGTTTGATATATATATACGTATAGTACTCACGATTGAAATTTCCTGTTTGTTCGCGGGCAAGTGGTCTTAGAACAATAAGTTACAATCCCAGTCGCGGGAATTTATTACCCTTAAGGGTATAATACGATATACGCTTCACGAGATACGAAAAAATGGATTACGCAGTGATAATGGCAGGCGGCACGGGTAAAAGGTTGTGGCCGCTTAGCCGCAAAAAACGCCCGAAACAGGTCTTACAGCTCCTGGATGGACAGACGCTTCTTCGCCGTTGTTTTGAGCGTCTTTCGCCGATATTCGATACGAGAAATATCCTTGTTCTGACAAACGCCCATTACGCAAATGTGGTACGAGAAGACCTGTCTGAATTGCCCTTTAACAATATCATCGCCGAGCCGGTCGTGCGCGATACAGCCGGCGCCATCGGATTGGTTGCGACGGTGCTGACTAAATATGAATCAGAAGCGACAATAGCTGTGGTTACCGCCGACCAGGTAATAGAACCCGCCGATGTATTTCAGCAGGCCCTCAAAGATGCCCTGAACTTTGTGAATAAGAACCCGGGCGATATGATTGTTTTCGGCATCCGGCCGACCTTCGCCAGTACTTTGCTTGGCTATATAAAGTGTGTTTCGCCGCGGAAGTGTCCCGATTGTGCGAACGAAATATACACCGTGGAAGCATTCAGCGAAAAACCGGACGAGAAGACAGCGCAGGAATATCTGGATAGCGGCCAATATTTATGGAATTCGGGTATGTTTGTCTGGAAGGCCAAAACGATATTGGCCAATTTGGCGAAGTTTCTGCCGGAAGCATCCGGGCCTCTGCAAAGGATTCACAACGACTGGGACAGCCCTGACCAGCAGCAAACTCTACAGGAGTGGTTCCCGAAATTGCCTCAAATCAGCATCGACTATGCTGTTATGGAAAAGGCCGACAGGGTACACGGCATAAAGCTGGACTGCCGGTGGCTCGATATGGGCTCGTTCGCCGCGCTTGCTGATATTATCAGCTCCGACAAGGACAATAATATTGTCGTAGCGGGTACGAGCGAATTGATGGACTGCAAAAACAGTATCATAGTTACGGAAGAAAAGGACCATCTAATCGCCGCCATAGGGCTTCAAAACATGGTCGTGGCACACAGCCCGGATGCTACTCTGGTATGTCATATCGACGAGACGCAGAGGCTCAAGGAGCTGCTCGATATGATAAAACAGCACTGCGATGGGAAATTTCTATAATCCCGCATTTCCCGAGTAGTTCGTGACAAATGAACAGAATGTTGATGTCGAACGGAGAAAATCGCAGAAACGACCCGGCCTGTGAGTATGATAAGGCAACAATGCGTTAATTTGACAGAGTAAAAGGCTGCAAGATGTGTGAGTTCTGTCTAAAACATGGCGAAGGGAAGAAGTGGTATTTGCAGGCAGGGAACTATTCTGACGAGCTGTTGAGTGACATCCGTCGCCGTAGGATGATTGAAGAATTTTTCTCAAATCCCGACCGACTCGCAAGAGGTATAGAGTATCTCAACCACCTTGAGAAGACTCCTAAGTTTATAAAGAGTTTGATTGGCCGCATTATTACCGGCCGGCAGAAAAAGACCCACTTTGGGCAGGTAGTGCCAATCGAGGAGATTGAAAAGATATTCGGGTTTGTCTGCTCTATTGTCCGTGTGGCTTGCATCTGTCGCCACGTTACATTGAACCAGGAAAAGCGATATTGTTACGGGGTCAGCATGTCGCCCAATGGCGGGGAGTTAGCCAATATCATAAGGGGCCTCGATAAGAGCTTTCTCACGGGGCCGGATATGTCCGGACTGGAGATATTGAGCAGGGAAGAAGCTGTGTCCGCCTTTCGAGACCACGAACGAGAAGGTTTGTGCCATACTGTTTGGACTTTTCAGTCGCCGTTCATCGGGGGAGTGTGCAACTGCGACCGTTCGGACTGCCTGGCTATGCGATGCACGGTAACACATTCTATCCCGGTGATGTTTCGGGCCGAATATATTGCAGAAGTTGACCCTGACGTGTGTATTGGTTGCCGGGAATGCATGCGTGTCTGTCAATTCGGCGCTATTGTTTACAGCGCCTCAACCGGAAAGGTTGCCATCGACCAAAGGCGGTGTTATGGTTGTGGGATATGCCGTTCCCTGTGCGATAAGAACGCAATCCGGTTGAATGACCGTAACACAGTGCCGGCCGCCGCGAATCTCTGGTAAGTATGCCTTGAACTGGACACGGCTTTCGTGCCATGATTTCGTTGATAATCAGGTTCGGCTCCAACTATTTGCCTTGGCTTATAGCCTCGGCAATTTCCTTAGACGTTTGGCTTTACCAAAGAGAGTAATGCAATGGTCACTGCGAACACTCAGGATAAAACTGATTAAGATAGGAGCCAAAGTGGTCAGCCATTCACGTTACGTGATATTTCAAATGGCGGAAGTGGCAGTGCCGCAGACAATCTTTCAGGAAATCCTTGAGCGTATCAGGCAGTTGCGTTTTTTGACAATAGCCGCCAGGCCCCGATGATGTGTGGAAATGTTGAAAACCGGTTTCTGGAATGGAGAGCAACGGTCGCGGTCTGCCAAAATGGTGGGAAAAAGCGGGTTTTTGACGTATATGCTCGACTTTTTGGCGGTTTTTCCGGCACGGTATGCTGAACCTGCTGAAATTATCTTAAAATTGAGATGGAAGTTTTGTATTATGGGACTTGAATTCTACAGGAGTGCTTTAGGAACAGTGTCAAAGCGTGCAGGAGCAACGTTTGTGAAAACAAATGGGAAATATCGGTTTCAAGATAATCCCGGATTGAGTTTCTTGCTCTCAAGGCTTATCATTGGGCATAATGCCCGAAAGATCAGGTTTCTCTGAATGAAAAAGGAGCGCCATCAATGAACACCGACGTCAACGCACCTTCGCTGACTCGCCGCAGATTCTTGCAGGCCGTCGGCATATCGCTTCTCGCGACTGTACCGGCCCGCGGCAATGCCGGCAGGCCCAACGTACTGGTTTTGTTCTCCGACCAGCATCACGCCGGAGCAATGGGCTGTGCGGGTCATCCGATAGTCAAGACCCAGACCATGGACCGACTCGCCGCCAACGGCGTACGCTTTGACCGGGCCTATTGCCAGGACGGTATCTGCGTACCGTCGAGAACGTCCATGATGACAGGCCTCTACCCCCGCACGACCGGCTGTCTCGACAACCCGAACAACCCCGTCGAACCGGGCCGATACATAATGCTCCAAAACCTCTTCAAGCACAATGGTTACACAACTGGGTGTTTCGGCAAGAGACATCTGCCTAAGAACAAAATGGCCATGGGCTGGGATGCCTCGGCAACGACAATTAATCCCAAACTCGATCCATCGGACGAAAACTACCAAGACTGGCTCAAGGAAAACAACCTGTACGAGAAATACCGCAAAGCCACCGGCGACGCCATTATGGACAGCAACCTCTTCTGCAGAATCAGCGAACTCACAGCAGACCAGAGAGACGCCGCCTACACAGCCGACAAAACCACCGCTTTCCTGAAAAACTGCGAGAAGGACGACAAATCCTTCTTCTGCTGGGCCACATTCCACGGCCCGCACCACCCTTATACCCCGCCGAGAAAATGGGCGGACATGTACAAACCCGAGGAAATGACCCTCCCGCCGAACATCGACGAGCCAATCGAAAACCTGCCGCACGAGTTGAAGGGCTGGCGAAGAAACAAGAAAACACCCTGGAACCTCGGCACCGCAGCCGAAAACAAAGACCTCTACAGAACATTCCTCGCGTACTACTACGCCCAGGTCACCGAAGTCGACCACTACATGGGCGTCATAATCGAGAAACTCAATCGCCTGGACCTCGCTCAGAACACTATTATCATCTACGCCTCCGACCACGGCGATTTCACCGCCCACCACGGCATGACCGAAAAATGCGCCCTGGGCCACAACGTCTATGAAGACACCCTCCGAGTCCCCCTGATTATCTCTTGTCCCGCAAGATTCGCAAAAGGTATCGTCTGCGACAGCCTCGTCGAACTGTTGGACCTGTACCCCACCCTGATCGACCTGCTGAACCTCAAGACCCCGGCCAAGATGCAGAACCTCGCCGGAATATCACTGAAATCGGCCCTGACCAGAGGCAAGAGCCTGCCCAGGAAATACGCCTTCTCTGAGAACTGGTCGCAACTTACTATCATCGGCGAGCGATATAAACTCGGCAAATGGCTCGACCCCGGCCCCCTGCCAAAATACAAAATCCGCGACAACCGCAAGAGATGCCCCGACATGCTCTTCGACCGGCAGAGCGACCCCCTCGAAACCGCCAACCAGATCGACAATCCGCAACTATCAGACGTAAAACGCGAACTGCAAAATGCGATGAAACACTGGATAGAGAAAACACCCGCGGACGGAAGAGATGAATATATCCGGTCGCAACTGAGAAAATCGACCTAACACGCCCTGCGAGGCAATCACGATGTACAATTCCAAAAGGGCTAAAGGGAACAATCGCTATAACATAACGAAACATAATTCAATGTACAGGCAGCTAAGATGAGATATCTGGCAATAGATTACGGTACGAAACGGACGGGCCTGGCAATCTGCGACTCCGACGAGATTATTGTTTCGCCGCTTGCTGTTATCCAGGGCCAAAAGGAGCTGCTTAGAAAGATTGCAGAGGTGGTCAAGGCCGAAAATGTCGGGGCCGTTGTGCTCGGCCTGCCCCTGAATATGGACGATTCCGAAGGTCCTCAAGCCAAACTTGTCTTGAAATTTGCCGACCAATTGAAAGAATATATTGAGATACCTGTCCATTTACAGGATGAAAGGCTCAGTAGTTTCAGCGCCGAGCAAAAACTCGCGCCAGCCGAGTTCACGAGAGGGAAACGAAAAAAACGCCTTGACGCCGTCGCAGCAGCGGAAATCCTCGAAGTATTCCTCGAAAAGAACAAGGCCAGATAAGCCTTGTTGGGGCAAATGCGGTAATTGCGGCCGGCATAAGCCAGCTAATGGCTCGCCAGGATTGGCATCATGTCTCCAAACCGGCAAAAAAACCACATATAGCGGTAGAAAGGCCGTCAATGCTCGATAACCTCAATGGAAATTAGAATAATCGGATATTAACCACAGCCTGGATGTGCTCGATGCCTGTGTAAAGCGTTCCAGGGAAGATGAGAAGTTTGCCGGACAGTTTTTAAGTGGGATTTGATTGCACTTTGACCCGGCCGCACCAACGATGAGATTTGAAGCCGTCGGAGTCATTAAGAGGTATCTTACCGGATTGGGGAAGAGGTCCAAGTTCCTACACGAGCTGTTGTCGATACGCATTGCAGCGATTTCGAAGGCGGGCCAGCGTAGCTGTGTAGTCTGCATTTTGTGAGAGATTGCGCAGCTCATGCGGGTCTTTTGACAAGTGGAACAACTGCTCAAAGGGCGGTTCTTGTTTGGGATATCTTATGTACTTCCATTCGGTAGTCCGCACTCCCTCGGAGGGCCTGATTCTGCCGTGATGCTCATAGAAGTGCTCGTAATACCAATCCTCACGCAGTACTTTTGTTGAACCCGTGACAATTGGGACAAGGCTTTTGCCCTGCATGCGCTCGGCAATGCCCACCCCTGCGTAATCCAGCATTGTCGGTGCCAGGTCAATGTTCAGTGCCATCTGGTCAACCCGCTTTGCCCGCAGGCCGGAAGGTTGGCGGCCGTCGCGGATAATCAAGGGGATGCGTATGGATTCCTCGTACATAAGCCACTTGCCCCTTAGCCCATGCGCCCCCAACAGACTGCCGTGGTCTGATGCCCAAATCACAATAGTGTTATCGTCGAATCCGAGTGTGCGAAGGCCCGCCATTATGATGCCGACGGCCAGGTCCATCCTTGATATCAGACTATATACTGTTCTGAGGCTTTTCTGATAGCTTTCCGGGTTCTCCAATTGGTCGAGGCGGTCCCCGGTTCCGTTCAGTGAGTCTCGGATAAATTTCGGCACCTTATCATAAGCATCACGGGTCAGCGTCTTCGCACGAGGAAAAGTCACGCCCTCGTAAGGGTCGGGAAAATCCGGGTCAAAATAATTATAGGGCCCATGGGGCTCCTTGAAGGAAATGGTCAGGCAGAAGGGCTGATTGGCGGGATTCGTCCGAAGAAAATCGAGTGCCTTTTCCGTCATCACATCGGTAAGGTATCGACTCTCGCCGTCGATCTTCTGCTCGAAGTTCAACATCTGCCCAAAGCCATACCAATAGTCGAACTTGTCCGCCGGCAAAGAAAGATGCTTGATGTCGTCATTAGGCCATCCTACTGCGAACTTGCCAAGGTAGCCCGTCCTGTATCCCGCTCTCCTTAATATAGCAGGATAACTCTGAGCAA
>JAUWPZ010000147.1 GCA_030611315.1 Sedimentisphaerales bacterium
GTTTTCAGGAGCAAGCCCTGTCAGCGAGAACATCAGGCAATAAAGCTGACTCGGCAGAGAAGCCTTCTAATGCAGATTTGCCGATGAGCAGGATTGGACAGGTGAAAATCAGCAGATTGCTCATCGGTAGTAATCCATTCGGCGGCGGCGCTCACAGCCGAGATTTGGATTATGTCAAAGCTTTGATGAAGCGTTATTTTACGCACGAAAAAATTATGGACACGCTGCAGCTGTGCGAGGAAAACGGGATAAATACCAGCATAGGCGGCAAGGGTGTGGAGCAATACAATAAAGAAAGAGGTGGAAAGCTGCAGGTCATCGGGCAGTTAGGCCCGAGTGTGAATGACGCGACGAGCAAAGCACAAAGAGCCATTGACGAGGGCGCCGTGGGAGCGTTTATATGGGGTAAAAGAGCGGAGGACATGGTCAAGGCCAATCGGTTGGATGTAATCGAGAAGTTCGTCTCTTTCCTTAAAAAGAACGGCGCTATCGCCGGCGTGGGCGGCCATGACTGGCGTGTGGTCGCGGCCTGTGAGAAAGCGGGCATAGACGTGGACTTTTACTTTAAGACAATACACCCTGACAATTACTTCTCGGCCTACCCCAGGGAAAAAAGGAGGCCTTTCCTGGTTGATAGTATGGGGCCCGATGACCATGACTGCATGTGGGAACAGTTCCCCGAAGAGACAATCGAACTGATGAAAACGGTGAAGAAACCCTGGATAGGCTATAAGGTGCTGGCCGCAGGAGCAGTCCATCCACGAGATGGTTTCAAATATGCATTTGAGAACGGCGCCGATTTTATCTGTGCGGGAATGCTGGATTTTCAGGTCAGAGAGGACGTACTTATCGCAAAAGATATATTGGCAAAATTAAAGAAAACGGGCAGAGAGCGCCCCTGGAGAGCGGTTGAGGTCTAAGGACCTGTAAAAAAATTATCTTCCATTTTTGGCCGGCGGTGTCAGCAAGACTCGGACTACCAACCAGTAGGCCTGCGTTTTGTTTCCTTGCCAGCCTTGTCCTCGCTTAGCCAAAAACGAAACCTAATTTATTTACAAGTCCTAAATATTCTCCCAATTTGCGCCGAATACGTTCGCGGTGAACGGGAACACTTCCGCCCCGGCCTCGCTCCCCGCCGCCAGGGGTGAAATACAACGATATTTTAAGCTTTACCCCATGCTCAATTACTGTTTCGGTCAGTATGACTATAACGGCTTTTACGGGCGTGGGTCACTTGCTCGAATCCGGCTGGTTTACTTCATTTCGTACGGTTTCGGCTTCTTTCTTCACATCTTCAAGCAGTTTCCACCAATCCATATAATGAGTACGGGAGAAGAGTTGCGTGCGATACCGGCTGGATGATACACGAGCGTAAGCTTCCCAGTCTTTAACGGCGTCGGTCAAATAGCGGACAGCACGTTTGTGGGAATCTTTGCGTTTTTTGTCCGCACGGAAAACCGCTAATTCGGCGGCGGCGCGTATTTTGTCGGCGTAGTAACGGCCCAGGTATGCAAATGATTCCATATCGCTCAGCGCAGCGTCCAGTTCCCTGCTCGACCCGGAGGTCTTTCTCAAAGCCCTGACCCCGGCCATGGTTTTTGCCGCCAGCTTGTCCAAGCTCTCGGCAACCCCCAAAGGTGTAATGCCGTCGAACGCCCGGCCCTTGATGACGGCCGAGGCGTATTGCTGGACCGAAAGGATTCCCGAACCCTTCAGCGGCGGATGTTGAAAAAAGGCGTCAACCGTGAGGAACCCCCCGCTGGATATACAGCCCTCGGGGGAAAACTGAAAGTCGTTGACACGGAAGAAGAAGCGATTGACCTGGGGGACGATTTGCGAGGCGGCCGCCCAGGTATCGTAAAGCAGCGAAGGTTTTGCCCGGGGGAAACGGTGCTGCAGGCGCTTTTCGAAATAGTCGCGCGTCAGGGTTACGTCATAAGCCAAACGTCCCCACAGCATGAAACGATACCAATGTTTATCGATTTCCAGTTCGCCTGCCAGGGCCGGGTCCTTGCTGACGAATTCGCGTCCCCAGATAAAGCCGTCCGGACCCATGTAGAAGCCCGCTTCGTATCGCATCAGGTCGCGAGGGACATTCTGAAGAAACTCCCGGACATAGTCGACGTCTCCCCAGCGATATATGAAAATATCATCGTTGCGGAGGTTCAGCCAGCACGGTACTTTGTGCTGCTCAAGGTCCTCGCGATACTCTATATCCAGGTACGGCGAGGTCGTCGTCGAATAGAGGCGGGCCCGGGCGTATTTATGGCCGGTATTGAAAGGCCCGTCGAAGCCCTCGAAAGCTTTTACGATTTTGCCGAGGTTGGCCTGATGCTGCCGGAAGATGAAACGAAGCTCTCGTTCGGGATTTGCTCGCTTTGCGTCCATAACGCCCCGGCCGTAGGTAAGCCACAGCCATTGCTCGACGCCGCCGACTTTCTGCACCCGGTTTCGGTCAACGTGCTCGCCGGCCGTCACGGCGATACCGTCCACCTGGGGATAGGTCTTGAGGAATTCCGAAATGCAGTAGCGCATGTATTCGATGGTCTTCGGGTTGTCCGGCTTGTCGTCGATTCCGTGTTTTCCCTTCGCGCCGAATGTATAGATATTCCAGTGGAAGATGTGAATCTCGATGCCGCGTGCCTCTGCATAATCGAAAACTTTGGTCCAGAAGGCGATTTTTTCATCAATCGAAATCTTTTTGACCACCTTGACTATCTTGGGGTCGAAAAGGTCCGTATTATCAAAGTGACGATTAGTTTTCGTATCGACCGTTTCCCTCAGGACACAGACATCGTCGTAGGATATGCCGGGATACTTGTCCAGCTTCACCCATGTCGGATAGGGGTGGTTTGTCCATAGTGTTAGCACGTTGTAGCGATTGCGGGCCAGTGTATCCAGGAACTCTTTCCAGAAATCGAATTCCCACATGACCGGGATATTTTCCTGGGCGGCCGTCCCCGTGTCGTCGTAACTGCTGGCGCGGGCATCGAGTGGAATATTGAATTTCAAACCGCGGCGGAACAGGTAAGGCTTTCTGGCCTTCTCCTGCACAGCCTCAAGACCTCCGCCCAGCGTAATCATTTCCGCCAGCTCCAGACCGCCATACATAGCGCCGCAAGAATCGCCGCCGACAATCCGAATCACGTTGGGCCCTTCTTTGCGAATGCGGAACGCCTGCGGCCCCATCCCCGTTGCGAAAATATCGAAGACGATTCTCATATCGGCTTTTGCCTCGCCGACATCATAGCCCGCCTCGTCCAATGCCTTTTTAATGTCTCCGGCGGCAAAGGCAATCCCGGGTTCATCTTCATTGAAAGTAATGGATACTTTCTGCCTGGCGCTGCAGGGGTAACTTGCTGCGAAAACAATCGTAAAAAAGATGATACTAATGCGTGTTATTTGTCTTTGCATATTGCTTACTCCTACTCAATGGTCATAGTTACCTTGCCCAACGCGCCGCAATCGCCCACGTATTGGCCTTTGATATCATCGACGTCCGCCTTCACCTTGTAGGCCCTGGCTGCGGTGCCGGAGAAGACCACCATACCGGGTTCCAGGGCCAGGCCGTACCTGTGCAGATGATTGACGCACCACAAAAGGGAATTCCAGGGACTGCCCATGATATCACTGGCGGGCCTGGTGCGAATCTTTTGGCCGTTGCGAATTAAATCCAGATTGATATTGTCGATGTCCACCTGCTCGGGCTCCACGCCCGGGCCGAACACAAATACGTGCGCACCCGTACCGATAGCGACCATGTCCGCAGGGACCGGTTTGGCCCGGTCGGTTTTATAGGGAAAATCGCCCGCGTCAAAGGCGGCGTGTACCCACTTGACATGGGATTTGAGCGCGGCTACATCGGCGATGGATTTATCTATGCGCTTGCCGATAGTAAAGGCAATTTCCGTTTCCAGCATGAGCTCGTTGAAGGCCTCCGCCGGCAGGACCGAACCGGTAGGCACTCGCTGCATCAGGTAATAGGGTCCGCGTGCGGGTTCGTCTATACCGAACTGCTCCTGGGCAACCCGGCTGGCATAAGCGACTTTATACCCCGCCACCGGGCCCAAGAGGGCGCTTACTTCCCGAGCCAATGCTTTTTGTATGTGATAGGCCTTATCCATAGAAAAAGAGCCAAAGGTGTGCGTTAAAGGGGTAATCTGTATCTGCTGCTCCCGCGCCGCAAGCATTTGCCTGACCATGGCATTTTGATTGAGTGACTGCCTGGCGCATCCGGCCAGCATCAACACACATACCGAAAGCAACATTACGACATTGTTCGCGGCCACTCTGGACATTATTGTTCGCTTCATGATTGACCTTCCTTCCTGACTGGATAACATTCTAACGGTTTACTTTTCCGCTATTTTACGCTCGCCTGCGATCTGAAAAAATCTTTTGCCTAAATATCCTTCCATTCTGCCCCGAATACGTCGGCTGTGAATAGAAAAACTTCGGTCTCCGGGTCCTTCCAGGCGTCAGGGGCAAGGCCAGCCTTGTGTGAACAGCAGCTCGACAGAAACTCCTCCTTGCTCCAGCCTATCTCAGCGGCAACCTGGGGCAGGAAACAACCTGAGACACCCCCCCTTTTGATGTAGATACCATCAACACCAAGCCGCAGGGACAACGGGTCATTTGTACGCTCCAACGGCGAGAGAACCGATATCTCGATATCCAATTGCTCTAACTCGCCGACGGTTATCGGGTCGCCCAGAAAACGCGGGTCATCCTTCACCGAGGCCCCTGCCATCTCGGCAATCAGCTTAATCAACGGGCTTTGTGAAGTGAATTGGCCGATACAGCCCCGCAATTGGCCGTGGTTCTTTAACGTTACAAAGCAGCCGCAAGGCGCGTTAAGCTCAAGGTCGTCCGATTGCGGCTCACGAATGGGGCCACCCTTGATAACCGCCTCAACCGTATCCTTCGCAACCTTCAGAAGCGTCTGTTTTTGAACATCGTCCATCGCTCAGCCGCCAAACATATGCCCAAGTTTCCTCATCGCGTAAGCCACAACCACCAACAGTATAATAACGCCGATAGTAGCAAGGTTGAAGTATTTTTCAATAAATCGCCTGGCCCTTTCGCCCAGAAGATAGAACAGCAGGCCCTCCGAGCCAAACCGTATCGTGCGAAATATCACGCTGATTACCACAAATTTCAGCAGCGAAACTTCCGCCATACCTCCCACCCAGCTAAATATCATATATGGCACAGGTGTCAGAGCTGAAATGGCTATTGCCCAGAAATCGTATTTCGTATAAAGGTCCAGCGCGAGCTGGGCCTTGCCTCCCAAACCGACGGTGTCGAAAAGGGCCACTACTCTTTCAGGGCCAATGGCCAGACCGAGAGAAAAGGCGATGGTGCCACCAAGAACGGAGAAAAATGCGCAGGTCAGGCCGTATCTCAGCGAACGCTTCGGCCTACCCAGACAAAGTCCCACCACCATCACATCGGCGGGGATAGGCACACAGACAGGCTCGGTCAGCGCAAGTAAAATCAACGCCAACATACCGTAACGCGTGTCGGCCCAGTGCACGACCCAGTTGTAAAGCCGCTTGTGCCAGTGCCACCAGGCAACATTCTCGTTACTCGTCGCTCGTCGCTCGTTACTCGATTCACTATTTACCGTTTCACCGTTCGACATTCGATATTCCTTGCCTGTCCCGATGGTTTCTCTCGGGATTCAATACTCGAAATTAGCTTCCATTGTCCCTCATCCATCGTCCATCTTTCAGTTTCTCTGTGCCTGATTTTTTATTTCAGAATAAGGACAATCGGTTATAATGTCAACAAACATTACTATTTCGCCGCGTACAATGCGCGAAATCAAGAACGCAATACGATATACGCAATACGACATTATGACCGGCAAGGAACAATTCGAGACTTTCGGCAAGGGTTTGCTCGTCAGGGCCCCCGCCAAGATAAACCTCTCTCTGCTCATAGCCGGCAAACGGGCCGATGGCTTCCACGAAATAGAAACCATAATGGCCAAGGTTGACCTGTTCGACGAAATCCTCATCCAGCCCGGCCTTAAAGGCGGCATTGAGCTGCTCTGTGAGGGACCGCACTGGGCGCCTGCGGGAAAAGAAAATCTCGTCTATAAAGCCGCCACATCGCTTCTGGATTCCTGCGGTCGGCAGGACAACATCAAAATCACCCTGACAAAGAACATCCCAGCCGGTTCGGGCCTCGGTTCAGCCAGCAGTAACGCCGCCGCAACCCTGATTGGCCTGGCTCAATACCTGAAACTGGACCTCGAACAAAAGACCCTGGCCGAATTGGCAGCAGACTTGGGCAGCGACGTGGCCTTCTTTTTGAATGGGCCTCTGGCCCTTTGCACTGGAAAAGGCGAAAAAATCGAGAAATTACACGAAATTTTTAACTTTATGGCTCTACTAATTCTCCCGGATGTAAATGTTTCTACAAAAAGGGTTTACGCCAATTATGAGCATGACCAGAGCCTCTATGAAAGCCTCAATACCCGAATAAACAGCTATATCTCAAAAAACAGGATTGATTTAGTGGTGAAAATGTGCGCAAATATGCTCGGGAAAAGTTGCTTCGGTTTGGCAAACAGACTTGCCGAACTAAAAGCAAAAATTGAGTCGCTCGGTATCGGGCCCTTGTGCCTGAGCGGGAGTGGTTCAGCAATGTTTTGTATTATAGACAACAGGGATAAACAAACCGTCCGGGGGAAGATGCGGAATCTCGAGGAAAATATCAACTGCGAATGCGTTATCGTCAGTAACAATAGATGGTAAAGTTTTAAGCGAGGCAAAGAAAATGGAAATCACCGAGGTCAGAGTCAAGTTAGTTGACAACAAGGATAGCCGGCTAAAAGCTTTTTGCTCAATAACGCTGGACAACGAGTTTGTCATTCGCGACATCAAGATAATCGAAGGCGGAAAGGGCCATTTCGTCGCTATGCCTTCGAGAAAGATGAGCGACCATTGTGAGAAGTGCGGGGGCAAAAACCATCTCAGGGCCAAATTCTGCAACAATTGCGGAGCACGGCTGCCGGACAACCGGGCGAAGAAGGATTTCAAGGGCAGAATGAAATTGCATGCCGATATCGCTCATCCGATTAATATAGAATGCAGGAAAAGAATTCAGAAAAAAGTTGCCGCCGCCTTCAAAGCAGAGGTGGAAAAATCAAAGGAGCCGGGCTATAAACCGGTCGAACTGGATGAGCTGGAAGATAAAGTTCCCGTAGATGAGCCGGAAGACAAATCTCCCGAGGATGAGCCGGAAGACAAATCTCCCGAAAATGAGCCGGAAGATAAATTTCCCGAGGATGAGCCGGAAGATGAAGTTCCCGAAATAGTCTCTTAATCAAAACAAAAAATGTGCGGATTAAATCCGCTACCGAATAATAGCCGTTGGCGGCTTGTAGTCCCTGATAAACCGCCCAAATCTTCTCGATGATTTCCAAACGCAATGAACAGCGCCTGAGGTCCCTCCAACAAGGCCCAAAAGGGCCGCTCTCTACATCGTAAGGTCCTCAAGAACCTTATCAAGAGCAACATCCAATCTCTCATTCAGGTCGTATTTACCTTCGGTAAGCTGTCGGCGGACATCAAGTACTTTCTCCTTGCGGACCTCCGGCAGTGAAGCTATCTTTTTTAACACCTGACCAATAGGCGTCGTGTTGATATTCTCAAGAATCTGCTCCATAATCGAATCCATATCTGGAGCCATGTTCTCATCGACAGGATAAACCTGCCGTTCCTTGTCCTCAAAACTATTGTTGGAATCGAAATCTGGCATCCAAACTACCTTATATAATTCGCTTAAAGGCGAAAGCATCCATTTTTCACCTCAAAGCCGATAACCACTATATCTTGTATGCCCCCAAAATCCTTTCCGAGGTCAGAAACAACCTTATTTATATTGATATCGACAGGAGCAGCAATAAAACTTTAGAAAAGTTTAGCGCTCCCAGACAACCCAAAAAGGCCGAAATTACGCCAATATCGAGACAATATACCCCTTATCAGTATGAAAAAACAGGTTTTATGAAAAGGCACTTCCACATAAAAATCAGCCGCTAAAGTCTATATGGGAAGGATGGGCAATATACTATATATAGTGATTGCAGGGATTTTGCGAATACAAGACAAACAAAGGTGCAGTCAAAGAGGCTTATGCAGTTATGATTTAACCGCTTATGTGCCGATTTCAGTAGTAATATTTGAATTCCAGGGCCACATCCCAGGCATCAGGCGCGTTTTTCTTCTTAGTCAGTTTGGCCCGGTTACACTGCAAATCCGCCCAGCGAACCTGAATTGTCGAGAGGAACTTGGCAAATCTTGTTATATCGATCTGCTTGAGGTCCACATTAGCGCCCTGAGTCTTTTGCTTACCGCTCTTTACGACGATTCTTGAACTTAGCTTGTAATTGTTCGAAGATATACCGCAGGCACTGGCAACCTGCTCGACCGCACGGGCATACTCAAATTCAGGGCCCGCTTTCGAACCGGAACCCTCCAGTCTGGAAGAGTCGAGTTTCAGTATCTCCATCATCACAGGCCGGGCCTGTTCATATCGTACCTTCTCTTTTTCCAAACTCTTACCCGCTTTCGGCGAATATACTCCCCACACCAGCAACGGCCACAAGGCAACCACTACAGGAATGCCTATATAATACGAAATCGGATTTTTATATATATCACTCACCAAAGAGACCCCTTTGCTATTATTTCGG
>JAUWPZ010000033.1 GCA_030611315.1 Sedimentisphaerales bacterium
AAGTTACGCCATAACAAAGGATTATGAAAATGTACGCCTTCACAGACGCGGGGAAACCAAACCCAATTCAAAGCCAATCAAAGCCAATTCAAAGCCAATTAAACCCAATCAAAGCCAATTTCAAACCCAAAACAAACCCAAATTTTCCAAAAACACATCAAAAATACCATTTATTCATTTCGCCTTTATTTTTCCGGAGGCATCCACTTCCGGGGCATGCAAGGCTACCCACCGCTTGTAAAGCCGCTCAATCCGTTCAGGCTCAACCTCCTCATCCCACAGGGCCACCGCGTATCGAAGCACCAATGGTTGCTCCGGCGTTATCTTCAGCGGCTCTTTATGCAAATTGAGAGTGGCCGAAAGATATGCGAAAGGCTTCTGCATCGTGAACCATGTTGCAGGGTGGCGCTGGTTGGCGGGACAATCAAACATGGCGGCCGTAACAGCTTTGCCTTCGGCCTTGGTAGTATAGGCACACCACCTCGAGCGGACAAGCCGCTCTTCACCGCGGAAGACAACGCCTGTTTTGCCGTCGGCATTAAAAAATCGCCCACCATCCATCAACCTTACAAAACGCATACCCAGCCCGTGATAATGAGAGCCTGTGAGCGTGGCGATTTTCCCGCCCGGCAGCAACTCGAATTCAGAGCGCCAGGTCAAAAGCGTTACCTGCGGCTCATCCAACCGACTAACCTTGATTCTGCGGCGTTCGGTGAGAAGCAGCCGTCCGCTGCTCGGATTTATCCAGTCAATCTGTTCGGCAAAACCGGCATAAGGCAAGCTGCCGCTGCGCTGCCCAATCGTCGTATCGGCAAATCTTCGATGCTGCTGACGACCCGGCGTTTTCTGTTCTTCCCAGAAGTTCACGCCGTCAATGGTAACGGCAAACATCAACGCGTGATGATGCTTATGGTCGGACGGCGCATCGAGCAAAACGTTCAGCCCATCCGGCGTGAACAACTTCTGCACATACGGCTTGAATGGTACGCTATTGTAACGATAGCTCATCAGGATACGCTCGCCGGTATGAATTGACAAAGCGTTTTGGTCGGTCGTAATCCGCATATCGTTTTTCGCCTGCCCCTGCGTTTCCCGACGCAAGTCGGGGCGGCGGGCGTACGCCGGATGTGACAGGACCAAAACAAGCAGACCAACTACCGAAAGAAATATGATGGTAATGCTATTGAAGCTCTTCATAACGGTCCTTTCTCCAAATAACCTGCTAAAGGAAACTTCGCAAGGCCTGCAATGCGAGTCTCGTCAATTGGTATATCCCACGGTCCCGTTTTTATTGACGACGTAGCCCCACTTTTTTATATACTCGGGGCCCGGCAGAAACTCGTCATTGGTCTCTTTTAGCTTTCGCGACAAAACGCCCTCCAGCTCTTTCTGCAGCTTGCTGTACTGAGGCTTATCGCAGAGGTTATTGAGCTGGTACGGGTCTTTTTCGTTATCGTAAAGCAGCCATGGGCCCTTGAGGTCGCGAACATAGGTATATCGCCGAGTACGTACGCCGCGATATTCTTTGCCGCCTTTGGCCCTCGTCCACTGACCAAACGGCGAGGCGCAGCTTATCAACGCAGCAGCATCCTCCGGCTCTTTAGCTCCTCTTACAATACCGGAGAAATTCTCTCCCTCAACCGTATCGGGTATCTCGATAGCGCTCAGCCCGAGCAGGGTGGGCATAATGTCCGGCGCGTTAATCGGCATGTCGATTTTTCTGCCCCTGGCGCCGTGGGCCGACGGATAGCGCAAAAGAAACGGAACTCGAATGGACTCGTCCCAGGGTTTTTGCTTCTTCATCATACCGCGTGAGGCAAGCATGTCACCATGGTCGGATGTAAAGACAAAAATTGTGTCTTTTTCAAGGCCCAGCTCCTCCAATGTGCCCAAAAGCTCTCCTATACAATCATCCAGCGCCGCGATATGCGCATAATAACCCGCAAGCGTTTTCTTCGCCTGGGCCTTTTGCTCTTCAGGGACATTGGGCCGCAGGGTCAATTTCTCCGGGTCAAACATAGCCCTGTACTTCTCAGGCGCGGTGTGATAGGGCGCGTGCGGCGGACCCCACGAAACAACCAAAGCAAACGGCTTGCCCCGAGCATGCGCACGAATATACTGCTGTGCCTCACGCGTCTGGGCAATCGAATCATAACCTTCCCATTTCAGCCTTATATTCTCATCGGCGTAATAGAAAGAGTTGTTGTAGTTATGCGTACAGCCCAGCACCTTCCAGAACTCAAAGCCCTGCCGTCTATCTCTTGGAATAAAGGCGCTTCTTTTATTTCCGTCCAAATGCCACTTGCCGATATACCCTGTTTCGTAACCCGCCCGGTTATATACTTGAGCTATCGAAACAGCATCATTATTTAGAAGGACGTCGTTCAAAAAAACTCCGTGACTGAGCGGGTATCGTCCTGTCATCAGACTGGCTCGATAAGGGCTGCACACGGGACAGCCGGAAACGGCGTTGCTGAAATTGATGCTTTCGGCAGCGAGCCTGTCAAGATTCGGGGTCTTGACGTCTTTGTTACCCGCGTAGCCGGCTGCCTGGGCGCGCCATTGGTCGGCGAAGACAAAAACAAGGTTCGGCTTGCGACGTGCCCTGCCGGCGCGCTGCGCGCTCGCACATCCGGACAAACCGGGACCCAAAACAAGCGAGGCCGCACCAAGTCCGGTACTTTGCAAAAACTCTCTTCTTTTTAATTTTGCCTGCTTCATAAGATTTCTCACCTAATACTCATAATTATCTTAGCCAAGCGGACAGGAAACGATTTTCAATCGGACCGGCCAAACTCGGCAGGCGGCCGTTAGACCAATTCCTTGAGATACTTGATACTTCGCTCCGCCTGCTCTATCGTGCCGCACTCCACGCTCAGTACAATGTCACGCGGGGCGCTTTTGCATATCTCGATGACCCTTTCCCAGTCTATAACGCCTTCGCCGCATGCACAACCGCTCGGAGTGCCTGTAACCTTGCCGCGTTTGTCCTCCGACTGCTGCACCGAAATATCTTTGGCGTGCAGGTGAACCATTCTATCCTTGACCTTTTCCAGCCACTCAATCGGGTCGTGGCCGGACAGGTAACTGTTGCCGGTATCGAAGTTGATACCGATGGCCTCAGAATCAACCAGTTCATAAATCCTGTCCAGGCCTTCGGGATGCTGACTGTACTGCTGGTGCGGCTCAATCCCGAGAAAAACACCTCGCCCCTCGGCAACCGCCGCCACTTCCTTGAGCACATACCGCATCAAAACGTGGTCTTCTTCCTCTGTTGTCCAGGAAGGCTTCGGACCCTCGTCCGTGTTGACCACCGGGGCGCCGCATTCCGCTGCAAAACGAACGGCCTGTTTGAGATATTCGGTACTGACCTCCGGCTTGCAAAGCGCAGTGTGTGACGAGAGGCCGGAAAGTTTCACGCCGACCTTTTCACACGCACGCTTGAGGCGGTACGGGTCGTCCAGCAGCGAAAAACTCGCATAGTAACCCGCTTCACTGAGCAGCTCTCGGCCCCAATGGACCCATGGCTCGACGTATTCATATCCCAGCTCCGCAGCCTGCTCAATTCCCGCCACAAACGACTTGTCGGCATGCCGCACAAACTCCAAATTAACACCAATACTGACCTTACCCATTTCATAATCTCCTTACTAAATTCAACTACTTTTCAGCTAACCTCTCAAAACGGCCGACCAATCAATGATACGTTTGTTAACTTGAAAGGAATCCTGTGTTTGGTAACCCCGTCAAGCACCTCGAACACAATGCGCCCTCTCGGAGGAAATTCGCCCTTTGTCTTGAAACTTATATATAACAAACGACCTTGTGAGGACGACCTGCCCCCGGAAGATACGTCGATTTCCGTCCCGTTTTCATGATAGAACTTCACATCTTTGACAGATTTCCGCAGCAAATCAACCTTTAATGATATCTCCTGGCCCTTCTTATCGTAACTCTCTTTCACCGACCTTATTGAAAAACCAGGGACATCACTTGAAATACCCTCCTTAAAATCCATAACTCCTAAATCGATTTTCTTTGTGCCCGTGGCTTTGAAACACTCTAATGTTCCGGAAAGCTCAGATAGTCCTTTTGCGTTTTCCTCCGGCACATCCAGCTTAACGTCAAACACAGCAGCTCTGCCATCCTCAGAAGGCTTTGGGAAAAGTATTCTTCGATTGTGCTCAGAGAGAATGCTTTTGCCGGTATCAGTAAGAGCTTCTTCCACTTGTCCTTCTATGATTATCAAATTAGGTTCCGGCAACTCAAGTATCATCGACAAAGTATAGCTATTATCAAATTGGTTCAATGGCCTTATTTTACGTTCTTTATCGGCGCCGGTTACCAGACGCACTCCACCTATCCTGGCCTTTCCGGGTTTTGCGTCTGTAATGGTAGGCACCGCTATCGGACTCGTCTCGCCAAAACCCAGTTTTTTGAGCATCGCTTTGTAACCCTTTCGGGCCTGAGCCGCCTCTGCATCGTAATCGAACAAAGCTTTTGAATCGCTATCAAGAACAAGCTGAACAGGCCCCTTTTCACCGAAGAGCATTTCATTGAGCACAGGTTCGTCCGGACCTTCTTTGACAGGGTTTTTGCCGGCACGGATTTGCCGTTCCATCCACCCGTCATAGGCTATCATCTTGTCCATAGCCTCAATCATTTTCCGGCCTTCTATCTTCACCTGTACGGTATTACTGTCAATTAACTCAAAGTTCGAGTGCTTCTCAACTTTCCCCGGCAGATGAAGTTTCTTTACCTGCTTCAAAGTCCCAAATGTAGCTAACATCATCGGTTTAAGTTCATTATATTGCAACCTGGCTTCCTTAATTTTTTGCGCCAGCTCGGCTTCGGAAAACTCCGGGACATCACCTTTCTCTTGGTTGCTTTTTGAATCAGACTCCTTTCTCAACTCAATTATTATCCGACCCGATTGACTCCTGGAAAATCTTAGCTTCATATCTTTATTAAATCCACCGGCCCGAATATTCACCTTATTAATGTCACGGAAATAAGCAGTGCCGACAAAATGAATCCGCCCTTCGTCGGTCAGGTCATAAGAAATATCGCTCCAGACATCCACACCTTCGGACATTTGCAATATCTTCTCAATTTCAAGTCTTATCCGATACTGAGGGCTGGTTTCGTTATCGCTGAGATTGAGTTGTGTCGGCACAAAAATAACATCGTAAACCACTTTCCCAGAACCATCCGGATTCAACGTGTACTCGCTCTTTTCTTCCACGCATCCTGCAAAAAACGCAAGACCAAGAACCAACGGCACCCAACAGGTCTTACTTACAACTTTGACTTTCCTATCCAACATAATTTATCCTTTCCAAAAGTTCACACAAGAGACTTCAGATACTCAATCATACCGCCCAGCCGGTCCAGCGTCAAGAACAGCAACAACGGCAAAAAACATTTTGTTTTCTGGTGCGCCATTTTACCACTCAATCCAAATCACACAAGAGCCCTAACTCCAAAAACAAATCTGCTGAATTATGGGCACCTTTTTGATTTCAAAATCAAACAGGCCCCTGAGATACTCAACCACAGCCGGCAGTTGCTCAATCATCAGGAAAAACAACGACAAAACCGCGATAATCCACATCGCTCCCCTTATCTCTCTAATCCTGCCGGAGACAATTTTGATAATCACAAACGAGATAAATCCGAACGCCAGCCCGGTGCTGATGCTGTAGCTAAGCGCTATCATCACCATTATGATAAACGCCGGAAAAGCCTCCTGAATATTCCCGAAATCAATCCTCCTGACTTCTTTCATCATAAACAGACCCACCATAATCAGCGCCGGCGCCGTCGCATATTCCGGGACGATTCCCACAATCGGCACAAAGAGCAGCGCCACCAGCAAAAATAAAACACCCGTAACTACCGAAGTCAAACCGCTCCTGCCGCCCTGCTCGATACCGGCGGCCGATTCGATATACGACGTGGTGGTTGATGTTCCCAATAAAGCGCCTATCATAGTTGCAACAGCGTCTATGCCCAGCAGCCTGTCCAGACCTTTTATCTGGTTGTTCTCGTCAACCATCTTTGCCTGGTGACAGCACGCCACCAGCGTCCCGATGCTGTCGAACATATCCATAAACATCAGGCTGAATATTCCCCCGAACAGGCTCCACTTAAGCGCCCCCCAAATATCAAGACGAAATGCCACAGCCTTTATATTGAACGCCTCTAAAATATCGAAATCGGACAGCAGGGCCTCCGCGTTGAAATTCAGTGAAATCAGCTCGGCGGGCTTTTCTATATATCCGAAAATCGCCGCCAGAACGGTCGAAAATATAATGCCAATCAACAGCGAGCCGGTTATCTTTTTCGTTTCGAGAAATATCATTACTATCAGCCCGCACAGTCCTATCAATACCGTCGGCGTCAACTTCCCCGCCGAGACAAGAGTTACCTCGTTATCAACAACCACACCGAGCTTGACCAGCCCGACAAAAGTGATAAACAGCCCGATGCCCACGGATATTGCGGAAATCAAGCTGGGCGGTATTGCCTCGACAAGCTTCTTTCTCAATCCCAACAGCGTCAGCAAAAGAAAAAATAATCCCGAAAGAAACACCACGCCCAATGCCGTCTCCCAATTTATCTTGTTGCCTAAGACAAGACTGTATGCAAAAAAGGCGTTAAGGCCCATTCCCGGCGCCATGGCTATCGGAGCTTTCGCAAATATCCCCACAACAATCGTCGCAATTGCCGTAACGATGCACGTTACCGCTATCAGGGCCTGCTTGTCCATACCCGCTTCGCTCAAAATCGCAGGGTTGACGAAGATGATATACGCCATCGTCAGAAACGTCGTAAAACCCGCCACCAACTCAATCCTGACGCTGCTCTGTCTTTCCTGCAACTTGAAATATTTACCGACCATTTCGATTTCCCTGAATTACGAGCGAGACGGTTTTTATCGTTAGCTTTATTGTCATTTCTTTTCGACAGCAGGAGCCGAGTCTAAAAGCCCGACTATCTCAACAACCAGGGCCGAAGAGTTTATAGCGGCTATTTCGTGGAACATCCCCATATCTTCCCGCGCCTTTTCATCGGCTTTGTCGCTTATACTTCGTATCACGAGGCATCCGACTTTCTGCTGAAAACAGATTTGGGCAACCGCCGCCCCTTCCATCTCCACTGCATCGGCCTTGAAACTTTTGCGCAGCTCGGCACACTTATCCTCCGATGCAACGAAAACGTCCCCGGTAACAATCGTTCCCTTTATAACCTTCGGCGTCTTAACGCCACTTCTTGTTTTTAACGTCTTAAACTTCACCTGCCCGGCGGCGCGCTCGGCCAATTCCAAAAGCCGCTCGTCGGCCTCGAAAAAAATAGGATTCTCCCAGCCGGTGAACGGATTCCTGACTCCCTTGGCCGTAAAACCCTCAGGCCAATATGTCCCCATATCGTGATGGGCCGCTTTCTCACCTATCACTATATCCCCCAAGGACAACTCCGGGTTTAGCCCGCCTGCAATACCTGTAAAAATTACTTTTTGAGGCCGGTAGTGTTCTATCAAAAGCGTAGTCGTCATGGCCGCGTTGACCTTGCCCACGCCCGTCCATGCAACGACAACCTTCCTGCCGCTCAATTTCCCGCTGACAAACTTCATTCCCTCGATTCGCCGCTCCTGACGCTCGGTCAGCTCATTCTGAAGCAATATAATCTCTTTCGCAAACGCCCCCAACAACGCCGTAGTCGGCTCGCCCTTCTTTACGGGCCGAACCGCACTATGCGAACCACATAACAGAACGACCGCTATGCCGATAATCATTCCAACTTTACTCTGTCCCATCGCTTCGCCCTTTTAGAATCCACCCGACAGTAAGACACCCAATGCGCCGTTCTTTAGCACCAGCCACTATGCTAATCCACACCAACCTTGCCTTTAGCCTCCTGCGACGGTCCGCTCCAGCCCAATCTCCTGAATCGGCCCCATTCGCCCCAGCACAAAGCCGCCACGTTCACGGCATAGTGCTCCTGCTCGAAAATTCTGCGCATCAAAAGCCACTTTTCATCAAGCAGTTTTCCGACCTCGTCCCGCTCGGCGTCGCTTAGCCGTTTGCGGCTATCCTGTCTGAGCCAACGATAAATCTTCGCCTGTAATTCGGTAAAGTCCAGTCCGACCCGCAAAAACTCTATGCGCCGAGAAACCTCATTGTCGCCATCTGCAACCTTATCCGCCGATTTGAGCAGCGCACGAAGCTCGGCAATTACTTCCGGCGTATAAGGCTCAGTAACATCCACGCTCCTTGTATCACCCTCTCTTTTTACCGCGGCAGTGGCATTGGTCAACTGCTCAACGCGCGCCAGATACCGCTTGATTTGGTCCGACGCATCGCCGAACCCCGAACGGCAGTAATCGTCTATCACCTCATCAACGTTTAGGTCATCCTTCCAGTGCAGCTTGGCCAGCACGTAGTAATTCAGCCCCTGCGTCGCCCAGTGGTGCATACAGGAGTCAAAATCTGTGCCGACGCACTTGTTGTGCGCTATATGGCTGAAGTCCTCGGCAAGTTTATGCACATAATTGCCCGGTACAGCCTCGTGCCGACCCCACAGCAGCAAATTAGGGCGCCAGAAAATCATCCCCGCCGCCTCTGCCCAGGCATCCCAGTCGGCCATCCCCAGACGGCGTGTTTCGTCGCTGTTGTAATGGCCCGTACTGTGCACAAACCGTATCACGATTTTCGGATGCAGCTTATACCTCACCGGGGGCGATGCGTAAATACTGTAGGCCTGGCCGGTAAAGACAACATCAGGGTGCACCTTAGCCACCTTCTCGGCGATGGCGTTGTAAAAGTAAAGCATCCGGTCGGTCATCGAGACGTAATCGAACCTTTCAGTCCGCCCCGACTTATGGTCGTATGTCCAAATCCTCGTCGGCCTACCCTCTTGTGGGTCCAGTGCCTTGCACGCAGGACACATACAAAATCCCGCCTTGCCGCCTCCGTCGTTCGTCATCAATGAAACGCTCTTTTGGCCCGGATTGCGGTCCAGCTCTTTTATCTTCTCCTGAGCGATTGCCTCGATAAGAGCTGTGTTCGACTTGCAGAGCCTCGGCCGCTCCCAGCTCGGGTCAAAATAACGAGAACCATCCGACTGCATCGCAAACCACTCGGAATGTTCTTTTAGAAATTTCTCCCAGGTCTTCGCCGGCAGAATCGTCCCGTCCCCGGTTTTCAGTCCCAGTGTCCCGCCCATTCGATGCCAGCCCATCCAATCGCCGCTTCTCGACCGAACCGAAGAAGCAGTCTCGCGGACCTGCAGGAAATCACTTTTGCTAAATCCCAGCCTGTCGAGCCCTTCCTGAACGCGGCTGCTGTATCCGCTCGGCCGGATGTTGCGCTGCTCGAACAGCGGCGTAAAACGCACATTCAACGGCTTGACCGTAATCGTCGCCCGCTTTGGCACGACCTTCCCGCTTTCGCCCGGCCAGAGGTAGCGACAGCCCAGGACATCTTCGAGAAACGTCGTAACCGCATATCGGCTCCCGAACTTATCCGAAGGCGTTTTATCATCGGCGCCCAGCAGGACAAGGGCATTGCCGAAGGTGCGAATCAGGATGCCCCCGGGCCCGAGGGCTTTGCTTTTTGCCCCAAGTTTTTTCGCAAGCTCGCTCTCGCCAACGAGAATAAATGTATCGGCAATCGCCTTGCCCGAAGCCGGTTCAATACGACCGTCCACGACCTTCACCTGCCCCAGCTCGCTTTCTTTAAGCACTTTCAACTCCGTCCCGGAGATTTGCGACAAATGCTCACGCAGGATTTTCGCCCCCTCGCCCGCCGCCCGGCTTGCCTTTGACGGAAGAACTATCACCGCTTTTGCTTGCCCCGCTGAGACAAGCATCAATCCCGGCTCAGCCGCATCAGCAGAACAAACCAATACGGCCCCCAGCAAAAAACTAAATAAGGCTTTTTTTCTCAATTGGCTTATTTCTCTCGAAATCAACTCTTGTCGGACTTTTAGAAAAACACCCAAATATCCTTATTAACGGGGCTTACCACCCCTTCAAACAAAAGGAAACTACCATATCTCGCAGTATATTTCCACCGTATTTTCACAGGGATAGCGTCTGTAGGGAAATGCTGGAGAAGTTTTTGGGGAGAGGGGTCCTCTGAACCCCGAATTCCAGTCTATTCTCAAGCCGACGATTTTGAGCGGTTAGGTTTTAACTTTCAAAATATACGTCGTTCTTCTCAAGGGCCTTTCTCAAATCAGAGTATTTAAGCTCGCGTGTTCCGATATTTTTGGCCGCGCAAAGAGCAGCGGCGGCGCCGGCGCCCTGGCCCTGGCCCATACAGCATACCGTGTTTCTGGTGGACATGTGGGCCCTATGGTCAGAAGTTATCAGCATGCCGGCGGCCAGGAGGTTCTCTATTCCCGCAACACGCAGTGCTTTATATGGTATTCCGTATGTGCCGCCGTCTTTGACCTGATAACGCGGAGCCGAGTCGTGAAAACCGTACGCCATGATGTCATCATCGAAATGCCTGCCTTCGATGACATCTTCGTGCGTAATATCATAGTCGCAGGTAATCAGCCTGCCGCGCCGGATGTTAAGTCTGGGACTGGTCCGGGCGATAAAGGCCTTTTCACAGCCGGGAACATATTTCCTGAAGAGTTCTACGGCTTTTGCCTGGCGCTTTCTTACTTCAAGCTCGGCTTTTGCCATATCGTCACGGTCGAGGACGCTGCCGGGAACCTTAAAATTACATTTAACGAACATCAGGTAATTATCATGGACAGTAGTAATCATTGAGGACATACCGATTTTTCTTGCCTCCTTTTGGAAATCACTTCCCAGGCCGCCGTTAAAACGTACAATTTTCCCGTCTTCGCCGCTGCGTATTCCGTGGGCAAGCTGATTGGGTCCGCCGTTGGATTTGATGTATGCAATATATTTATCCAGGTCCACATTCGCCACACCAATACTGTTGCAGCAGGCATAATCGTTGGGGACTTTGTAACCGGCTCCGGCGAAAGCAGAGAGGTCGCCGTAAGCTGTGCAATCGACAAAAGCTTTTGCATAGAAGACTTCGCGTCCGGAACGGCTCTCCGTTATCACGCCCTTAATCCGGGAACCGTCCATAACAGCTCCTGCCACAAGCGTATTGACGCATACGAGAACGCCCGACTCGGCGAGCATCTCGAACGTAACGAGCTTGTACAATTCCGTATCAATCGCGGTGCATACCGAATCGTAGTTGTACCCTTTTGACATCTCGGCGTGTCCGGATGTGCCGCCGACCTTCAAAAGGCGGTCGATAATCTCCTGGGCAATCCCTCGCACAACCTGAGTTTTCTTCGCCCCGGGGAAGGCCTTCCACAGGTTATAGAAGCTGTGAAGAGCTGTGCCGCCCTCTGTGGCGGTTCCGCCCGGGTAACCTTTGACCTCTATCAATGCCGTTTTTGCGCCCTGACGCGCCGCGGCTGCCGCCGCCACGACGCCCGCAGTACCCGCGCCCGCCACGACGACATCGAATTTGCGTATAGGCAAATTCTTCTGTGGTTCCCGATAATAATTTTTAGGTTGACTCCCGGCCCCTGCCTTGCCGTCCTTTGGCAAGCCTGCTAAAACACCCATCCCAAGCATTAAACTGCGTTTAGAAAAATCTCGACGGTCCATTCTTACCTCCTATGATAGCTTAATCCAATCAAAAACTATTTAGCCGACCTTAAACCAACGAAAACATTACCAACATATACATAGAACATCTTTCTATCTATTCCGGCAATAACAAAAGGAAAGTCATAACTACCATAAGTGCAAGAAATTACTATGCCTATTTTTTCTTAACATCGAACACCATCATCAGGCCGCTTTTCGAGAAGACCTGATTCAAAAGAAGCTTTTCAATTTTTCCATCGTCAATTCCTTCTTAAAATCCGGTCAGGCCCCGGAACACATACTCTGAAGGAACTGCCCGTTGTCAGGGTACTTCTGGAGCAGCTTGAACAGCGAATCCATTGCCTCCCTGGTCTTGTAGTTAGACAACACCCGCCGCAGGGTAGCCAGGCCGCGGCAGTGGTCATCACTGTACAGCTTCGCTTCCTTTCGCGTGCCGCTGGCCGGGATATCTATCGCAGGGAAAATCCTGGCCTCGGCAAGGGACCGGTCGAGCACTATTTCGCTGTTACCCGTTCCCTTGAACTCTTCGAAAATCAGTTGGTCCATTCGAGAGCCGGTGTTAATCAGGCACGTGGCGATGATGGTAACCGAGCCTCCGTTTTCAATGTTACGTGCCAGCCCGAACAGGCGACGCGGTATTTCCAGGATGCCTGCCTCCAGTCCGCCGCTCATAGTATGGCGGCGCGGCGAACCCCGCCGCCGGGTCCTGCTGTTGAACGCCCTTCCCACCCGCGTGAGACTATCGACCATCAGCACCACTTCGCGTCCGCATTCCAGTTCCGTTCGTACATGGGCCAGCATCAATTCGGCAAGCTCGACGTGTTCGTCGGCGATGTGGTCGCTCGTACTGGCCACCACCTCGGCGCCATCCACGGCCCTGCGAAAGTGGGTTACTTCCTCCGGCCGCTCATCAACCAGCAACACGATGATGCGGGTTTGGGGCGAACACTGCCGAATCGCCCGGACGAGCTGTTCCAGGAGAACGGTCTTTCCCGCCTTGGGCGGCGAGACTATCAACTGACGCGTGCCCTTGCCTATGGGCGCGATGAGGTCAACTATGCGCATGCTCTCCTGGCCGCTGCCCCCCAGGTCAAATCGTTCGTGCGGGTCTATCGCCACCAGCTCGGTAAAAAGCGGGCGTTTGCCAAAGTCCTCCGGCTGCATCCCCCCGAGAGACTCTATGGATACCAGCCGGAGCTTGCCTTTCTTTCGCTCGACCCTGCCGGTAACGGCTGCCCCTTCGGCCAGAGCAAAGCGGCGAGCCAAATCCGCCTGGACCATCACTTCGAGAGGCCCCGGCCTGTAAGACCTCTCGGCGGTCCTGAGCGCAAACTGCTGTTTGTTGATGCATTTTAGTATTCCAGTAGTTGTATCGGACATCGAAATCTTCCCTGGGAATTTCTACAAAGATAAATGGTAATCAAGGATACGCTTGTATTATACCATAGAAAGAAGATTTGGCAAGCCGCTAAAAATGGTCTTTAAAATTATTTTTTTGAGGTAGTCGCCAGGGAAACCAGACAAGCTCAGCAGGGAGAACAGGGAGATTATAACAGGAGAAAATCGCTGCCCGGCTCCAAAGTCGTTGAATTTTCTCACCGGAAAGAAAACAGGGCTTGACTGTCCCAATCCCTTCCAACAAGCAGTTATTGGGCTTTGCTTCAATAAATAAATGGGATGAGCCGTTTTGTATTGTTCTTATAATCTGCGTATTCGGAATACTTTTTTAGTAGTATTTTCTCCTCATACAGAAATTTGAAATGTAAGTCAATTAATAACACCAGCCAAAATATTATCCTCAGTAGTGTGAAATCGTTTATTACTAACATCAAGGTAACCAAAAGGACAGAGGCATACATCGGATGCCTGACTATTTTATATGGGCCGGAAGTTACAAAAATGCTCTTGTGTTTCGAATCAGGTATCATATTCAAATTACTTAATCGCATAGCCCATAATGCCCAAATCATTCCCAAAACACCTATTGCTGCTCCCGCAAGAACAGGTAGGCTCTGAGGAATAATTGGCCCGGTGATGCCGATTAAAATGATAAATACCACCTGGATTATGAAATAGATGTATGACATTCTCAATTTTGATATTCACATAGAAAACCGGTTTATTCAAAATACGAAATCTTTCATCACAATCCGATTTCGAGCTAAGCAGGATTATAATGAAGAGCAGACTTACAAAAGTCATAAGCAATTTTATTGGCTCATTCGGGTAATTCAGACTTCATAAGGCTCATAGGATTTCCTGCCATAGACCTTCTCATAGGCTCTACAGAAAGGGCATATCCGGGATTCGAGTTTCACGATTCCGTAGATTAAGCCCTTTTGCTTCTTTCGTGCACGTCTGCAAAATATACAATTGGTACATATCCTGGCCATCCACTTTTGTCTCTTTGCGAATCTGTCCATTTCTCCCAATCCCTGCTACTTTTTAAGAATCGTCCTGTCCGGAGCATGGCCATCTTCAAAGTGCTTGTCCAGCCAGCCGGAAACCACGTTATCACGCACATCGAAGTATTTCACATAGGGCTTTATGTCCAATACCGGAGTTTTATCCAGGACATCGACCTCCCGGAAATGCAGCTTGTTGCCGTCAATCGAACATATCTTCACGATAGACAGCCCTATGTGGTTGGGGCGATGAGGACTTCTCATCGCAAACACCCCGTGCTTGTCATCTTCGAGAAAAGGACTGCCCTGAATCTTCTCTGTGCTCGATTTATGAAAGTAGTACAGGACAATCGCATGGCTGAAGCCTTCCAGGCCCTTCAATCCATCGCTATATTCCTCATTGATTTCAATCCAGGCTTCCGTCTCCGGCTTGAATATCCCCTGGATTGGCATGTCCTTCGGCTCCTTGTAAGGAGAGTGTATCACACCAATAGGATTCATTACGATTCGCATTACCTGTCTTTCCCTATTCCCTTTTCACATTCCAAAAGAGAACTTTTCTGTTGCCAAATTACATTGCCTGTTCAGTATCATAAAGGAATATTATTCACTTTTCAAATTTTTCTTTTAATGAAGTACAATCAAAAGTCGCAGAATTTCTTCACCGGAGAAAAGTGGTTAGAGACAGGGTAGGGAAAGTGGTTTTGTAAATCCTTGTAGAAAAGAGGTTTATAATGCGAGCAAAAGGATTCGAACCTTCACGTCCATATTGGACACCATGACCTAAAGGAAGCCTTTTTCCGTGTTATGATGATGTAACAGTCGAGAAGGGAACTTGTCAGAATCGGACAAATCTGCGCGGCATTGAGTTGTAATTCCGGACAGATTTGATATTATTTTGGAATTGGAAGGCCCGGTCTTGCAGCCAGAATATTAACTCAAGAAAGCGAAACTTAAATTAGCCGCCTACGCTTGAAAGGAATCGTAACATGAAAAGCTTATTTGTACTATTAGCCGCGACAGGCATTTGCTTCGGCCAAGTCACTTACGAAGGCCGCAACGTTGACGCGTCGTGGCGCAAGGAGGCACACGCAAGGATTCAGACTATCCGCAAAGCCCCCCTGAAGGTTAAGGTCGTCGATGCCCGAGGCGAGCCGGTCCGAGGTGTGAAGGCCCACGTGAAGCAGCAGCGGCACGCATTCGGCTTCGGCAATATCCTCAACCCGCGTGCCTTCCAGCTCGAAGGCATGGACGGCCGGACGTACCGCCGGATCTTCGCCGAGCACTTCAACAAGACAACGTTTGAGTCCGGCTTCCGCTGGCAAAACTGGTACCTGCCGGCTCTGGAGGGCAAGCTGGATGAGCACAAGAATCTGCTCGATAGCATGCTGCGGTTCTGCCGGTCCCGCGATATCGGCATTCGCGGTCATTACCTTTCCTGGGCGCCGCTAAGCCGCGACTACTACAAGCCGACCGACTACCGCAAGCACCCGGACAAGCTTTGGCCCGAGCTTTCGGCACACATCGATGAGATGCTCGCTTTCACCGACGGGCGTCTTGTCGAGTGGGACGCCATCAACCACATTATCGGCTGGGACGGCACAATGGCGGACGTGACCGGCTCCAACGAAATATACGCGAATATCATCCGCCACGCGCGCTCGAAGACCAAGACACCTTTATGGGTCAACGAAGGGCAAATCCTGCCAGGCGGCGGCCTCATCGAGGCCTACGAAAAGATAATCCGCTACCTAATGGAGAACGAAGCCGGGCCCGACGGCATCGGCTTCATGGCCCACTTCAAGGAGGGCTCGCTGCGGTCGATAGACGAGCTTTGGCAAACATACAATCGTTTTGCGAAGTTCGGCGTCCCGCTGCAGCTCACCGAGTTCGACATCGACACCCGCAACGACCAGCTCCAGGCCGACTACCTGCGCGACGTGATGACTATCACATTCAGCCACCCTTCGTTCAACGCCATCGTCATGTGGGGCTTCTGGGAGGGCCGGCACTGGCGGCCTAACGCGGCGTTGTGGCGAAAGGACTGGTCCATCAAACCCGCTGGGAAGATGTGGAAGGAGCTGGTCTTCAAGAAGTGGTGGACGAGCGAGGAATGTACCACGGATGCATCGGGGTCATGCGAGGTGTCCGCCTTCCTGGGCGACTATGAAATCGTCGTCGAGCACGCAGGCCACACGGTAACTACCAAGGCAACGGTGGGCAAGACGGGCAAGACGGTAACAGTTACTACTCGGAGCATTAAATATTGAACATAAGGCAGTTATAAGTGCCTAAAGTTTGGAGTGCCTAAAGTTGATTTTTTTCAACTTTAGTTCACTTTAGCTCACTTTAGGCACTTTAGCTCACTTTAGGCACTTTAGCTCACTTGCCGTTTGTGTTCAATATTCCTTGCTCTGCTTAATAAATTACGACACGAGTCGCAGTAAAAAAGAGGGCATTCAAAATAATAGTCAAATTGGAAGGCCTTGTTGTGCAATCAGGCAATTAAATCAAGATATGTTGAATGAATCGTGTCTATAGAGGACAAATTTCTATGAATCTCAGGATTTCTGCTGCGATAGTTATTTCCCTGGTCGCTTTGAACTCGGTTGTGGCCGAAGACTGGCCGCAGTTTCATGGTCCGCGGCGAGATAACCGCTCGGCGGAAACCGGTCTGCTCAAACGCTGGCCCAAAGGCGGACCCGGTCTGCTCTGGAAAGCACAGGAACTCGGGCAGGGATTCGCCAGCGTGGCCATTGCCGATGGCATGATATACACGACGGGTAACATAGGGACGGATACTGTCATTATCGCTATGGAACTCTCCGGTAAGAAGCTCTGGCAGCGAAAGAACGGGCCTGCCTATAAGCGCAGTTATCCCGGCACCCGCTCGACACCGACGGTTGTACGAGGCAAGCTGTACAATCTCAACGGAGATGGGGACCTTATCTGTATCCACGCTAAGACAGGAGAACCGATTTGGGCGGTAAACATGCTCAAGAAGTTTGAGGGACGCACCATCCGGTGGGGCATCAGTGAATCTCCACTCGTTGACGGCAGGAATGTTATCTGTTGTCCCGGCGGCGAAGAAGTGAGCATGGCGGCCCTCGATACCGATACGGGGCAGACCCGATGGACCTGTACCGGCGCAGGTGACAATCCGAGCTACACGTCATCGGCGATAGTAAATTATGGCGGGCTGCGGCAGATTGTCACGATGATGTCCGATTCGGCCATCGGCGTTGCCGCAGAGACGGGAAAGCTCCTGTGGCAATACCCGCACGAGGTGCGTTTCGGTGTAAATGTCGACACACCGCTCTACCATGATGGCCACTTGTTTCTCTTCGGAACGTGGGGCCGCGGTGCAACAATGTTGAAATTAAATGTTGAGGGGAGTAGCTGTTCGGTCGGGGAAATCTGGCGTACCCCCGAGCTGGATAATGAACACGGCGGGGTGATGCTCATTGACGGGTACCTCTACGGCCAGGCCGACGGAGACCATAAACAAAGGCACTTAGCATGCCTGCAAGCCCGCACGGGGAAAACGATGTGGACCGCCCGGCAGCTCGCCGGCGACCGCTCGGCAACATTGACCTTTGCCGACGGCATGCTCTATCTTGTAAGCGACCGTGGCGAGGTCGCTCTCGTTCAGCCGAATCCGAAGAAGCTGGAAATCGTCAGCCAGTTCGAATTGCCTAAAGATGAGCAAGGTGTAGTTTATGCCCGTCCTGTCGTCTGTGGCGAGCGACTCTACATCCGCCACGGCCAGTTCCTCTACGCCTACGATATCCGCGCAAAAACATCAGCCCCCGAAAAGTGATAGAAACTCTTTCAAGTCGCGGAACTTCCATCTCCGCAATCAAATCGAACGCTCAACTCAAAGTCGTGTATTGTCTTACCGGAATTTTCACCGGGAGTGATTATTGCGGAAAAGTAGAGCAGGAAAGATTAACGTAAGTCATTATCGATTTCCCCTGTTTATACAACAACTCTTGAGGAAGATAGAATTTCACCAGTCCCAGCACTACTGTTTTCTCTTCATCCCAATTAAGAACAAATCCAGCTCTGCCCTCCTCATACTTGTTCCTGTAATAAGCGATACACCCCCTGAATCTTTTCCGCCTGTTGACTGTGCTGGACTGACTGTTGCGGTTTCCCCAGTAATGGGTAAAACCCAGAAAGTCAAAGGTGTGGGATTGGTGGTCATGTAATTCTTTTGGGATGACCTTGAATATGAGCCTTAGAAACTCAAAGATGAGCTTGGCAAGGATTTTTAAGGTTGCTTCCTCCCGAATATTCCTATAGAATTAATCCTTAATCGTTATTTAGAGAGTTTACATAGATCGTTGAAATTAAATAAGTTCGAATTTTAGAATAGGACAGGTTTAAATGAATATATCACCTACGCGTCGAGACTTTTTAAGGGCATTGGGGACTGGTGCGGCCCTATTAACAATGTCGCCATTGGGATTTTGTGACAATAAAAAGGCACAGAAGCCCAATATCATTATTATCCTGGCTGACGACCTTGGTTATGGAGACACCAGTGTGTATAACGGGTGGGTTAAAACACCTCAGCTTGAACGCATGGCCTCAGAAGGTATGACCTTTACAGATTTTCATTCAAACAGTTCTGTCTGCAGCCCTACACGAGCAGCTTTTATGACAGGGCGATACCAACAACGCGTAAATATCATAGATGTCATTGCAAGTCATCTTGATACCCCTGGGCTTGAAACCACAGAGCTGACGATTCCCCGACTAATGAAACAAGGAGGCTATAAAACGGGGATTTTTGGTAAATGGCATTTAGGTATGGACCTGAAGCAGAATCCTATCAATCACGGTTTTGATGAATTCGTTGGTTATCTTAGTGGTGCAACAGATTACCACAATCATAGAGATTGGTATAACGGCCTTGAACGCAAAAACATCAAAGGTTATGCGACGCACCTGATAACTGAACACGCTGTACGTTTTATTGAGAAGAACAAGTCAAATTCTTTTTTCCTGTTTGTTTCTCATCAGGCGGTTCATTTACCTTTTCAAACTCCTGATGACACAGTGGAAAAAAGGAAGAATGACAAACCCGTACCTAAATCTGAAAGATGGAGCCGTGAGAGAATTCGCCCTAAATATAAGATCATGTTAGAAGAAATGGATAAGGGGATCGGCAAGATCCTCGACACGGTCAAACGCTGTAATCTTGCAGACAACACTTTCGTATTTTTCTTTTCTGATAATGGTGCTATTGGGGCAGGCTCCAATCAACCGTTTAGAGGTGGCAAGTTCAGCCATTATGAAGGGGGCCACCGTGTCCCAGCGATTGCCTGGTGGCCTAAGAAAATTACCGCTGGTATGGTGACAAAGGAAATGACCATGGGAATGGATATTTTTCCAACGGTAATGGATATAGTGGATATCCCTATACCCGAAGAGCGAAAGTTAGACGGTACGAGTATGAAAGATCTCTTATTTAAACAAGCTGATTTTCCCGATCGTAAATTATTTTTTGGATATGAGCCGAAGCTTGGAACGGCCATGCGTGATCGGAACTGGAAAATGATCGTGAAGTCAAATAAATTTGAGTTGTACGATTTAGATAAGGATATCAGCGAAAAAAATAATCTCGTTGAAAAGTATCCCGAGCGTGCAAAAGAAATGAAAGAGGCCATTTCAAAGTGGAAGAAAGAAGTTAGTTTACAGGCCAAAAAAGGAGGTAGAGTAGAAGCAGGGGGGAAATAGCCATGAAATGTAGTTGCCACTACTTGACTGAACCTTCTCAACTGGCTTCTTGAAAATCACACAATAAAGGATTGCAGGCGAGACATTCGACTTTCCACATCGTTCTCGCATCGTCCGGCTATATCCTTTCAGCCCACGTCTATTTCGCAGCCTGGAAATACTTGGCCATACGCTCGGGAATACCCTTGAAGCTGACAGTCTTTATGAGTTCCCGGATGCGTTCGAGTGAGACATGTCCGGCCTGCTGCATGAAATCGAGAGAATTCAGCGCCGCCAGAACTGCGTATTGCTCGTCGCTCTTGATAATGGGCTCCAGTGTTTTGACCGCAAGGTCCGCCTCGCCAAGATAACCAAGCGCTTCGGCCGCGACAACGCGGATGTCCAGCCATTCGTCTTTCAATAGGCCTCGAAGTTTCCCCTTAGCGGACATGGCCTTGCTCTGCAAAATCAGACAACCCGTCGCAGCCCAGTACCGGACTACGGGATGTTTATCTTCGCACGCTTCAATCAGTTTTCCAAGTCCCGAAGCATCGCGTGAAACCGCGAGATTAGCCACCTCCAATACCCGCTCGATAGGATAAGCATCGCTCTGGGCATACTCATAGAGCGTCTTCTCTGCCGCCAGCGCCTCAAACATACCTTCCGGGATAAGGCCCGTATCTCGCGTCCGAATCATGTCGTCCTGCAAAGTTTTTCGCATACGCGCAAGAGTTTTTGCGTACCGCGAATCACCGGCAAGATTCCTGACTTCATACGGGTCAGCCTGGATATCGTAGAGTTCTTCGGACGGCTTGGCCTGCCAGTATCGCGCCTGGACCGCATTACACTCGCCCTTGACGTAGGCCTGGTACCATGAACCCATGCTCGGCATCACTTCGAACGGATAAGAATAATGCTGTCCCCACGGCCGATGCGGACTGTAGTTGCGTACATAGCGATAGCGTCGGTCTCGAACGGCGCGCACCGTATCATAACGCTCGTCCATACGCCCACGGAACAAAAATGCGTGGTCGCGAAGTTTACCCGCCTGCGGGCCCAGAAACGCCCGGCCCTCAAAATGCCCCGGCACCGGAACGCCCATCAGGCTAAACACAGTCGCCGGAAAATCCACAAAGCTGACCGGATCTTCGACCCACCCGCCGGCTTTGGCAGGCGCCAGATGCGACCAGTTTTTCCCAAAGCGGACAATCAGCGGTACGCGGGTGCCAGAATCATGGATATTGCGCTTGCCTCGCGGCAGCGCTCCGCCGTGATCGGAATAATAAAACACAATCGTATCGTCGGCTAATCCGGCCTGTTCCAGCTCCTTGAGCATATGGCCCACTTCCTTGTCCATCAATGTCACATTGTCGTAGTAAACCGACCAATCCCTGCGGACTATCGGCGTATCGGCGTGATAAGGCGGCAGTTTCACCTTGTCAGGCGCAACGCGGGGCTCAGGCGGCAGCACTCCACTCTGGCGACGACTCTGTACCGTCTTGAATTTAAGCTGGCCTTCATGGCTAGCGCCTATATTGAAGATGGCAAAAAACGGCTGACCCGCTTTGCGTTTCTTATAGTGAGCTTTTCCGCTGCTTTCGTCCCAGATTTTACTGCCCTTGCGGACGAAATTGTAATCTGTCTTGGAGTTGTTCGTGCAGTAATAACCCGCCTGCCGCATATAGACAGGGTAAGGATGGAACGAATCGGGAATCCGAACCTTGCTGCGATGGTTGTGGATTCCCAGCGAACAGGCATACATACCCGTTATCAACGTCGAACGTGCTGCAGAGCAGACCGGCGCGTTGGCAAAGGCGTTGCGGTATCGCACGCTCTGGGCCGCCAGGCCGTCAAGGTTGGGCGTGTGAGCCAGCTCATCGCCGTAGCAGCCCAACAGCGGACTGTTGTCCTCACTCGTAATCCACAGGATATTGGGGCGGGCTTTTCTTTGTTTTCGCTTGGCCCCAATCAGCCCCGCAGGAAGCATCGCCAACACACCGGCCGAAGCCGCTATTGAACCCGACTGTTTTAAGAATTGCCTTCTCGTTTGTCTTTCCATTTTCTTTCCTTTTCAAACTGCCTAAAAACTGTCAAAACACGATTATAAAGGAAAAAGGCGAAAAAGAACAGGCCCTGCAAAGGATTCCCGGCAAATTCTTCCGCAGAATTTCTTTGCCGGAGGGAAGATAGCCAGGAGAGCAAATTAACGTAAGTCCTTATCGATAAAGAACTGCGAGCGAAAGGATTCGAACCTTCACGTCCATATTGGACACCAGGACCTAAACCTGGCGCGTCTGCCAATTCCGCCACGCTCGCCTTTTGCCAATCCCGCACAAGCTTCTCACCCCTGAAAAAGCTAAGGGCGGGAGTCAATTTTTTTTTCTTCGTTCTCCTTGCTAAATTTTTTACAGCCAATTTACTTTTTCCTTTATTCCAACAGGGAACAAAATCACAAAGCCGCACCTTTGCCGCTTTGTCCATCCGGGCCTTATTAAACTGCTTTACCGCCCTGCTTTCAAATAAATTTTCGCCGCAGATTCGGAAATAGTTGTTTTTATCAGGCAACTCTGGTATGTTACTGAAGCAAAATTTCATAATCCAGATATCTCGGAGCTGCTAAATAGCTTTGATATGAAAATGCCGCTTTATAACAATAGCACAAAGAAAAAACCAATTGACACAAAAATGCAGGCTGTGGACATAACTCGAATTTGAATAATTTTCGAAAAGGAGTGCTCGAATATGGGACCCGACAAAAGCTGTTTTTTAAAAAACCTCGGAGTTGCCGTTCTGTCCTTGTGCGTTTTAATCACAGGCTCAAAGGCAATCGCTTCCGAAACAAAATCACCAATCCCCCGCCCTGAACATCCCAGGCCCCAGTTCCAACGAGCCCAATGGCTCAATCTGAACGGCCATTGGGACTTTGCGATGGACCCTGACGTCGTCGGCATCAAAGAAAACTGGCAAAACACTCTTTCCAGGTTCAACAAAAAAATCACTGTCCCCTTTTGCATCGAAAGCAGATTGTCGGGCATAGAACACACGGACTTCATAAACGCGATTTGGTATCGCCGCACTTTCACTGTGCCAAAGGTCTGGAAAGATAAACGCATTTTCCTGCATTTCGGCGGCGTGGATTACGAATGCCGCGCCTGGGTCAATGGCAAACCGGTCGGCCGCCATCACGGCGGCAGCATCTCATTCGCCTTTGAGATAACCAAAGCAGTCAAACAAGGCGAAAATGACCTGGTGGTTTACGCCTTTGACGATGTGCGCTCCGAAGTTCAGCCCTCCGGCAAACAAAGCACCCGGCCGGAATCGTACGGTTGCGTTTACACGCGTGTCACAGGCATCTGGCAGACCGTCTGGCTCGAAGCAAGGCCTCAACAGTTCCTGGAATCCGTTCACATTGTGCCGGACCTCGATGGAAAACGTTTTACCTTGACTCCGACCGTAAACGGATATAAGCACAATCTCGAATTTCGTGCAACCTTACTAACAGATAAAGGCAAAAAGGTCACATCAGAGCAGGACTCGGCCACAAGCGGCAATCCTGTCGTTCTCAGCGTCAAGAGTCCACGGCCCTGGAGCCCGAGTGACCCGTATTTGTACGACCTTCGGCTGGAACTGCTTGATGGAAACAAAGTTATTGATTCGGTGACCAGCTATGCAGGCCTGCGCAAGTTTCACATCGAAGGCAACCGCTTCTATTTGAACAACAAGCCAATCTTTCTGCGGTTTGTGCTCGACCAGGGTTTCTATCCTGACGGCATCTGGACCGCACCGAGCGACGTGGCATTGAAGGCGGATATCGAAATGTCAATGGCCGCAGGCTTCAACGGGGCAAGGCTCCATCAGAAGGTTTTTGAGGAGAGATTTCACTACTGGGCCGACAGGCTGGGCTATCTGACCTGGGGGGAATTTACAGACTGGGGCAATGCCCACTCGTTCGGCAATCCGCAGGGAGTTCTCAATATGGAACGCGAATGGCGCGATACCATTCTGCGTGACCGCAACCACCCTTCAATTGTGGCCTGGACGCCATTGAATGAAACATCCGGCGCCGCCAGAAATAATTACGAGGCATACAGCCGTTCGGTTAAATCTCTCTTGGCTACAACACGGGCGATTGACCCGACCCGACCCATCAATGACGCCAGCGGCTATGTGCACGTCGAAACCGACATCTTCACCGTTCACGATTACGACCAGAACCCCGAGACTTTCAAGGAGCGCTACGCAGGCGTATCGCTTGATTCGCCGGCGAATGCTTTTGTCAACGTCGCGGAGGTCTCGGTGCCTTATGAGGGTCAGCCATACGTTGTGGACGAATACGGCGGGACATTCTGGACAAAAGACTATGTCAACCATCCTGAAAAGGCCGGAAAAAGACGAAACAATTGGGGATACGGCAAGACACAAAGGCAGGTCGAGGACCGCATCAAAGCCCTGACCGATATCTTGCTCAACCATCCGCACATCTCAGGCTATACCTACACTCAACTCACAGATGTTGAGCAGGAAGTCAATGGTATCTACACCTATGACCGGCAACCCAAATTCGACATCAAACGTCTCAGCAAAATCTTCGGCGCACCGGCGGCTATCGAGAAGCGACAAGATTAATCCAACACCCGCCGTTTGCTTGAATTGTTCGGGTATTAAGTCCGGCAAAAGATAATCTCTGAAGCCTGATAATTCGGGATTTGACAGAGAAGGAAGCTTCAAATATAATTGCCGGCGATAGATTTGTATCCCGAAGATAGGGGTTTTGTCGCTGTTTTTGGAGCAATTAAGGTATTGTACCGCAACTGACGGAGCCAATATGCTGACAAATGCGACTGTAGCCGACGTTTTACGGCCCTGCGAGAAAAACCGGGCCTTATTTTATGATATCGCTCTGATTATTGGCGGCTCACTACTCATCGCCTTGTGTGCCCGGTTCAAATTTTTCCTGCCTTTCAGCCGCGTCCCCGTTACCGCCCAGACCTTTGCCGTGTTAATGATAGGGGCGTTGTTTGGTTCTCGGCGGGGCTGCCTTGCAGCGCTCGCCTACGTTATCGCCGGAACAGCCGGTTTGCCCATCTTTTCAACCGGAGGTGGGCTCGCCGTACTTAGAGGATTCTCCGGGGGCTATCTGGTCGGTTTCGCGCCCGCTGCTTTTCTGACAGGCTTGTTGGCGGAAAAGGGCTGGGACAGGCGAATCGCAACAACCGTTCTGGCAATGGTTCTGGGAAATATCGTGATTTATGCCTTCGGCCTGACCTGGCTTTCCTGTTTGCCGGGCGTCAATGTATTGCGCGAGGGCTTATTCCCCTTTATTCCCGGCGATTTGCTGAAAATTGCACTGGCTGCAATTGCCTTGCCATCAGGCTGGAAACTGCTCGGCTATGCCGGCCTTGCCGAAAAAAGAAAATAGAACCGACAAAAAATCCTTTTTCCTGTAACCAAAACGAACTGCCGACCACTAACAAAGTGTTAGACCCGGTGTTATTGCGCTTTATCGACACCCATATATTCCGGAGAAGTTTTTTCCTGAGAGCCGCAATAAACAGGCTCACTCGATTCGTCTATATCTGTGCTTATGCACATCGTTTATGGCAGGACAACAATAAACAAAGCTTGAAAGGGGCGTAAAATGTTGAAAAAAGCTGCATTGTGGATATTGGTAATGGCTATGTTGGCAGGCGTCCTCGCGGCCGGTGAAAGGGGCGGGGCGGCCGGCCGAGGACAACGAAGAGGACCGGGCAGACCGGGTATGCGGCCCGGAGGACAGGACAGGTCCGGCTCAGAGCTCGAAAAGCCTTCTGTGCCTAAAGATGATAATGAGAAGAAGATTCTTGGTGTGCTGGAAAATATACTCGCAAATCAAAGATTCAGAAATGTGCCGCCGCAAGATGGGCGATTCCTGCGCATAACGGCGGAGTCAATGAATGCGAAAAATGTGGTTGAAATCGGAACATCTACCGGCTATTCCGCAATCTGGTTCGGCATGGCGCTTCAAAAAACCTCCGGTAAGTTGACGACATTCGAAATCGACGCCCAGCGTGCCGCTACCGCACGTGCGAATTTCAAACGAGCGGGTATGGCCGATATCATTACGCTCATCGAAGGAGATGCTCACGACGAAGTGAAGAAACTGAAAGGCCCAATCGATATTCTCTTTCTCGATGCGGATAAAGAAGGATACGTCGATTATCTCACGAAACTCCTGCCGTTAGTCCGTCCGGGCGGCCTTGTCATTGCCCACAATATTAACCCCAGTATGGCCGACCCCAAATATATGAAAGCAATAACCACAGACCCAAACCTGGAAACCATCGTGCGAAGCGGAGTTGGTCTGACACTCAAAAAACGATAAAATAAGTACCCAAAGGCGGTTTATAATTTTTTGATACCGTGTTTCGCTGGAACCTGCTTCGTGCCGGGCCGGAAGGAAATTTTCTTCGAGCCCGGCACAGCAGGCTCCGCGCCAATAGTTCAAAAAGTCGCGAAATTAACATTGTACGTATTTTTTCAATGGGAACGGCAATATGAAAAAGCCTTTGATATTGGCGGCGGCAATTGTGTTGGTTGCGGCGAACTCGCTGTTCGCTTCTGATTGGACGCGCTTTCGAGGCCTATCCGGAATAGGAATCAGCGACGATACGAAGCTGCCGCTTACCTGGAGCGAAACAAAGAACCTCAAGTGGAAAACGCCGCTGCCGGGCCCGGGCTCATCGAGCCCCATCATTTATGGAGACCGTCTTTTCGTAACATGCTACACCGGTTACGGAATCGACCGCTCCAATCCCGGCAGCCAGGAAGACCTCAAGCGCCATCTGCTGTGCGTCAATCGCAGCGACGGGAAAATACTCTGGGAAAAGTCCGTCGATGCGGTGCTCCCGGAAGACCCGTACCGTGGTTATATCAGTGAACACGGCTATGCGAGCAGCACCCCGATAACGGACGGCAGGAACGTGTATGTATTCTTCGGTAAAACGGGCGTGCTCGCATTCGATTTGGAGGGCAAAAAACTCTGGCAGGTCGGCGTCGGCACCGAATCCAGCAATAGAAGGTGGGGCTCGGCGGCAAGCCCAATCCTCTATAAGAACCTGCTCATCGTGAACGCATCCGAGGAAAGCCTCGCCATTTATGCCTTCGATAAGGCCACCGGCAAGGAAATCTGGAAGGCCGAGGGTGATGCCCTGGAGCTTGCACACGGCACGCCGTTCCTGGCGAACCTGGCTGATGGCCGAAAAGAACTTACCATTGCTGTCCCGGAGGAGGTCTGGGGCCTCAATCCCGATACCGGCAAGCTAATCTGGTACGCCGAGATGGCGCCCAACGGCAACATCTGCCCGAGCATCATCGGTAAGGATGGAACAGTCTATGTGTTCGGAGGCTTCAGAATCAAAGGCAGCCTCGCAATCCGCACCGGCGGCAAAGACAATGTAACGCAAACGCATGTGCTATGGTCTTCCCCGGAAAGCTCGTATGTACCTTCGCCGATTATTCTCAACGGCCATTTATATTGGGTCAGCGACCTGGGGCTGGCCTGCTGCATGGACGCAAAATCCGGCAAACTCGTGTACCGCGAACGGCTCTCGGCCCGGGGCGGCGGCAAACCGTTTTATGCCTCCGTTGTACTGGCCAACGGCAAACTCTACGCCGTCAGCCGAACCAGCGGCACGTTCGTACTGGCTGCCGAACCCCGATTCAAACAGCTCGCCCAAAACCGGCTCGAATCCGACACCAGCGATTTCAACGCCAGCCCGGCGGTAAGTAACGGACAAATATTCCTCCGCTCCAACAAATCCCTTTACTGCATAGAGGCCGAATAAAAAATGACTTCACCGGCGAAGTCATCTAACTAAACGATATTCACATTTTGCACCTCCAGTCTCTCCAGTCGAAATGACAATCGATTGCTAAACTTAAGTTGATATTTCGCGATGAATGTTGTAACCTGATGAAAACTGAAAATCCTCGTAGATGATTGAATCGCAGAAATGAAAATACCGGCTAAAGGAGCATAACTTATGATGAAAATAGACAGGCGTGATTTCCTGAAGGCAATGGGCATGGGTATCGCAGGTCTCGGCTTATCGGCCGACTCGGCCTTTGCCGCACCTTCTTCGGCAAAACCCAACATCGTCCTGATTATGGTTGACGATATGGGATTTTCCGACCTCGGCTGCTACGGCGGCGAAGTCGATACCCCCAACCTCGACAAATTGGCCTCGCAGGGCATGCGTTTCACCCAGTTCTACAATACCGCCAAATGCTCCCCCACGCGGGCGGCCCTGCTGACCGGCTGCTATCACCGCGAGGTTCGCGAGCAGAAACTTGAAAACTGCATGACACTCGCCGAGGCCATGCGCCGCGCCGGCTACACCACCATCATGACCGGCAAATGGCACCTCTCGTCCTCGCCCGTAAAGAAAGGCTTCGACCGCTACTTCGGGCATCTGAGCGGGTCCACCAATTTCTTCAGAGGCGATAAAACATTCCGCCTCGACGATGAGCCCTTCGAAGTCCCCAGGGAGAATTTCTACACAACCGACGCCAATACAGACTACGCGATGCGCTTCCTCGAACAAGCCAAGGGCAAAAACAAGCCCTTCTTCCTCTATATCGCCTATAACGCCCCGCACTACCCGCTGCAGGCCTGGCCCGAAGATATCGAAAAATATCGCGGCAGATATATGAAGGGCTGGGACCGGCTTCGCGAGGAACGCTACGAGCGCCTCTTGAAAATGGGCTTAATCAAGCCCAAGTGGAAGCTGGCCCCGCGGGATGAGGAAGTGCGCCCGTGGGCCGCACTATCCGATGAAGAAAAGAAAACCGAAGACCTCACAATGGCGGTCTATGCCGCCATGATTGACCGCGTTGACCAGAATATCGGCAGACTTTTCGCTAAGCTCAAAGACATCGGGGCCGCCGACAACACTTTGTTCCTCTTCCTCAGCGATAACGGCGGCTGCCCGTTCCAGCGAACGAGAACTCCCGACATCCCGCCTGGCCCGGCCGAGTCCTACTGGACCTACCACAAGGGATGGGCCCAGGTTAGCAACACCCCCTTCCGCCTGTACAAGCAGAACCAGCACGAAGGCGGCATCGCCACGCCGCTCATCGCGTACTGGCCCGGCGTCATTCGCCCCGGCTCGATGACCGACCAACCGGGACATTTGATAGATATTATGGCCACCTTGCTCGATATCACCGAAACGCGATACCCCGATACCTTCAACGGACAGAAGCTAAGGCCCCTTCGCGGCAAGAGCCTGCTGCCAATCTTCAAGGGCGAGCAGCGCCAGCCGCATAAAGAGTTATTCTTCGAGTTCTCGAGGTATAAAGCCTTGCGGGCCGGCAAATGGAAAATCGCATGGCGCACCGGCCCGTGGGAGCTGTACGATATGGATGCCGACCGCACCGAGCTGAACAACCTCGCGCAAAAAATGCCCGAAAAAACCGCCGAACTTGCCGCACGACACGATGCCTGGCTCAAGGAACTCGGCGGCGCCCCAACAACAAAAAAGAAACGCAGTACCCGTAGTGCCCGGAAGAAATGACCGTTAACACATTTTCTCTTTTTAATTAGTACCTCATAGCATTTGTATTTGTGGCTTGTCATTCCCGCGAAAGCGGGAATCCAAATTCTAAAGAAATGGATTCCGCATCAAGTGCGGAATGACAACTTACAGATTCGATTGTGACAGAGTATTAGTGCTCTGTTACAGTTAAATTGATGATTGTCATTGCGAGCGCAAAAAGCCTTCAGCTCTGAGCTGAGTCGAAGGGGAAGCAATCTCATTTTGATTTCACTCTCTTCGGTCTTCAGTCTGAGGTCTTGGTCTTCATAACGGGCATATTGTAAAAGAAAGAAAAAACAAATGGTTTATTTTCATACCTGAATCCTGCCGTAATTTGGTGAAGATTCTCCCCCGAGTACCTGCTTATATTGGATTTTCAAAGAGCCGTTATCGAGGTAATCGACCCTTCGGCCGGTAAACAAGAATTCATTCTTAAGTTTTAAAGAATCCCCAACCGACAGAGAATAAGAAAGATGTACGATGACAAGAGCGGTATCAGAAACACCAAACTAATTATCAAGATGAGCCAAAACAAATTTATGTGTCGCATCCTATGAAAGCCTCAACTCCTCTGTCCCTGTCTATTCTAATCCGCTTTTGTTCCTGTTTTTTTCTTCACGTTTTCTCTTTCAAAACAATTTCCGTTTGTCAACCCGGCCCGATGTACTCACGGGCAATCACCACGTCGTCGATGTACAGGTGGTGGTCGCTTTTGGCAACCCAGCTCCCGCCTAAATAGACATTCAGCCAGACCGCTTCAATCCTTAGCGTATCAACATCGCGCATACGAATATCTGTCCTTTCAAAGGCCACCTGTCCATCGACCCAGCCCCGCAGAATACCATCGTTCCTGCCCGGCGTATTCATCTTTGCATACTGCTCGATACAGTACCAGCGATTGTTTTCCAAGTAGCCGCGTTCTTCCGTGTTCCACACCCAGTTGGACCCGTATCGCCCCTTCATATCCACGTGGTAACAGTAATAGCCGGTAGCCGTTTTCCCGTCGATTTGCTTTTTGAACAGCCCGCGGGCCGACCATCCGTTACTCCCGTTCGACGGTCGGCCGCCCCAACCGGCCCGGCCATACGTCCCGGAGATACCCGGCAGCTTGCCGCCTCCGGCCGGGTCCCAGTCATCGCCGAACCTCAGATAGTAACGAAAGTAAACCTCTTCGGGCTCGGCGCCGCTCCGTTCTTTGAAACGATAAACAATGCTCGCCCCGTAATGCCCGCCGCGGTCAACCTTAATTCGCAACGCCTTGCCCGCCAGAGGCTCGAACTTCCGCACAGGGTCGGATGAAACCACATCGACACGCTCGGGTCCGCTGCGCATGCCGAATTGCTCGTACCATTTGTCCGACTCGAAATCGCAGGAGAAAACCTCATCTTTTCTGTTACTCGATGACCGTTTCTTTCCCTTGATATGCTTATCCGCAAAGTCCATATACCGCTGCCAGTCATATTCGGTCAGCCCATGTCCGCCCGTTCGAACATGATAGCCGATTCTGCCCTTTTGGACCGGGCTGTTCAGTGCAGGCATCTCCTTGACACCCAGGCCCTTTTGCCCCAGAAGTTTATAAACGCCCTCGGCATTCTTGGCGGAAAGAAACTCACCACGCGGGTCCGCCCAGAGGTCCTCGTCGGCACTGGCCACATACACCGGCCGAGGAGCCATCAATGCGATGAGCATATGCTGGTCAACAGCCAGCTTGTCTTCTTTGCCGTTGTAATCCTTGAAATTGTCACAGAACCAATGGGGGAAACTCGTATTAATCCGCTTGACGCTTTCGCCGTAGCGTCTCCGCGACAATGCCGCTCCTCCACAGCCGGAGTTATTGGAAATCACCAACGCGAACCGCTCGTCACGCGCACCAGCCCAAAGCGCCGTCTTGCCAAGGCGC
>JAUWPZ010000181.1 GCA_030611315.1 Sedimentisphaerales bacterium
CCGCCTGAGGCCAAGGCGAAGAACCAGCCTGAGGCCAAGGCGCAGAAGCAGACGGAGGCCAAGGCTCAGAAGCAGACTGATGCCAAGGCGCAGAAGCAGCCTGAGGCCGAGCCGCAGAAGCAGCAGGATCCCCAGGCGCATCATGAGAAGGAACCTGAGAAGGTTCCCGAGAAACAGCACCAAAACCTGAAATAAGTACAAGCAGCCGGCAAGACCCTTATGCCGGTTGTTGTTCTGTACTTTTTTCGAGCAACCGTTCTATTTGAGAGCGGTTTTTTTATGCGCCAGGCTGTTTTGGCTGTTGTGCAACCGGTTCCGGCGCCGGCATTTGCCCCGGTCGTTGAATTAGAGCCTATCCTAATAACCTAATCTATTGCGGCCGGCTGCAAAGCACGATACCTGCGTTGTCGGTCAAAAACGTCCTCAACGTGGCGTCAACCACGCCTCCGGTCGTTTTTGACCTTACGCCTTGGCCTCGCACTTTTCGCTCGGCCTCATAACGACGAGGTTATTCGGATAGGCTCTTAGCTTTTATCTTCCCGGAACCGATAGCCGCCTAAACCGCACCGTGAGACTCGCAGCCCGGTGCCGCCGGGGCCGTTTCTGCCCACAAAAGTTTAATTTAGTGCTTGTCATGGATTACTGAATAATGTTTAATTGCAGTGAACGTAACCATAGACAAATTCGCATATTATTGTTAAGAGGTGAACTTGAATGGCAGATTTGAAAGCGTTGGCTGATGCGGTTATCAAAGGCGACCAGGGCACAGCGGTAGAAATTACCAAGGCGGCCCTTGAAGAGGGTACAGCGGCCAAGAGTGTTCTCGAAGACGGATTAATCGCGGGTATGGGCGTTGTCGGAGAGCGTTTCAAGAAGAACGAAGTTTACATACCCGAGGTGCTCATTGCCGCGAGGGCGATGAAGATGGCCATGGAAATCCTTGAGCCGGAGCTTGCCAAGGCCGGCGTCAAACCCGTAGGGAGGTTTCTCATAGGAACCGTGCAGGGTGATTTGCACGACATCGGCAAGAACCTGGTCGCAATGATGCTCAAGGGCGCGGGCTTTGAAGTTGTTGACCTTGGTGTTGATATCAGTCCTGAGGAGTTTGTTGAGCAGGCAAAGGCCACGGGTATCGGGCTTATTGGCATGAGCGCGTTATTGACCACAACAATGCCCGCTATGGAGAGAACGGTAAAGGCGCTGAAGGATGCCGGCGTTTCGTCAAAAATTGTGATTGGCGGCGCCCCGGTAACACAAGGCTATGCCGACAAGATTGGCGCTCACGGCTATGCGGCCGATGCCGCCTCGGCGGTGGATATGGCCAAAGGCCTCGTTGCATAAAGAAGTCCTGATGGTATGTGTGTCGTAAGAGAAGAGCCGGCAAATTTTGATTTATCAGTCTGCCGTTTTGTTGGATACTGCTAATTCCGCGTGGTACTTGAAAAACAGCCGTGCAAACGGCTGTTTTTTTTGCGCTCGATATGGTAAAATGGACACTTAGTCATACGGGAAGGTCAAAGATTACGAAGCAAAGAGCAAAACCTGTCCTGAATTAGCCGCAGCCCTGAGTGCAGTCGAAGGGGAAGTCGAAGGATGGCAACTAAAAATTCAAAGAATGAGCCGGGGAGTGAGGTTTTTTGCGTTTTGATTTTTTCGTTTTTTAGGCTATTACTCTGTCAACTATGAAATTGTAGGTGTCATTCCCGCGAAAGCGGGAATCCAGATTTATTTACACTCTGGATTCCGCATCAAGTGCGGAATGACAACTCACAAAAGCAATCTTGACAGCCTACTATCTTTGCAATAGGGCAGGTCTTCACTATGTAAGGTTTGAGAGTGTTTTGGGGGGTAATGAAACGTTATACGGGGAAAAAATTTTCAAAATCACAACTTTACCGCCCAACTGCGAAAGTTGGGCTAATTTCCCTTGCACTTCGGCTGCTTTTTCTTTCATTACCGTGGAAGTAAAGAAAACTGAGGAGCAAGTTTATAGAATCATGCGGGAACGTCCGGTTATTCGCTTCTTTTTGCCATCTGCTTGATTGTAAATTATTGATATTATTTTTAGAAAGCTTGTTATTCTGTTGGGGATGGGGTATAATTCGGGGATGGTTTTTTTGGCCCTGGGTTTTATGGTCAGGGTGGTTTACTAATTTGCTTCTTTAGAAGGAGGCGATTCTATGGGACAAACAAAAGGTAAAGGTTTAAGTCGACGCAGTTTTTTGCATGGTGCTGGCGGGATGTTCGCGCTTCCGACAATTATATCGGCTGCTGCACTGGGGGCCGAGGGGAGGCCTGCGGCTAGTGAGCGGATTGTTATGGGGACTATCGGATTCGGCGGACGTGCGAGCGGGGTTATGCCCGCGTTTATGCGCGAGGATGATGTGCAAATGGTCGCGGTTTGCGATGTTAAAGGAAATCGGCGGAAACTTGGGCAGGATACAGTCAATCGGCATTACGGAAATACCGACTGCGATGCTTATATCGACCTGCGGGAGTTGTTGGCGCGAGATGATATCGACGCGGTGCTGATCGCTACGGGAGATTACTGGCATTCGGCGGCGGCTTGTTTGTCGGCCCGGGCAGGCAAGGATATGTACTGCGAAAAACCGATGAGTGTGACAATCACCGAAGGACGGGCGTTGGCGGAAACGATGAAACGATACGGCAGAATCTTCCAGTGCGGAACGCAGCGCCGAAACGTGAGCCAGTTTATGTTTGCAGCTAACCTTGTACATAAGGGCCTGCTGGGTGAACTGAAGACCGTTCATGCGGAGAAGGCACCGAACTGGCACGAAACATACGAGACTGTTCTGCCTGCAGAACCGGAACCGCCGCGTGAGGTTTTTGACTGGGATTTGTGGCTCGGTCCGGCAGCGTGGAGGCCTTACAATTCCAAGTATCCATCACGGGGATTCTGGGGCGGTCATCTGGATTTTGCGGGCGGTTCCTATACCGAGTGGGGAAGCCATACGGTTGACCTTTGTCAATGGGCGGCGAGGAAAGATGATACTTCGCCGGCGGCTTATCATCTCGTGGGCAAGGATGTGGAGGCATACTATGAGGACGGGCTTAAGCTCGTCCTGCGGGCTGGCATTGGCCGGGGTTCGTGCGGTGTACGTTTCGAGGGGACCGAGGGCTGGATAGAGGTGGACGATTCGGGCCATATCGATGTTCATCCGGAATCGCTCAGGTCAAAACGCAAGCTGGGAAAGGGATATCCGGTGGACGACCATGTGAGGGATTTCCTTAACAGCTTCAAGTCGCGAAGGCAGCCGGCGGCTCCCGCAGAGGGGGCGCACCGTTCGATAACCGCCTGCCATGCCGCTAATATTTGTCGGCGGCTGGGCAGGAGCGTGAAATGGGACCCGGTTAAGGAAGAATTTGTCGGTGATGAACAGGCCAATCGATTGGCTTCAAGGGCTTATCGTCAGCCGTGGAGGCTGTAAAGGTTCTGTTATGAATAGGTTGGCAAAGCGGATTGGCAAGATAAGGAGAATAAAATGAATCGTAACCGGTTAATTTTTGGTTTATTAATATTAAGCTGTATTATCGCCACAGCTGCATCGCGGGCGGATACGGGAACTGTCGATACCGAGGTAGTTGCCGCGACAAAGGCAGGTCCCACAGAACTGAAGAACCTCGAACTACGCGCGATAGAGACGATAAAGGGCAATGCCTCAACAATGGAAAAGGACCGCGCGTGCCGGATATTGCGGGTAATCGGGACAACCGATTCCATTGAGGCGCTCGGAGCATTGCTGACAGATGAAAAACTTTCGCATATGGCCCGATATGCGCTGGAATCTATGCGCTATCCCGGGGCGGATAAGGCGTTGAGCGATGCGCTCGGCAAGACCAGCGGTAAGGTAAAGGTTGGGATTATCAATTCGCTTGCTATGCGGGGAAATAAACAAAATTATGATATTTTAGTACCGTTGCTGAAAGATACCGATGCTGAGGTTGCAGGCGCCGCAGCATGGGCATTGGGTCGGATCGGGTCACCGCAGGCGGTGAGTACACTTTCTGAATGTTATAAAAATGCGGGAAAGAAGATGCGGGACGCTGCTGCCGACGGATTGCTCAATGCGGCTGAACAATTGGTCCGTAAAGGTAGTTTGCAGGAAGCTGTTGCGATTTATAAGCAGCTTCAGGGAGCAAATGCTCCGGAGCATGTTCAAATGGGTGCGTTTGCAGGATTGATTGAGACTCAACCCGATAAGACGGCAGATATTCTTGTCGAGGCTATTGGAAGCAGCGACTGGAAGACCAGGGGCATGGCGATTGATATGATTGTTACGCTCAAAGGACAAGGTGTTACTGAACGGTTTTCGGCGGGCCTTGATAAACTGGACGATGATACACAGGTGCTGATGATAAGCGCATTGGTTGGGCGGGGCGAAAAGGATGCATTGAGGCCTGTTATAACAAAGGCTGCATCCAATTCGAATGCTGAGATTCGTGCGCTGGCTATCAAGTCGCTGGGGGATATCGGCGATGCAAGTTCGGTACAAGTATTGGTCAACGTAATAGAAACCGGCAAAAACGATGAGGAAAAAAAGCTGTCAGCATCGAGTCTGAGGCGGTTATCGGGAAAGAATATTAACGGTCAAATCGTTAAATCTATGAAAACAAGCAGCGCCGAAGGCAAAGCCAGGTTGATTGAGATTCTGCGGGATCGCGATGCTACAGAAGCGGTAGATGAGTTGTTGGTCGCAGGTTCGGATAAAGATGACGATGTTCGCAGGGCCGCTTTTAGGGCGCTTGCCGATTTGGCCGGCCCTGAAGACCGGAAGGTCCTTATCAAACTGCTGGTGAACATGAAAGGGGATGCGGGGCGGGCCGAAGCGGAAAGGGCCGTTATAGCGGTTTCCCGGAATCTTGACGAGGAGGCCGGTACAGAGCCGATACTTGCAGCGATGGATTCGACAACAACGGCAGCAAAATGTTCTTTAATGCGTGTGCTCGGGGGGCTCGGTAATACAAGAGGATTTGTAGTAGTACGTCAGGGGCTTAAAAACAGCAATCCTGAGGTTCGGGATACGGCTGTGCGGACGCTTGCGAGCTGGCCGGACCCTACTGCGGCACGTACACTGCTGGAAGTTTTTCAAACAACCTCAAACAGAACACATCGGATAGTAGCACTTCGCGGGTGTGTTCGGCAACTGGGTATAGGTGCATTGGCATCGGCGGATATGCTTAATATATGCAGTGAATTAATGAAGGGTGCGGACCGGCCTGAAGAGAAAAAGCTGATTCTGGCTTGCCTGGCAAAGTCGGGGGGGCCCGGTGCGATAAAAATTGTTGAGCCTTTGCTGGCCGACAACAGAGTAAAGGCCGAGGCGGAACTTGCAATGCTTGGCGTTATAAGCAATATGATGGGACCGATGCCGGATGAGGCTAAAACGGCGGCACAGAGTTTGCGCAATAAATCAAAGAATGAGACAATAAAGAAAGAAGCGGCGGCGGTTATACGGCTGGTCGAGAAGTTCGAAGATTATATCATGGCATGGCAGGTCTCTGGTCCGTATTCGAAGCCCTTCGCCAACACGTTTGATACAGCATTTGGGCCTGAAAAGACCGACGCCGAAGATGTGCTATGGAAGATGCTTCCAATTAGTAAAATCGGTAATCGGCCATGGATGTTCGACCTGCAGAAGACTCTCGCCGGCCAGTACAACGCAGGTTATGTTCGTACCTGGGTGCATTCCGATGAGGAACAGGCGGCAAGGCTCGAGTTCGGAACGGATGACGGTAATAAGGTATGGTTGAACGGCAAGCTGGTTCATGCAAACCCGGCGGGCGGTGCGGCGGTGCCGGGTGAGCATAAGGTGAATGTAACACTGCAAAAAGGCTGGAATGTTTTATTGCTGAAGGTTACACAGGATACGGGACCGTGGCAGTTTTGTCTTGCCATTCGAAAACCGAACGGCAACAAACTCGAAGGCGTATGGTACACAAACTCGTACGCGGAAGTCAGAGCACGCGGTAACGACAACTGACTACCCTTTCACGGCATACTTACTTCGTGGAAATGCGTGATTTCGCTGCACCACACGCTCCACGCTCCACGCTCCGTGAGCGAAGTTTTCCCCGGAATATCATATCGTCAGTGAGGTTGACGCAATCACGCCCCCCGGAGGGCGCCGTTTTCGTCCGTCGGCGCCTGGGAAAAGTCTCAGGCGCCCGATAACGTTTTGCGTCATCGATTTGCTCGAACAGCAAAGAGAAGCCCCCTTCGTTTGGACCGCGCCGTGTTTCTACCCGATTTGGCGCGGGAACGGGGGGGGGGGGGGGTTTTTTTTTGGGGGGGGAGGGAAAGTTTTTTTT
>JAUWPZ010000009.1 GCA_030611315.1 Sedimentisphaerales bacterium
CTGATATATAATACTATATCAGTTTAGACAGAAAAGTCAAGCATTTTTTGAATGCGAATTTGCTCATCCGGATAAAATTTTGTAAGTGGTATGATTTACAGTACGTTACAACTCAAAAAATTTTAAGTTGCGGAATCACTGCGTTATTATACTCTTAAGGGTAATAAATTCCCGCGATTAGGATTGTAAATTATTGTTTTAAGGTTACTTGCCCGCGAACCCGCGGCGGCGGGGGAGATTTCAATCGTGAGCACTATAAAAAGGTTTTTACTGGCTTTGCCCGGACAAGCGGCTATAATCTGCGTCAAGTCCGATTGGTAACTGGTGATTGGTCACTATTTAACCAATTACCATTTAACCAGTTACCATTTAACCATAGGCAAGGTGAGAGTTGGTATGCGAAAAAGAGCGGTATTTGCTTTAAGCCTGGTTTTTCTGTCGGGGCCGGTTTTGTTGGCTATAGAAAGCGAAAAGGCCCGGGTGTTTGTCGGTCAGGATTTGTACCTGACGGGGCGTGAGCTTGTAAGCTATCCGCTGCTTGTTGAAAGTGAACCAAATATCATCGAGCATATTCTCGTTTTCCGAGGTGGATTTTCGATGACGGTCGGGGCCAATCAGTATTCGAGTGAAAATGCGGTGGTATGGCTGGAAAGTCCCGCCGGCGCTCGTGATGATTACAAAATAAGGGTGTATCTGCTGGGCGGTATATCAGTGACGAAAGCCAAAAGCTCCAGGACCACCGCTTTGAGCGAGAAGGTGGTCGAAGAGGGGCGGGAAATGGCGGTATTGTTCTCGGTTCGAGGTGAAATCTTCGTAACAGCGGACAAAAGACAGGTACAAGACCCTCGCGATTCGGCCCTTTATGCGAAGGGGCTTGCGGTTGTGGGTCTGAAATATCCTGACGAGGCGGCGGTACCGCCGGAGAAGATAGCGCCCCCGAAGCCGGTTAAAGAGGTTCCCGTGACCGAAGTGAAGGAGCCTCGCTTTCGGTATCCGGTCAATATGTCGCCTCTGGGTACGGAGCCGCTGAAATTTGAGTATGACAAGGTGGACGAGGCGGACGTTGCAACGGTGAGAGAGAGGTTTTATCTTTGGCAAAAGCAGGATGAAAAGGGCGGTTTGCTGGAGTTACAGGCCGATAACGCGGTAATATTCTCGTCGTCCGTCGCTCGTGGCTTGTCGCTCGAAAAAGGATTGACGACGGAGGGAACTGAGGATACGAAGAAGAAAACAGAATCAGAGGACTCAGAGTCCTCAACAGTCAAAGAAGACGAAGGTGGTGCGCAATCCGATATAAAGAATACCCGGGACGATATTTTGGCCAGAGGGGCTTTTAGCGGGATCTATCTTTTGGGCGACGTTGTGATGACCAAGGGGCAGCGGACGATTCGGGCCGAGGAGTTATATTACGATTTCGATAGACAACAGGCGGTTGTGATAGATGCGGTGATGAGGAATTTCGATGTGTCCGAGGGGATTCCGATTTACATCAGGGCTGCGAAGTTAAAACAAGTGGCGAAAAATGAGTTTGCCGCCGATGATATCACATTGACAACGAGTGAATTTCATCGGCCTCAGATATCGATCGAGGCTTCGAAGGTATCCATCACCGACACAACGAGCGATGACGAGCAGGCCGGTACGCTCTCGAAGAGCAGTTATGATGCCCGGATGTATGATGTGCGTTTTAAGATGTATGACAGGACACTTTTCTATTGGCCTTTTGTGCGCAGTAACTTAGAAAGGCCCGATATTCCCATCAAAAGTGCACATTTGGGTTATGACAACATCTGGGGAGCAACGACTGAGACGCGATGGTACTTAGCTCGGCTGCTGGGATTGCGAGAGCCGGAGGGTACGGACAGCACCTTTTCGTTAGACTATTACGGCAAGCGCGGCATAGGCACGGGAGTGGAGCTTGACTACGCAAGAGAGAATTATTTCGGCAGGATGTTGGGTTATGTGATTAAGGATAGCGGCGAGGACAGGCTTGGCAGGCACAGCAGCCGCAGAGACCTTGAGCCTCCCCACGAGGTTCGCGGTCGGTTCCGCTGGCAGCACAGACATTTTCTGCCTTATGATTGGCAGCTTACTTCGGAGGTCAGCTATGCTTCCGATGAGAACTTCATCGAGGGTTTTTATCGAGAAGAGTTTAACGTGGGCAAGGAGCAGGAGACGGTCGTTCATTTGAAGCGTATTGAGAATAACTGGGGTATTTCGCTTCTGGGCAAGGTGCGAATCAATGATTTTCTCAATAAGCTGGAAGAATTGCCAACGGCAGAGTTTCACTGGACGGGCCAGTCCTTTCTTGACGATAAACTGACGTTTTACAGCGACAGCCAGGTCAGCCGATTCCGTCAGCGTTATTCCCCGTCCGGTACACCAGGTGGTTCACAGGACTTCTTTACTTTTGCTATGGAGAGGGCCGAGGTTGATATGCCGATGACGATTGGCAGGATGCAGGTTGTGCCTTTTGTGGCCGGGACGGTGGCGTACGAGGACGGGCTCGGCTTTTACAGGGAGCTTGACGGCGGAACTGCCGGCCGGGAAGAAAGTGTCTGGTTTGGCGAAACCGGCGTCAGGGCGTCTTTGCAGCCTTACTGGAAGGTTTTTCCGGACGTTAAATCGCGGCTCTGGGACCTGGACCAGTTACGGCACATAATAAAGCCGTACGTAACCGCTGTGGGTTTTACTCAGAACGACTCGGTTATCGAACAACGTGATACGCTGAACGTAGGTATATCTCAGAGGCTGCAAACCAAGCGGGGCATCGGGGATAAACGCCGGACGGTTGACTGGATGCGGCTGGATATGGATTTTACGTGGGTGAATGATAGCGATGACGAATCGGCAGGAGCGGACAGGTTCCTCTGGAACAAGCCGTTTATCCCGATGGTGAACAGATACAGCGGTGTCGTGCCGCAGCGAGACAGGCGAGACAGGCGCGGCAGCGGCGTATTCGGGCCGAGACGCAATTACTTCAGCGCTGATTATATGTGGCGTTTGACCGATACGACTGCGATACTATCCGATATGAATTATGATATGCAGAGCGGTGTGGTGCAGCAGCTTAATGTTGGTTTTTCGCATCTGCGTTGGCCTAATTTGAGTTATTATGTGGGCAGCAGATATTTGAAACGGGTTGAGAACGGTTTTGGCGAGGAGGGCACGAATGTAGTAACTTTCGCGGCCACTTATGTTCTTGACCCGCGATATTCGGTGGTTTTTTCACAGCAGTATGATTTTGACTATGGAGCAAGTTTACGAAGTGAGGCAACGCTTCTGAGGAAGTATCACCGGATGTATTGGGGTTTTACGTTTAGTACGGATGAGTCGCTTGACAGACAGTCAATCGTATTTAGTATATGGCCCCAGGGCGTGCCGTACCTGGGGTTTGGGCAGGGAAGATACACGGGGCTTGGCGGTTCGGCAGGCTATTAACTCAAACTGACCGGTCGGCCAGTTTGAAAAGGATAGAAGTCAGGAGTCAGAAGGATAGAATAAGGAATTTACAGCAAAATAAGAATCATAGCGGGCAATTTGCGTTGTCGGTAAATTGCTATAAGTTATTGCTTTAAAAGATGTTATCGAAATAATGATGTTGAAATCGGTCAGTATGAGTTATTAAGTTCGTTGTTTGTTGTTCAAAAGTTTATCGATGAAGTGTGAACAATGAACCAAGAACTAAAAAAGAATTTTAAGGAGAGTACTATGGCGTTGGTAAATACCAAGAAGATGTTTGAAATGGCCCTGAAAGGCGGCTATGCGGTTGGCGCGTTCAATGTGAACAATATGGAAATCACGCAGGGCATAATCGAGGCTGTTGCCGAAGAAAAGGCGCCTCTTATCCTGCAGGTCTCCAAAGGGGCCCGCGCTTATGCGAAGATAAGCTATCTCAAGGCCATTATCAATGTGGTGGTCGAAGAAAATCCGGACATTCCTATCGCTATCAACCTTGACCACGGCGACAATTTTGAGACGTGCAAGCAGTTTGTCGACGACGGCTTCACGTCGGTGATGATAGATGCTTCGAAGCTTCCGTTTGAGGAAAACGTCAAAGCCACCAAAGAAGTGGTTGAGTACGCACATGCCAGGGACGTAGTGGTAGAGGCCGAGCTTGGCCAGTTGGGCGGTATCGAGGAGGACGTGGTTGGTGTTGACCAAGACGATATCGGCAAGCATCTTGCCGACCCCGACCAGGTTGTGGAATTTGTTGAGAAGAGCGGCTGTGATTCGCTTGCGGTTGCGTGCGGGACCAGTCACGGCGCTTACAAATTCAAGAAGGAGCCGAAGCTGGCTTTTGATATCATCGAGGAGATAGGAAACAGACTGCCCGGATATCCGCTGGTTATGCACGGCTCGAGCAGTGTTTTGAGGGAGTTCGTTGACCTTATTAACAAGTATGGCGGCGATATGCCGAACGCAATGGGTGTGCCGGAAGAGTCTGTAAGCAAGGCGGCGAAGCTGGCAATCTGCAAGGTCAACATCGATACGGATTTGCGGCTTGCGCTGACGGCCAAGATTCGGCAGGTTTTTTCGGAAAAACCTGGTGAATTCGACCCGCGTAAGTACCTCGGCCCGGGCAGGGAAGCCATTAAAGATATGGTCAAACATAAGCTGCAGGTTTTGGGCTGTGCCGGAAAGGCGGCTGAGTGTTTGTAAGAGTTAGCGTATAGCGTATAGCGTTTAGCGTATGGGAGACGAGCTTCTTTGTACACAATACGCATCACGCAATATGCAATGGTATTCTTATTTCCTAAATTTATGGTGCTCAATGTTACGTATTAAGTTGTTGATAAAAAAGTTTAGAGAATCGTTTTGGGGAGGCAAAAGAACATATTTGATTTTGTCGGCCTGCTTAGCGGCGTTTGTTTATTCGTTTGCCGTTTGTGCATTTTCGAGCAGGCCTGTGGTTCTGGAGCCTGATGAAAGCAAGGCTGAAGTTTCTGAATCTACGTTATTCGAATCCGGTTTTGTCGATAGAGTTACCGGACTGATTTGCGAGGGAAAATTCGGTGCTGCCGGGGAGGTGATAGAGCAGGCTGGCCCCAAGGTATGGTCTGAGTGCCGATTCTTGCCGGAACTGGCGGAAATTGTCCGGGAGTACGAGGAAATAAGTAAACGACGCCGGCTCGCGCGACAAGCTGCATTCAAGGAGCAATTAGACGAGCTGGAGAAGTTCAAAACCGGAAAAGAACCCGGCGATGTCAACGACGTGAACGATGTCAACGACGTGAACGATGTCAGCGACGTGAACGATGTCAACGACGCCAATGATGCGAATGATATTCCTGCGATGCTTTTGGTTATTGCCAAGGCCAACGAGTTTGCCGACCCGAACCAGCGAGAGCGGCTTCTGTCTGATGCGTTTGTAAAGGAGATTATACAGAAGGCAATCGACCAGGCCGAGGCGTTCGACCTGGAAAATAAATGGCTTGAGGCATACATTAACTGTTACTATTGGCTGCAGGTAATCGAGCCGAACAACGAGGAGTATTCGGATTACGCCGAGCAGCTTTTGGACAAGGCCGCCATTGAGGCCTCTTTTCAGGACAGCCCCTGCGAGACCAGCGAGGAGCGTTACCAGGGCATAAGAAAAGAGATGTTTATCAGGGCGATTGATTATCTCAGCCAGGCTTATGTCAGTGTTATCGATTACGGGCAAATGGCAACCAAAGCCGTCAATCGCTGCAAATTATTAGTGGAAGTAATGGATGCGTCAGCTTCGGAAGACTCACAAGATGAGGATATAGTTTCACGTGAGAACGAGGACGACGAAGGTGAGCAAGAGTCTGCGGACTCGGCGGGAGTAGCTGAAATGGGTTTTTTTGTACCGCCTGAACATAAAAAGCTTGCAGCCTGGTCGGTGACACTGGGCGGCGTCCTGGATGAGATAGACCAGGGTCGCATAGGATTCGGCAAGGATGAGTTTATAGAAGTTTTCAGGAAGGTCCTGTTGCTGAATTCAACAACTGCGAATCTGCCGGATACTGTGCTGATTTCACAGTTTGCCGAAGCGGCTCTGGCTACCCTTGACCCATATACGGTGATGGTCTGGCCGCGTCAGGTGCGTGATTTTGAGAAGATGATGACCAATGAGTTTACAGGTATCGGCGTCGAGATTTCGAAAAAGAAGGGTGTTTTGGTGGTTGCAAGCCTGTTGCCCGATACGCCGGCGTACAAATCCGGCCTTGACGCCGGGGACGTTATTCAGGCGGTTGACGGGCTTGAAACAAAAGATATGTCTCTTATGTGTGCGGTCCACAAGATTACCGGCCCTAAGGGTACGCAAGTAACGTTGACAATAAAGCATGCCGGTGAGGAAGAGACCGAGGACATTACGATAACCAGGGACAAGATAACTGTTAAGACAATTCGCGGCTGGCAGAGGACGGAAACAGGCGAATGGCTGTATATGCTGGATAACGAGAACAATATCGGCTATGTCCGCATCACCAGTTTTTCTTCGGACACCTCCGGGGATTTGGAAGGGATATTGGATGAGCTTGAGGCGGCCGGGTTAAAGGGATTGATTCTGGACTTGCGATTCAATTCCGGCGGGCTTTTGGATAGTGCTATTGCGATAGCCGACAAATTCATAGAAGAAGGGCCGATAGTCATGACCCGTCCTCCCCGAGTTGAGGCGTGGACTACGGCCTCGGCGCACGGGAAACGAACGCATCCGAAATATCCGCTCGTAATACTGATAAATTCCAGCTCTGCAAGCGCTTCCGAGATTGTGGCCGGTGCGTTGGCGGACAAAGTACATGAGCGGGCCGTTTTGGTGGGAACAAGGACCCACGGAAAAGGCAGCGTGCAGGGGATAACTCACTATCCCGCCGGTGGCTCACAGCTTAAATATACAATGGCGTATTACCATTTGCCTTCCGGCCAAAGGGTCGAAAGCCGGGATGCCATGAAAAAGAGAGGCAGGAAGGATTGGGGTGTTGGGCCAAACGTTGAGATTGAATTAACGAGCGATGAGCTGAGAGAAATGATAGACGTGCAGCGGGACAACGATGTGCTGGTCCAGGCCAACCACGACAACACCAACGGCGAGTTGAAAAAGCATACAGTCGAAGAGACGCTGCCGGCAGATGCACAGTTGGCGGTTGCTGCTTTGGTGGTTAGGAGCAAGCTGATTCAAGCCGATGCAGCGGTCCGGGAGAGTGTGGATTGATTTTTCAGAAGCGTGGATTTGACTGATGCAGAAGAGATAAATCCCATTAGAAATTCTACAATAGGTGCGCAAAAGGACTTACAGGGATATGGCACGAAAAGGGGAAATTTCCGACGAGGCAGGCAAGTTTGAACGGCAGAGGCGGGAGAAGCTCTCGGCCGTTGAGCAGTTGGGTATTGACCCTTACCCAGGCCGATATGAAGGCTCTGAGCCGGCTGCGGATGTCAAGAGCAGATTCAAAGACGGCGAAGAGAATCAAAAAGCCGGATGTGCCGGCAGGATTGTACTGCTCAGGGACATCGGGAAGCTGATATTTATTACCTTGCGCGACCGCAGCGGGACCATCCAGATAGGCCTGAGCAAGAAGCTTTTAAGCTCGCAGTGGGAGCTTGCCAAATTGCTCGAGCTCGGCGACATTATCGGAGCGGCCGGCCAGTTGGGTAAGACGAAGACCGGCGAGATTACTATTTGGGCCGGCGAAGATGGGCTCAGCCTTTTGAGCAAGTGTCTGCTGCAGCCGCCGGAGAAGTTTCACGGCCTGGCGGATATCGACCAGCGATACAGGCAAAGGTATGTGGATTTGTGGGCCAATCCGGAGGTGATGGAGCGGTTTAAGAAACGCAGCGCCATTGTCGGTACTATTCGCGAGTTTCTCGAATCGCGGGGTTTTCTGGAAGTTGAGACGCCGATGATGCAGACCATAGCCGGCGGGGCTGCGGCCAAGCCCTTCGTGACGCATCATAACAGCCTGGATATGGATTTATTTTTGCGGATTTCCCCGGAGCTGTTTCTCAAAAGACTGCTCGTAGGCGGCCTGGAGAAGGTCTTCGAGATAAATCGGAATTTCCGCAACGAAGGGCTGAGCAGACAGCACAACCCGGAATTCACGATGATGGAGGTGTACCAGGCATACGCCGATTACGAGGTGATGATGGATTTGACCGAGGAGCTTGTCGCTCTTTGTGTGGAAAAGTTCTGCGAAGAAAAGCGGGTCGAGTTCGGCGATTTGACGATAGATTTCAGTTTTCCCTGGCGCAGGGCCGAGTACGCTGAGCTGCTCAAAGAATACAGCGGTTGTGATATCGAGGATATTGGGGCCGTCAGGGAAAAAGCAAGCCGGTTGGGTCTGGATGAAGCCGAGATGGATGATGTTGTCGTGGTCAACGGCGTTTTCGAGGCCACGGTTGAAGATAATCTTGTCAACCCGACTTTCGTGATTGATTATCCGGCGCCGCTGTGCCCGTTGACTAAGCGCAAAAAGAGCAATCCGAAATACGCCGAGCGGTTCGAGCTGTTTATCGGCAAAATGGAACTGGCCAATGCGTACACGGAGCTGAACGACCCGGCAGTGCAGGAAGAGAACTTTCGGATTCAGCTTCGGGGCCAGGAAGAGACAATGGCAACGATGGACAGTGATTTCATAACGGCGTTGAAATACGGCATGCCGCCGGCAGGGGGATTGGGTATCGGGATTGACAGGTTGGTGATGGTCCTGACCGGCGCCGCAAGTATTCGTGACGTGGTGCTCTTTCCGCTTTTAAGACCTGCAAAAGATTAACTTTGAACTGTGAACTGTGAGAAATGTTAAAGTTTTTTCTCTGGCTTAGATACCTGCGCAAGAAAAGGATAGTATTGCTGAGTATTGCTGCGGTTGGGCTTTCGGTTTCAATGCTCGTTGTTGTTGCCAGCCTGTTTACGGGATTTATCAATGCGTTCGAGCAAAGCGCGGTCGAGACGATAGGCGATGTTGTTCTCGCGGCGCCGGTGAGATTTGAGAAGTACCCGTTGTTCATCGAGCGGCTGGAGCGGCTGGGCGTGGTGGAGGCTGCAACGGCAACACTGTCGGCCCAGGGCCTGATACATTTGGGCAAAGGCAACGTTCGCGGTGTAAATATCTGGGGTATCGAGCCAGTCCGACGAGCGAAAGTTACCGGCTTCAAGGGAGCATTGCTTAAACAGGCCGATTCACCCGGCGAGCCGTCTTTCGAGATTCCCGGCTCTGATGAGAAAACCGGAGGGTTTGTGGGAATCGGGGTCCTGAACGAGCCGGACGAGAAGACGGATGAGTATGATTTCGATGCTGCCGCCGAGATGGTCGGCAAAGAGGTTGTTATTACCACCGGTGCGGTAATAGAAGAAGATTCGACGTCGGGCGGCGGCAGGCGATTCAAACGAAAAATGATAAAGTTTACGGTTGCAGATATTGTTTTTACGGGTGTCTATGACCTTGATAAGAGATTCGTGTATCTGCCCATAGAGAAGTTGCAGCAAACTTTATATCCGAACGAAAAGGGTCTCCTTGCCGACCAGATTCAGATGAAACTGCCCCCCGATACCGACGCCGAGGTGGCCCTGGCGATGATTCGTGGCGTATGGGAGGATTTTGCCGACAAGGAGCTTTTCTGGAGTTTGTTTCTCATAAGACAGACCGAGATTAATACAGCCAGGCAGATGCAAAGCCAATATGCTGCTGAGCTGCGAAAGCAAATGGGAGTTCTGTTGGCGATATTCAGCGTCGTAAGTTTCGGCGTGTTCGTGCTGATATTCTGCATATTTTATATGATTGTGAGCATGAAGCAGAAGGACATCGCAATAATAAAAAGCTGTGGGGCGTCGAGCTACTCGGTACTTTGTGTCTTTCTCGGATTTGGACTCAGTGTCGGAGTTGTCGGCTCCCTGGCCGGACTTGTTCTCGGATACTTTGTCACAAAAAATGTCAACGTGTTCGAGGGTTGGATAAGGATAATCTTCGGGTTGAAGCTATGGAAGAGCAGCGTGTATATGTTCAGCAAGATACCGAATGAGATTGACCTGGATTGGTCCCTGTTATTCGTATTATTGGCGATTATAATCGCAGTGGTCGGAAGCTTGATACCGGCGATTATCGCAGCGGTAACAAAACCGGTGGATATTCTGAGATACGAATAATGAATTTTGAATGAAGAATGGAGAATGTCGAATGAGTGATGGGCAATTGGTTTTTACTCAACTTGACTGACTTTTAAACTGTTATGTTGAGCGAAGCGAAGCATCCGGCCTTAGAATAGGATTTTTGCCCTGTTGCGAGTGTGAGATTCTTCGCTGCGCTCAGACCTGTCCTCGAGCAAAGCGAAGGAATGACAAGTTGCGTATGCTCTTGTCAAAGCTATAGTTATGTAAAAATCAGTCAAGTTGAGTTTTTAGGAGCCAAAGCGCAAAGTTTAAAATGTTGAATTATGATTTTTAGCTCCTGGTGTTTGGTTTTCTATGTACAAAATCATTCTTGCAATACGGTATTTGATAAAACAGCGCATAACTTATCTTGCGGTGCTGATTGTGGTGTGCTGCGTTTTTATGGCTGTGGTTGTGCTGACCGTTATGACGGGCCTGGTAACTGATTTCAAGCAGAAGAACCACAACTTCGTAGGGGACTGTGTTGTCGGGACCGATTCATTAGTCGGCTTTGCGTACTATGAGGATTTGATGGAGAAGCTGGCGGCGGCGGAGTTTGTCGAAAGCGTATCGCCCGTGATAAAGAACTTTGCCCTGCTGAGTCCTAAGGGGCGGGATTTGAATGTTCATGTTGAGATTCTGGGTATCGAGCCTGTCAGGCACAGCAGGACGACGGGCTTCGGCAAAACGCTGTATCACCGAAGAGACGATGTGTCCAAGGTATTTGAGCCGATATATGACCCGAATCTTTTGGGTTGTGTGTTGGGAATAGATTTGGCGTTGAGCCGCAATGCCAACAGCAAGTATTCCTACGAAACCGTTCCTGCCAACGTTGGTTTTTCCATAAGCTGCTTTCCACTGACTGTAAAAGGCGCCCCGGCCTTGGGTGGATTGGGAGAAGTCAACACCAGGACTTTCTATTATAGCGACAACTCGCACAGCGGATTGGCCAGGGTCGATAGCTCACTGATATATCTGCCGTTTCAAGAGGCTCAGCAGCTTTGTATGGCTGGAACGGACAAAAGAGCCAGCGCTATCCATATAAAGTTCAAGCCGAATGTTAAAATGCAGTCCGGCTGTGAACAGGTCAGCTCGCTGTGGGAGAATTTCAGGCAGGAAAAAGCCGGCGAAAAACTTGCTTACCTTTTGGATACCGTCAGTGTGCAGAGCTGGAAGGAATACAGGCGTGCGTTTATCGCGGCGATGGAAAAGGAACAAATGGTGATGGCTGTTATGTTCGCCTTTGTGGGATTAGTGATAGTTTTTATTGTCTTTGTTGTTTTTTACTGGATTATCAGCCACAAGAGTAAAGACATCGGCATCTTGAAGAGCATAGGTGTTTCGAGTGCAAATATCATCGGTTTATTTTCAGGTTTTGCTATTTTGGTGGGGCTGTTGGGCTCCTGTATAGGCATGTTCACCGGCTGGCTGTTTCTGCTGAAAATAAACCGGATAGAAGATTTGCTTTTTGAGCGATTTGGATTTCAACTTTGGGACAGAACAATGTATGCTATAGGCGAAATTCCGAACCGGGTCGAACCGGATGTCCTGGTGATAACGGTTTTGGCGGCGATAGCGGCATGCCTTGCCGGCGCGCTGATAGCGAGCTGGCAGGCCGTCAGGTCGAGCCCCGTGGAGATTTTGCAGGTGAGCCGGTTATAATTAGGGGATAGGGGATAGAGTATAGGGTATAGGGTATCAAGATTTGAATCAAATATGAGTAGAGATGATTTCATACTAAAGGCCGAAGGGCTGCATAAATCTTACAGGATGGGCGCGACAGAGGTCAAGGTGCTCAAAGGCGTCGATTTAGCTGTTAAGAAGGGGGAATTTGTGGCGATAATCGGTGCCTCCGGCAGCGGCAAAAGTACACTACTGCATATATTGGGCGCATTGGACAGGCCGGATAAAGTTGAACAAGACAGCAGCCTGACAAAGCTGAGACGTTTTTTTTGCATAGTCGCACGCTTGTTGGCCGTGCTTATCGGCATAGGCTCGGCGGCTGTTGTCGGTTTTTCGATTTTTTCGGTAATACGTACCGAATGGAATGCTATTAGTGAATACTCCGAGCAGGTATCTTTGATATGGATGATATTAGCCGTAATGATGGTGATATTTGCGTATTTGCTCACGGTTCTGATTAGCGGAGTCATAGTTTATTGCATTGTTTGGTTTGTCTATAGGCTGATTGACTGGCTTGTCTTTTGGCTGTTAAGGAAACTCAGGCGGGACAAGGGCGCGGTTAGTTTTGAGGGGAGGGATTTGAGCCGGTTCGGCGGCAGGAAATTGAACCGGTTCCGCAACAAAATGGTGGGATTTGTTTTTCAGTTCTATCATTTATTAGACGAATTAAGTGTATTGGAGAATGTTTTTCTGCCTGCGATGGCGTCGAGGAGTGTATTGGGCTGGTTGTTTTGGGGCCGAAGACGTGCCAGGAAAAGGGCGAAAGAGCTGCTTGAGCAACTCGGTTTATCTGACAGGATTAAACATAAGCCGTACCAGCTCTCCGGCGGAGAGAGACAAAGGGTGGCCATTGGACGGGCCCTGATGAATGAGCCGAGACTGCTTTTGGCCGATGAGCCGACAGGAAATCTTGACTCTGCGACGGGAAATGTTATTCTGGATATCTTTGAGAGATTGAACAAGGCCGGCCAGACAATTGTGATGGTAACGCACGACGAAAGGATTGCAAAAAGAGCTGGGCGGATAATAACGCTGAGAGACGGCAAAATCAACGTATAGCGTATATCGTTTAGCTTTCTTGCTATTCCTTCCCTATCCGCTATACGCAATACGAGGGACGAAATTATGGCGCTTAAAATTTGGCTTGACGGCAAACTTGTTGACGAGGCGGACGCAAAAGTATCCGTTTTCGACCATGGTCTGCTTTACGGAGACGGGGTATTCGAGGGCATTCGAGTTTACAAAGGCAGGGTGTTCGAACTTGATGCCCATCTCAAGAGACTTTATCAATCGGCCAAGGTGATTCGCCTTGATGTCCCGATGAGCAGGGACGACCTTGTCGGTGCGGTTGAGAAAACGGTCGAAGCCAACGGCATTGTTGACGGCTATATTCGCTTAGTGGTTACCCGCGGGGTGGGGACTTTGGGATTAAATCCCTTCGTCTGCAAGAACGGCAGGTTGATTATCATAGCCGACGCGATTCAGCTTTATCCGGAAGAGCTTTACGAAAAGGGAATGAAGATAATCAGTGCGACCACGGTTCGCAATCATCCGCTGGCAATTCCGCCGCAGGTCAAGAGCCTGAACTATCTCAATAACACCCTGGCCAAGATTGAAGCCCTGGACAATGATGTTCCCGAGGCGATAATGTATAACCACGAAGGTTATGTGGCCGAGGCGACCGGTGACAATGTATTTATTGTCAGGGACGGCGCGGTTTATACGCCGCCGGTCGAGGCCGGTGCGCTTGAAGGGATAACTCGAGGCGTGGTAATAAAACTGGCCGGGCAGGAGAACCTCGAGATGGTTGAGAAAAATCTGACCAGGTGTGATTTGTATATTTGCGATGAGCTGTTTCTCACCGGCACCGCCGCCGAGGTCATCGGAATTGTCGAGATTGACGCCAGAGTGATAGGCGACGGCAGGCCCGGACCAATTACTCGACTGTTGAGAAAAAAGTTCTTCGAATACGCCCATGGGGAGAAATAGGGTATAGGGTATAGGGTCCCGAGATTTTTTTGAAATCTGTGTAAGACAAATAAAAAAGGCTGGTTGTTAAACCGGCCTTTTTTATCTTTCGCTGTATTATCTGGTTTCTCAGAAAGGTATCGCGTAAGACAGACCCGCCCAGAATTCATCCTCGGGATTAACGGAATCATCCATCGATGTCTGGTAGTAAACTGCTGGAGTAAAAGTACCCGGGCCGGCTTCGATTTCCGTCGAAACACCCCAGAGTATGTGCGACCAGTCGTGGTCGGCAACGGCGCCGGTCTTAGGGTTGACGCCGGCTCCGTCATTGTAAACCGCAGCGGCGCTTAAGTTGAATACCTGCTCGGGCGTATCAGGCAGAATGCCGGGTGTTTTCAGGTCATATCCGAGACCGAAGATATGTATCCAGCCGGGATAGTCTGAAGCCAGATCTGAACTGGACCTCGCGTTCCATAACTTACACACGTAGTAACTGGGGACGATGCCTGCCGGGCACAGTTCCGGCCATGAGAACCCCACGCCTAATTCTTCAGCGTCGGCAGCTTTATCCGGTTCGTCGATGAAGTCATAGTAAATGAAGTTGGCTCTTACATCGGTGGCATAGGTTTCGCCCTCGAAAAGCGTGCAGGAATAAGCGAGGGTGTAATCGTACCTGGTCATGTTCACCGTGCTGACATCGCTGGTTCCGCTGGAACCGGCGTAAGAGGCCAGGACATTGAGGCTAAAGCCGGTCCCAAACAGGTCAAGGTCAACACTTGGCTGGACCGCTGCCTTGTCATCGATCATATCGAAGCCTCGCCAGATCCATTTGCTAACATAGCTAACATCAACGGTTCCACTCAGTTCGCCTTCCTGTGCCTGGGCGAAACCAGCCGTAGTCAACAAGATTACGGCAGTTAGTAAAATCGCCTTTTTTTTCATACTTATCTCCTTAAAAACACTTAGCACTTGCCCCCATTGTCCAAACACTTCAATTCTGTATATAAGATTAAATCACCCACCAACTACCTGAGAAGTTTATCGGTATGTGGCCGTAAATCAAATAAAAAAAAGTTTTTTTTGATTTTTTTGCCCCCTGAGAGCGGAAAAATGGGGCTAAGGGCCTATCTTCGGGCTGTTTCGATGAACCGACCGTTCGCCCTCGTTTGCTTCGCCATTAGTCGCAAAAGACAAGCTTGGCTGTTTTCGGAGATGGGTCCCAAATATATTTTCGACAGTTTAGCACATTCGACGTATAATATACCTGATGCATGAGGATGGGCACGACAACAAGTTGTTTAGCCGACTTGAAAGGGCTAATGTGGCCTCGGCAGCCCCTTTGGCGGTCAGGATGAGGCCGAGAGAACTCGACCAGTTTATCGGGCAAAGACATATTCTTGGGTCCGATAAACTGCTGACAAGGATGCTCCAGGCCGATAAACTCAGCAGCCTGCTCTTTTACGGCCCGCCCGGGGTCGGCAAGACCTCCCTGGCAACAGTGATAGCGAATCATACCAAGGCGAAATTCTATTCTCTCAGCGCACCTGCAGCCAGCGTTAAGGATATTCGCCAGATAATCGCCTCCGCCAGAGACAGACTTGCTGTCGAGGGGGCGAGAACAGTACTTTTTATCGACGATATCCACCGTTTCAACCGTGCCCAGCAGGATGTCCTGTTGGATGATGTCGAGGCCGGCGTGTTGATTCTCATCGGCGCGACGACGGAAAATCCCTTCTTTTCGGTCAATTCCCCGTTGATTTCCCGCAGCACGGTATTTCATTTTGAGCCGCTCAGCGAGCAGGACATTTTACAGTTGCTAAAAAGCGCGGTCAGCGACGGCGAGCGGGGGCTCGGGAAACTTGATATTGAGGCGGACGAAAAGGCCCTGAAGTTTTTGGCGGTGATGTGTGACGGCGATGCCAGAAAGGCCCTGACCGCCCTGGAGGTGGGTGTGTTGTCACAGGCGGCTCGAAAAAGCGGGGCAAAGGTCAAGTTTAACCTGGAGATTGCGACCGAGTCGATACAGCAAAAGGCCATTGACTACGACGGCACGGGCGATACACACTATGACCTGGCGAGCGCTTTGCAGAAGAGCATGCGGGGCTCGGACCCTGATGCGACCGTTTACTGGCTCGCCCGAATGATAGCGGGCGGGGAGGATACGCGTTTTATCGCCCGGCGGATTGCCATTTGTGCGGCCGAAGATGTGGGAAACGCCGACCCAATGGCAACGGTTCTGGCTGCCGCGGCCGTTCAGATATCCGAGTTCGTGGGCCTGCCGGAAGCACAGCTTGCCCTGGCGCAGGCGGCGATTTACATTGCCTGTGCGCCGAAATCGAATGCCGCGGCTTCCGCTGTTTGGGAGGCGGTCTCGGATGTAAAACAGCGGTCAATTGCGCCCGTGCCGAAGCATCTCAAGGACAGCCACTATGCTGCCGCGAAGAAATTAGGCTACGGAGCTGATTACAAGTATCCGCACAATTTCAAGGATGGTTTCGTTCCTCAGGAGTATCTTCCTGAGGCGGCCAGGAAAAAGTATTACATCCCGAAAGAGGTCGGGTACGAAAAAAATATTAAGCGTTATTTACAAAAGTTGGAAAGCCTGATACAAAAGAGCAAATCTGTCGATAAGAGTACCGAAAAGAAGGACAGCTAAATGGACAAGGGCCAGTTGCGCCGCAAGCTGCAGAATTGTTTGCTTGCCATGCCGCCGGAACAGAGGAGCGAAAAGAGCCTCAAAGCATGCCGGAATTTGATTGCGACTGTCGAATTTCAAAACGCATCGACGATTATGATGTTTTTATCTCTTCCGCACGAGGTGGATACTTCCGAGGCCGTACTTGCCGCCTGGCAGCTCGATAAGATAGTGGCTGTGCCCAAGATATCCTGGGAGCAAAGACATATGATAGCGGTGCGGATAAACTCGCTGGATACGGGTTTTTCGACCGGCTCTTCCGGTCTGCGGAACCCGATTTCCGGCGTGCCGACGCCGTTTGAGGAGATTGATTTGGTCGTTACGCCGGCGTTGGCTTTCGACAGGAAAGGCAACCGGCTTGGCCGCGGGGGGGCTTATTACGACAGGTTCTTCGCCAACGAGCAGCTTAGGGCTTCCAGATGCGGCTTTGCTTTTGCGGAGCAGTTGGTTGATTCCATACCGGTGGCGGAACATGATGAGCCGGTGGATTTCTTAGTAACTGATGAGGGAATAATATCCTGTAATACCGCGAAAGGAGAATAAGATGGCTCGTTATCCACAAGCTGGGCGACCAGGTCAGAGTCGAAACCGGATATATGTCATTTCAGGTTTGCTTGTTATTGTTGCCGTGATTGCTCTTATCTACGGCCCCGGTCTTTTCAATGGAGCTGAAAGTGAGAATTATGTCGGGCCCAATGGGCTCAATGTTCCGGAGGTGAATAATGTCATCTCGCCTCGCCCGGAGCCGAATGTGGCCGTGGACACAAATGTCTCAGAAGTAGAGCCGAATCTGGGCATTGGCTCGAACCGGGAGGCGGCCCGGCTTATTACCGAAGCTATGGAGCTTATCAGAGCGAGGCCCGACAGGATTATCGAAGTTCGTGACAAGTTGAGCGAGGCGCTGCTGATGCCCCTTAGCCCCAAGCAGCAAAAGACCGCGAAGCAGCAGCTCTCCGCACTTGCCGATAGCTGGTTGTTAAGTAAGGCTATCTTTCCCACTGACCGGCTTTGCAGCAGTTACAAGGTCAAGTCGGGTGACCGGCTAAGCACAATCGCCAAGAAATTCAAGGTGCCGTATGGGTTTTTTATGGAGATTAACAAAATTTCCAATCCCAGGTCGCTGCTCGCGGGAAGTACGATAAAGGTCGTTCAAGGGCCGTTCCATGTCAAAGTATATCGTTCAACTTTTACAATGGATGTCTTCCTTCAGAACATTTACGTAAGAAGTTATCCTGTAGGGCTTGGCCTGCCGGGCAGGCAAACGCCCACAGGACTCTGGCACATAAAAACGGGCGGTAAGATGATAAAGCCGATATGGACCGACCCTGACACCGGCGAGGTAGTACATTCTGATAGCCCGGATTACCCCCTGGGCTCGAGATGGATTGAGCTTAAAGGTCTCGACGAAGCCACCAAAGACAAGACCGGCTTTGGCATCCACGGAACGAAGGAACCCGAGAGCATTGGTACCGCGAGTTCGCGGGGGTGTATTCGCCTGCATAACGGCGATGCGATAAAAGTCTATAATATGTTGGTGGAGGTTCATTCTTTAGTCAAAGTTGTGCCGTGAAACGACGGTATTTTCGGGCTGTATTGATGACACGACGGATGATTTCAAGAAACCGTGGGGGCGGTATAATATTTTGGGCGTGGATGGTCTCGATTATTGTGCACCTGATAGTGCTGGCGGCGTTTGGGATTTTCAAGTTCTCACAGACTAAGGCTGAGGTCGAATACCGCCCCATACCGACGGCCAAAATAAGCCGGATTACGAAGCTGACGCAAGCCGCGCTAAAAACTGCGAAACCTAAAATAAAAACACCCTTACCGACAACAAGTAGCGGCCGGTTTCCTAAATTGCCGCCAAATCAGGTTTTTGGCGCTGCAAAGCTTAGCTCGAGGGACCTGACGAATTCCGATTGGCCGGGTTCTTCCGACTCGGCCGGCGGCTTTTTGCTGCCGAGCGGGACCGATTTGGCAGGTGGGATTGAATTTTTCGGCAGTTGGGTGGACAGGCGCAAAGTCTGCTATCTGGTGGATTGTTCGGGGAGTATGCAGGGCATATTCGGCAAGGTGCGCGAAGAGTTGAAAAAATCGGTTGAAGCTTTGCAGCCGGATGAGTATTTCTACATAATCTTTTTCGGTGGAGACAAGCTGTATGAATCCGGCGGCGGCCGGCTGCTCCGAGCAACGACGAAATCCAAGTCCGCCGCGTACGATTTCATTGATTCGGTCCTCCCGGCCGGGCGAACGAACGCGCCGGCGGCGCTCGAAAGGGCCCTGCAAATCCGCGACGGCGGAGATGTCGGTCCTTCGGTGGTTTATTTTCTCACAGACGGCTTCGAGCTGACAACCAAAGATGCGCAGAGCCTGCCCGGGAAAGTGAAGAATATGCTGGAACGATTTTCGCCGAGGACGAGAATCAACACGATAGGCTTTTGGCCGCAGAGCGACGACCGCGAAATGCTGCAACAAATCGCAAAACAAAGCGGCGGCGAATGTGTCCTCCTCGGCGATGGCAATAATTGACAGGGCGTAGATAACTTATTACCGAGCTATGGGATTTAAGATAAAAAAATCGAATATGCGTAACAGTTTTTTGCTCAAGGCCCTTGTCCTGGTAGTTTTATTGGCTGCGGTATTGGCGGTGATAGTTGTTGCGATGAGCGGCGGTTTCGGGACAGGTTCTGTCCAGGCGGGCCGAAGGCCGACCTTTTTTGAGCAATTTATTATAGCCGGCGGGGCCATTGTCTGGTTTGTGCTTTTGCCGATGTCGCTTATTACGGTTTACTTAGTGGCCGAGCATTGCCTTTCCATTCGCCGCAGGAAACTGCTGCCCGACGGCATAGGCCGAAGCATTGGGGGAATGATACGCCGCTTTGGCCTCGGACAGATAGAGGCGAGAATTGCCGGCGACAATGACCTTGTGAGCCTTGCAACTGCGAGAGCCCTTGCAGGCGGGCGGGGCGATTGGTTTCGAATGCGAAACCTACTCGGTGAGTCGCTGCAGGACCAGGCTTCGAGGCTTTTCCGCAAGATTGAGTGGCTCAACTTAATCGGCAATGTTTCGCCGATGGTGGGCCTTTTCGGGACGGTTTTCGGCATGATAACACTGTTCAACGACATTGTTGCAGCCGGGGGAGAGCCCAAAATGGCACAATTGGCCAGAGGGATTTCTATCGCTCTGGTAACAACTTTCTGGGGCTTGTTTGTTGCGATACCGGCCCTGGCGGTCCACGGTGTGTTTCGTAACCGAATCGAGACGCTGGTGAACGATGCGGTAACCGAAGCCGAGATACTCATGCCGGAAATACGGCGCGACCTGGTAAGGCAGAGGCAGGCCGACGCCGGGCGCATCGCCAAAATCGGACAACCTGTCGGCGAGATTGCCGACAAATCGAAAAAGACTATCGACGAGCCGATACCTTCATAAAGGCGGCTAATGGCCGGAGGACTATGTCCTTGAGAATAAAAGGTAAGTTTCACGGTACTGATAAGCCGGGGTCTTTTAATATGACTCCGATTATAGATATTGTGTTTTTGCTTATAATCTTTTTTTTGGTGGTTTGCCAGTTTGTCGAGGCCGAGAATTTCCCCATAGCATATCCGGACGGCTGCGAATCTGCCCTAAGCGACGATGAATCCGGGAGCCAGGTTACTACCGTTACCGTTATGAAAACAGGCGAAGAAAGGGTCGCCTTTGCGGTCGGCTCGGAAATAATCTCTGCGCAGGATTTTTTCGGCTCCGCCGGCCTAATCGAACAGCTTGCCCGGCTGATAGATGTTCGTTCGAGAGATTTGCCCGGCGAGAGCAGGGTTGTTACGCTGCGTATCGACAAGGACGTTCGTTTTGCCGATGCCCAGTATGCCCTGGCGGCTATTGCCCAAAGTACCGCGACCGATGTCCAGTTAGCGGTCTTGAGAGATACTCCTTTGCCGAGCGGCCGGATGGTGGAACGGTAAGCACCGGGGTACTGCAATCGTTACTTATGCCGGTTCTTTTTTTACTTTTTGTTTTGCGGTGAACAGTTCGGCCTTGCCTTTGACGATGTCGCGCGTGATGACGTATTTCACCGGCTTGGGCTCTTCCGGCAGCTGGTACATCAAATCAATCATCAGCTCCTCGGTAATCGAGCGCAGGGCCCTTGCCCCGGTGTCGCGCGTGAGGGCTTTTTGCGCCAATGCGTGCAGGGCTCCTTCTGTGAATTCGAGCCTGGCGTTTTCCATCTCGAAGAATCTTTGATATTGCTTGATCAGCGCATTCTTCGGCTTGGTCAGGATGTCTATAAGCGCATCTTCGTCGAGAGCCGAGAGGGTGGTGATTACGGGAAGTCTGCCCACCATTTCGGGAATCATTCCATACTCGATAATATCTTCCGGTATGACCTGTTGTATTATGTCGCTGTACTCGTCTTTTACATTGACGGCACAGGACAGCTCCGAATCGAAACCAATCATTTTTTTGCCGAGCCGTTTTTTGATTATATTTTCCAGCCCGATAAAAGTTCCGCCGCATATAAAGAGTACCTGCGTGGTGTCGAGCTGTATGTAGGATTGTTCCGGGTGCTTTCTTCCGCCCTGAGGCGGGATATTGGCCGTAGTCCCTTCGAGCATCTTCAACAATGCCTGCTGGACGCCTTCCCCCGAGACGTCGCGGGTAATTGAAACGTTCTGAGACGTCTTGCCGACCTTGTCTATTTCGTCGATATAAACGATTCCTCTCTGTGCGGCTTCGATGTCATAATCGGCGGCCTGCAGCAGTCGCAGCAGAAAATTCTCGACGTCTTCGCCGACGTAACCGGCTTCGGTAACAGTGGTCGCATCGCATATCGCGAACGGCATATTCAATTTGCGGGCAAGGGTACGGGCAAGTAATGTTTTGCCGGAACCGGTCGGCCCGATTAAGAGCACGTTGGACTTGTCTATTTCAATGTCGTTGTCCTCACTGTCACTGTGGAGAAGCCGTTTGTAGTGGTTGTGCACGGCGACTGAGAGATATTTCTTGGCGTGTTCCTGCCCGATTACATACTCGTCCAGATATTCTTTTGTTTCTTTGGGCCTGGGCGTTTCTTTGAAATTAATGCCTCCGCCGCTGGCTCGTTTACGGTTCTGCTGGATGATATTGTGGCACAGGTCCACGCACTCGGGGCAAATAAAGACCTTGTTCGGGCCCTCGATGAGTGTGTCGGACTGGCTTCCCGACCGGCCGCAGAAGCTGCAGATTGCCTTGGTTTTTCTACTGTTCAATTTCTTGGTCATGATTGTCTTCCTATTCTCGAACCAAATACGGCTTTTTCATATTTTACACATTGTACTCCATCACAGCTTTTTAAGCAAGCAATTTGCCGGTTTGGTTTGTTGATTGTATGGGCTTATTTGGCTTTCGTATGCGATAATTGGCTTTTCTTGAGCGTGAGCGTGTGGATAAGCTCGTTATCAATATTAATGATTTCGTAGGTTAGCTTCGGGTCCGGTTTGGTCGTATCGAATTTGAGCAGTCCGAATGAGCAATTTTTGTTGTAGCCGAATATCGCGCCGGGTATCAGGCCGTGCGTGTGGATGTTGGTCAGTCTGGAGCTCTCGAACTCGTACAGCGTATATCCGTTTTCCCGTTCAATCGTCCGCGCTTCGGAGCGGTGGCGGTCGGCCGATATGAGAATCACCCCGTCGATTTTGCTGGTTTCGAGAAAGGAGAAAATCTCCTCGCGTTCTTCCTTATATCCCTGCCAGGGGTCGGCACTGCCGGGTTTGACTCCGAAGGCCCAGGGCACCGGTGAAGCAAGGACCTTAAAGGTCCCCTTCGAGGCCTTGAGCTTGTCGAAAAGCCATTTTTTCTGGGTGTCGCCGAGCATTGAGGGATTCTCGCTCTTTGGTTTTGTCCGGTAGTATCGGCCGTCGAGCATAAAGAAATCCACATCGCCTATTGAGAAGTTGAACCAGCAGCCGGGCTGTTTCTCGCCGCCGGCGTAGTATGGATTGTTCCAGTTGTTCATAAATGTGTGCCAGACCGGAATTTTCCATTCGGGCTCGTGGATTTCGGGCCCGCCCCATCCGTCGTTCGTTGTAAAGTCGTGGTCGTCCCAGATGGCAAAGATGCAGGTTGAGGCGATGAAGCTGCGATATTCTGGTCGGCTCTGACGGCGATAGTAGCAGTATTGCTGGACGGCGCGTTTGGTGGGGTGGTCTATGTACACGTTGTCACCGAGAAAGAGAAAAGCTCTCGGATTGTGCGAGGCGATTGTGTTCCACATTCTCTCGTATTGCGGCGTGTATCCGGCCCCACCGCCAAACCCGACCTGGAAATTTGCGGGCTTTCCGGAAGCAGGAAACGTTCTAAACCGTCCCTCTATTGGCTTCTCGTCGCCTCTGACCCAAAGTTCATAATCGTATAATGAATCGGGCTTGAGGCCATCGACGGCAAGCACCGCGGTGAAATCTTCTTCGCCGCTCGTTTTTCCTTTGGTACTGGCGCTGAAAATCTCCTGCGGGCCTGCGTTATTTATATTGACTGTAACACGCATTTCTTTGGTAGTGCGCACCCAAAACTTTGCGCTGCTGTCGGTAACGCAACCGAGCATGGGGCCGTGAAGAAGTTTCACAGGCTGTTTCCTGGCGAATTTTTTGAATTTGCGGCTGTCGGTTAGAGGTTTGAGCAGGTCGCGGGGGCCGGCCAGGAACCGGCCAAAGGGCAGCCCACCGGCGACGGCCCGTTCCACGAAACTCATAGCGGTATCGATATCTTTCTTTTGGCTGTGAGCGACTACAAGACCGTACAACGACTCCAGGTCGCCGGGCTCTTTTTCCAGGTACTTTTCCATACGCTTGATAGCATTGTCAAGCTTGCCGTCCACTATTTGGGAAATTGCATTTCTCGTCTGGTTCTTGTACTGTTCGAGGGCATAAGCTGCGGTAGTGCACAAAAGTAAAGTTACAAGCAGAAATAACGTTACATGAGTTTGTATTCTCCGGTTCATTTTGTTTTGCTCCTTAAATCAGGGATATTGAAAACTTCTCTGTTCACCGAAACAGAATTTGTCGGAAGAAGCCATCGCGGCTACTGTACCATAAATATTGCGAATTGTCATCACCTTACCGGCATTGTTGTTTGAGCAGGTTTAATTTTCCCGCCCATAGTACCGGGATATCGGTGTAGCTGCTTTCAATGACCTCGATAGCGTGAAGAATGGATTTTTTACTTGCTTGCGGCGACTTGACATAGCAATCCAGCTCGTAAAACTTTGCCCGCCACCACTGCCAGGTTTGCCTGTTCGTTGGTGGAGCCTGGTTTTTTCTTGTTTTCGCAACCCGCGTCCACAGCGCGGCTGCCTCTTTGTATTTACCCTGCTCTGAAAGCAGCCTGGCCCGACAGCGAAGGAAATCCACATCGCGTTCCTTGCTGTTGGCAGGCATTTCGCCGAGAAGTTTTTCGATTTGAAGCAGATTTTGCCGGTCCCTGGATTCGGTGAGGAGCAATATCTCAGCCAGATACAATCGGGCCCGGCTTACCGGGACAAGGCCGTAAGTTGACTGCGAAATCTTCAGGCAGTATCGAGCGATTGCCTGGGAATTCTTCATCAGTTTAGCCGGAGCGCTTGTTTGTCGCTGCAGCTCTTCGATGCGGCCGATGATTTGCCTTAATAGCCGCTCAGCTTCGAGGACATAGCGGCCGTCGTTTGTGCGGCAGAGCATGGCAAGGCTTTCGGCAGACTCACCCAGTCTGCCCATCTGCCGAAGCGCCTTCGATTTGAAAAAGTTCAGATTTGGGTCGTTTTCTATTTCAGTCTCGGTGAGGGTATCCAGAACCCTTCGAGCGTTGTGCTTTTCCCGGGTTTTGAGCAGCGTGCCGCAGTATATCTTCATTGCCCGGCGGCGAAGCTCCTTTGAATCTGTGCTTTCGTCGGTGCACTGCTTGAGAAAAGCGTTTAGCTCTGCCAGCAGTCCTTTCGACAGAGGCTCGTTTTGTTTTTGTTCTATTTCCTGCTCTATCAAATCGAGTCTCGCCCTGTTTTGATGAGCTCCCGTAGTTCTGTTGGCTATTTTCTGCAATAGTTCTCTGCCCTTTTCGCTTTGGCCGCAGTTGATAAGCGCGGCGCTGTAAAGATATTCCAGTTCTTCATCGATATTTTCGCCGGCCTTGACGGAGTAATTTGCGAAGGCTTCCAGCGCGAGCCGGCAGTGACTATTGTCCCTGGCAAACAAATTGTATGCCAGCCGGGCGGCCTGTTCGGCGATTTCGGCGGCTTCGAGGTCCTGCCTGCCCCCTTGCCGCGCCGGCGGCAGGTTACTTGCCTCCAAGAGCAGGTTGACGGCTTTGGTCGGTGATTCTTCTGCGGTCGCCGCTGCCGTGACATAGAGTATCAAAGGCGTTCGGAAGTTTTTTTGGTTTGCGAGATTTTCCATGAGAGCTTTATATTTCTGCGGCTTATTTCTCCACGCCGCCCGGGCCGCGAGTTCTGCCTCGAACAAGCTGATTTTCTGTAAGTCTAATTGACCGTGTTCAAAATGACAGGACATATCCGACAATGCGAGTTGGCCGAGGAGGTTCTCGATTTTTGGCCGGGAGAGCACGGTTTTTTCAAACTCCTCGCGCCGGCCCAGACGCCGCTGCAGGCAGGCCAGAGATAAAATCAGCTCGATATCGTCGGCGGAATTACTGTTGGCTATATTCTCAGCCAATTTCGTTAGCTGGTCCGGCCCGGTTGGGCCGAGGAATTTAATCCTCTCGATTTCTATCTTGAAAACGGTTGAATGTCTCATATCGGACCGCTCTAAAAGCCCGTCAAATTCCTTTTTTGCTGATGGCTCATACGCCGAATCCGTCCGGGCAAGCCGGGCGAGGGTCCTGGCTTTTAGGAACTGTAAATACGCTGTATCGTGGATTTGGTTTAGTGATTCTATCCGGGCCAGTATTTCGCGTAATGCGCCGTCTCTTTCCGCCTGCTCGGCACATAACGCGGCATAAAAATCAATTTCGCATCTGTTCAAATCGGTCGTGTACAGCTCGGCGAACAGCTTGCGCCACAGGCCGGTTGAGCCGTACTTCTGGTCCCAGTCATCGCCTTCGTACTCTTCGATTTGGGTTTTCGCCTTTTTTTGGGATTGGACAATTGCCTGAAGTTTATCAGAGGCGTTTTTTGCGAGCCGGGACAGCTTTTCTTTGTCAACCTGCCGCAGGAATTTGCCGCTGTATTCGAGTCCCATTCGCAGTACGATGCTCTCCCGCATAAAAGTCCCGATGGTCAGCTTTGCTTCTTCTGCCGGTTTATTGATATCCTCGGCGGTCGGGATTTGCTCGGCGGAGCTTATCGGAGGGATTGAAAAGAAAAGCAGGATATAAAGAGCCGCTATAGTTTTAGCCTTGGGTGTATTCGAGTTACCCATCAGGGTTACTCCGTCATTCTAAACGTGATGTCGGTCAGACCGGCCCCATAGAATAGATTATATATTTTTGCCAGGTGTTCCCATTTAACCTGGCCGTTGCAGATAATTTCTATCGGGTCTTCGGCAAATCGTTTTTGCTCAAGCAGGTAAGTATTTATTTTTTCCATCAGCTCGACTAAATTCGCCTCGATGGTTTCGTTCTCTATCTGCACTGTGTGGACCCGGCCCACCTGCACCCGGCAGCCGGTCTCAGCGGCAAAAATGTATATCTCCAGCGGCTCCGGCCTTGCAGGCCTTTGACTTTGCCCCTGTGCTGTGGGTAATTGAAAGGGCAAAAAATCTTCCTGTGGTCTCCATTTCGCCGCCACGAGGAAAAATATCAGCAGCAAAAATATCATGTCTATCATCGGTGCCATGCGCAGGCTGAAAGACCGACGCCTGCTCTTGCTTAGCAGCTCGGATATATCTCTTCGCATACTGTCGTTATTTGTTGTTTCCAATACGAAGCCCGTGCAGCGGAAGATAAATAGAAATTCGTATTCAGTTTCGAGGTTTTGGGTTCTGTGTTAAACGCCGCCGGCCTTGGCCTGGGCGAATTCTGCGCCCCTTCTCAAAGCTGCTGTGTTGACCGGCAGTGTCTTATGGTATCTTTTAGCGAGCACATCCGGCAGGGCTTTCGCCGCTGCATCGACGGTTAAGTAGCCTCGTCTTTGCAGATACGCACCAAGGGCTACCATATTGGTGCACTTTGGGTTTCCTAATTCGACCGCCAGCTCGTCGGCAGGTACCGCTATTACTTCGACCTCGTCGGCCGGTTCCGGCTCGATGTCAATCAGAGAGCTGTTCATAATCATCAGACCGCCTTCTTTCAGACGCGGGCAGAATTTGTTCAGCGAGGCCTTGTTCAGCACAATAAGCGAGTCCGGCCTGCCGACCACGGGGCAGGCGATAGGCTCATCCGCAATAACGACCATACAATTAGCCGTCCCCCCTCGGACCTCGGCGCCGTAGGAGGGCATATACGTTACCTCCCGCCCGGCCTGCATTGCCGTCTGAGCGAGCAATTTGCCGGTCAGCATAATCCCCTGCCCGCCAAAACCGGCTATGATAACCTCTTCGTAAAAGGCGTTTTTTGTCATTCTCAGCCCTTCAATCGTCCCAGCGGGAAAACTTTTACCATTTCCTTTTCTATCCATTCCATCGCCTTGGCCGGGGTCATTCGCCAGTATGTCGGACACGGCGAGAGCACCTCGACCAGCGAGAGGCCTTCGGCGGCCTCGACCTGCAGCTCAAAGGCGTGCTTGATTGCTTTTTTGGTCTTTCGGACGCCCGCCGCTCCGCTCAGTGCGCAGCGCTCGACGTAGATTGCACCCGGCAGCAAGGCCAGGATTTCCGATACCTGCAGCGGATATCCCTCGCCCGCGGCGTTTCGGCCCTTCGGCGTTGTCGCGGTTACCTGCCCCAGGAGCGTCGTCGGCGCCATCTGCCCGCCTGTCATTCCGAAAACAGCGTTGTTAATGAATATAACCGTTAATTGCTCGGCCCTGTGTGCGGCGTGGATAATCTCAGCGGTCCCAATCGCCGCCAAATCGCCGTCGCCCTGGTATGAGAATATTATTTTGTCCGGGTTGGTCCTTTTCATTCCCGTTGCGACCGCGGGCGCCCTGCCGTGTGCAACCTCAATCATATCGACATCGAGGTAATCGTACGCCAGCACCGCGCAGCCGACCGGAGCTATCCCTATCGTCCGCCCGCGAATGCCCAGCTCGTCGATTGTCTCTGCAATCAACCGATGAGCGATACCGTGTCCGCAGCCGGGACAATAATGCGTCGGGCAGTCCTTAAGTGTCGGTGTTCGCTTGAATACTGTTTTCATCATTTGTCCTTACCTTTTTTCAGGTATGGTCAATTGTTTGATTTTATCTAAGATTTCGTCCACGGTCGGTGTGCCGCCTCCGGGCCGACCGTAGAATACTACGGGAGCTTTGCCGGCTACGGCGAGCCTTACGTCCTCGACCATCTGACCCAGGCTCATTTCCACCGTCAAAAATATCTTAAATTCCTCGGCGGCCCTGCTGATTTGCTCTGTTGGAAAAGGCCACAACGTAATAGGACGTATCCACCCTGCCTTGATTCCTTCTTCTCTTGCCCTGCTCACCGCCGAGCGGACGATTCTCGCCGCGATGCCGTAGGCGACCACGACGATTTCGGCATCTTCGACTTCGTACTGTTCGCAAAGCACCTCGTTCTTTTCTATCAATTCGTATTTGGCTTTTAGCTTGTTGTTCAGAGCCTCCAGAGCGCCCTCAGGGAGCCATAGCGAGCGGACGATGTTTTGTTCCCTGCCTTTGGCCCCGGTCAAGGCCCAGTCTTTCGCCGGCAGCTCCCGGTGCGGTTTTTTCTCCAGCAGGACGGGTTCCATCATCTGCCCCAGGAAGCCGTCGGCCAGTATAACCACAGTTATTCTGTACACATCGGCCAGGTCAAACGCCAGATGCATGTAATCGACCAGCTCCTGCACAGTTGATGGGCCGAACACTATGGTCCGATAATCGCCGTGTCCGCCGCCGCGGGTGGCCTGGAAATAATCGGATTGCGACGGTGCAATGTTGCCCAGGCCCGGCCCGCCTCGCATCACATTGACGACCACCGCCGGCAGTTCCGCGCCGGCAAGGTAGCTCATTCCCTCCTGCATCAGACTGATGCCGGGGCTCGATGAGCTTGTCATGGTCCTTTTGCCCGTGGCCGAGGCGCCGAATACCATATTGATTGCGGCTAATTCGCTTTCGCTCTGGATAAAGACCCGCCCCTCCTCGGCCATTCGTCTGGACATATAGGCCGTTATTTCGTTTTGCGGGGTAATCGGATAGCCGAAGTAGGCGTCAAGACCCGCAATGATAGACGCCTCGGCAAGGGCCTCATTACCGCACATCAAAATCCGTTTATGTGTTTCGCTGCAGGTGTCGCTTTTTTCTATCATATTTTTGCCTCGTTACGGAATCTCTAACGGGGCTCAGGTATCTTCTTTTGTATGTCATTCCCGCGCACGCGGGAATCTATTGCATCGTTATTTCCTGAGACTCCTGCTTTCGCAGGAGTGACGTTGTACTGTTTTCTTGCCTGGCCTGGCAGCTATCTTAATACTTGCGTCATTTGCGTCGTCGCGGAGCACCTCAATTATCGCCTCCGGGCAAATGATGCCGCATATTGCACAGCCCGTGCAGTCTGTGTTGCCTGCTCCCTCGACTACGCTCGGGACAGGCTGGGCCGGGAAGAAGCCGTTCTTGTTAGATTCTGTACTGATTTCGATGCAGCCTTTCGGGCATACCACCACACACAGGCCGCAGCCTTTGCACCGCTCGGTTTCAATGATTATTTTGCCGGCCATTATTCGTATTGCGTATATCGTATTGCGTATATCGTATTGCGTTTAGAAACGTTCAGCTATCTAAACTATCGAAGGATTCTAACAGAAACCCGGTGCCTTTGTAAAGCCAAAACCGCCCAAGGGCGTTTTTTTGTCTCCCGGCAAGGCCCAAAATGCACGTTTTACACCAAAAACAGCCCCCCTTCATCATTCGATATCCGCTTTGCACAGCCTCACTTCGGTATGTCAAGGGCCTCGCGTTTCTCGCCGAACCGGATTTCCCGGCCACCGGTTACATCCTCAGCGGCCATACCGATTGGTCATCTTCGAGCTTGGTTTTTGCACATAGTTGGTGTATGATTCTTATCAATATGAAAACTATTGAACTCAGAGGCGGCTTCGTAGTAACACCCCGGGGCGTAGAGCAAACGGATATCACCCTGCGCGGCGGCAGGGTCGAACCGGCCGGCGAGAAAAACCACTGCGACCAGGTCGTTGATATAACCGGCAAATACGTCGTGCCGGGATTTGTTGATATACATTTTCACGGTTACAATCTTTTTGAATTCACCAGCGGGCTTTATGATGTTAAATCCGAGACCTTTGATAATAGTCCGTCTGCGTATGAGTATGGATTCGAGATGTTAAGCAAAACCCTCGCGAGGTTCGGTGTAACCGGCTTTTACGTCGGGACATGGGCCAGCCCAATTGAGAACCTGAGAAATTGTTATGCCCGCTTGTACGAGTATTTAGGTAAGACAAAAAATCAGCCGGGCGCTAAAATTTTGGGAGGGCTTTTGGAAGGCAGCTTTCTTAACCCCCGGATGGCAGGAGCTCAGAATCCGGATTATGTCCTCGAGTTTATAACCGACTCATTCGACAGTATCGAGGACAAAGGGACTATCAAGCTGGCAAACGTAGCGCCGGATTTCGGCAAAGCCGGCTGCGAGTTGACCGAGTATCTTACCGGCAAAGGTATTGTTGTGGGAGCCGGACACAGTAATGCGACCTGTGAGCAGATTGCAGAAGCAACAAGAGCGGGCCTGAAGTACTTCATCCACTTTACCAATGGCCCGACCGGCGGCTCATACAAGCCTTTCCACGGCGGAGGGGCGATTGAAGCGGTATTGAAATCCGACGAACTCTACGCCGAGCAAATCCTTGACGGCTACCACGTCAATCCCGCCTACGTCAGAGACATCCTGAGGCGCAAAGGTGCGGACAGGATTATTGGGATAACAGACTGCCTGTTTGCGGCAGGTTCGGACATCAAGCAGTTCACCTGCGGCGGTATCCGCGGCGCCCTCAGCGAAAGCGGTGAGTATTTCGAGGCCGTGGACGTACCCAATACGCTTTTCAGCAGCAATTTGACTATGGACCGCGGATTTGCCAACCTGCTCAATTGGCTCACCGCAGATATGCAGGGCATCTGGAATCGCCTGCACGATGCGATGCAGCTCGAGCAGGGGCTTGTAACAGTGGCGAAGATATTGTCAACAAATCCGTGTATATTGACGGGTATTGAAAGAGAAGGCTGCGGCTCAATCGTCGATGGGGCCAAAGCCGATTTGTGTGTGCTCGATATCGTCGGGTCGCCGGGTAATTTCAAGGTAGCAGTTGATTTGACCATGGTCGATGGCAACATAGTTTACTCAGCTAAGTACCCTTCAGGGTAATAAATTCCCGCGATTAGGATTGTAAATTATTGTTTTAAGGTTATTTGCCCGCGAACCCGCCGCGGCGGGGAAAATTTCAATCGTGAGCACTATAAAACCCGCCATTTGCGAGAACGTAGTAATCCGCAACAGACGATTTGCAGGGTTGTCATTCCGCACTTGATGCGGAATCCAGACCATCGATAACTGTGGATTCCTGTTTTCGCGGAATGGTACGTAGGCGCACGCGGCGGATATAGCGACCACGCCGCTATCATATTCGGCAAACCCAATACGATTCTCCATATTACCGCGTTTCCAGTGACGGTAAGTAGCGCTGTGTTTCCGTCCGGCTATAGTCTCGTGCTGGCCAATAGCTGCATCGAGGCGAGGAAGTGAGCCGACACCCGCAATGCTTTTAACAGTCGCGTGGCCGCTTATGTGTTTGGCTTGATGATGCTCCGCAAAAGCTTCCCACAGTACGCCGACAAAATCGAACACCTCCGCGATGTTAATCCGGACAAACTTGGCGTCGATGAGGTCCGAATCTATCGAATATTAAAATCACTGCCCGCCTCCGTCAGCCGTGAGGACGTTTTAAGAGACCTTCCGGAACACGAGCCGGAAATTCGACACGTCTTTAGAAGTCACGATGAGCCCGAAGCCGGTTACAAAATCAGGCAGATATGTCTTTACGGAATAGCCGAGTGTATTCGCGCTGAGATGGCCCCGGAGGCTCTGCGAACGGGCGATATGAAAAAATTCGGCGAACTTGTCAGCATCTCCCACGACGGCGACCGCGTGACAAAAATGATTGACGGAGAGCGTAAACCGCCCGGCAAGTCATCGAGAATATGGCCCGGCAGTACTATCGCCCGCGCAACCTATCGACCGAAGCAGAAATAATCGCTCCCGTGGGCGGCTTGTGTACCCTGGAAGTGTAGTTGAGCAGCCGGAGAATTTTTACACGCGAATCTGCTCATCAAAGCAATGACGCAGCGGCCTCGTCCAGAAATATCCTGCAGTGCTCGTGCTGCTGAAGTATCGACGCCGGACACATAGGCGTTAGATGTCCTTCGAGCGCGTTTTTTACGGCCTCGGCCTTGCGTTTGTCCGGGACAGTAACGACCAAATTCGCGCTTTTCATAATCTGCCGGATGCTCATCGAGATGGCCTGTTGCGGCACCTTTTCGGCCGTCTCGAACCATCCTTCGCCCAACTGCTGCCTTCTGCATTTCTCATCCAGCTCCACGATAATGTAAGGCTCTTCCGTCTCGAAATCCGCCGGCGGGTCGTTAAACGCCAGGTGTCCGTTTTCCCCGATGCCCACCATCGCCGCGTCGATAGGGCGCTCGGCGATGATGGCCCCTAATCTTTTGCATTCCTGCTCCGGGTCGTCCGCATCGCCGTTGACGAAATGCGCCGCCCTCAAGTCTCCAATTTTGTTCACAAACCGTTCTTTCAGGAACTTTCTGAAACCGGCAGGATGCTCCGTACCCAGTCCGATGTACTCATCGAGGTGAAACATCGTTACTTTAGAAAAATCCACCCCTTCGGCTATCACCAGATTTTTGAGCATCTCGAACTGGCTCGTCCCCGTTGCCAGAATAATGTTTGCCAGGCCCTTGCTCTTTATTGCCTTTTCGATGAGCGTTGCCGCCGTTGCCGCAGCTGCCGCTCCGGCCTCTTCTTCTGTTTTGTAAATGAATCTTTCCATAATTTAATCCTTACTTCTCGCGGAATCGCACTTGCAGCGATAATACGAAACTATCGTTTATCTGTCAATGTACCTTTAGAATCGGACATGGTGCAAAAGATTTTTCTTGCCTTGCAGGCTCCGAATCTCCTATAACATTTGGCAGTTTCGTGGCGAAACTGAGCTAATCTGTATTTCGCGGTGTCTGAACTTTATTTTGATAGGGAGCACGGTAAGATGACATATATCTGTAAAAAAATTAAGGGTGTTCCATACAGCAAAAGCAAAAGGAGAGGCAAAGTTGATGCCCCTGAAGAATGGACAAGTGCAATAGTAGAACAGACGAAAAATTTACCCAAAATCGAGGAGGCGTGCGTTCTGAAACTCACTTTCCTGTTGCCTCCCGACAAATTCCCTCAAGATTTCCCCTATGGGCCAGATTTAGACAATCTGCTCAAAAGGTTTTTAGATGCGTTGTGTCGGACCATCTTCAGTGAAACGTCAGGAAAAGACTCTTGCATAGTCTCATTGAACGTGATGAAAACGAAGGTCAAATCAGAAAAAGTGGCGGGAGCACTTCTCGAAGTGCTGCCTGTCAGTATTACCTGACCGCGCGTTCCGTTTGAACCATGTTTGTTGACGTATGGAAGGCATGGGAGCTTTGTCGGTTGATGGATTGCAGTAACAGTAATATATGACTCACATAGAATCGAGGTGAACTATGGCTAAAATGTACAGATTTATTGTGTTAGCAACCGTCCTGGCCTGCTGTTTTGCGGCCTTGGCGCCGGGTGCAGAGATTGTTGTAGATTCTTCCAGGGTCCTGACGACACTCGATAAGGCCCATCCCAGGTTGATGCTGAAGGATAAAGACCTGGCCAATCTCAGGAAACAGTACGCCAAAGATTATGGTCTGCAGAAGTGCATAAAGGATTGTTTGGAGCGGGCGGACTCCTATTATAAAAAGCCGATGCTCACTTACAAAAAGATTGGTCCCCGCCTTCTTTCCGTCAGCCGAGAATGCGTAAGCCGCACTTACGCCCTTGGCCTTGCCTACAGGTGGACCGGCGAGGAAAAATACGCCCGAAAGGCCGCGGACAATCTGCTGGCCGTCTGTGCCTTCAAAGACTGGAATCCCTCCCACTTCCTCGACACAGCCGAGATGTCACATGCCGTCGGCGTCGGATATGACTGGCTGTATTCCTATCTCGATGCCCCGACACGCCGGAAGATAAAGGCAGGCTTAATCAAAAACGGCCTCGAAGAAGGCCTCATCGGCTACAAGAAAAGCTGGTGGGCCAAGAGCGAGCACAACTGGAACCAGGTTTGCAACGGGGGACTGATAGTCGGCGCCCTGGCTATTGCCGAATCCGACCCGAAGTACGCCGAGCAGATTATCGCCGCTGCGGTTCGCTCATTTCCCCTTGCTTTGAAGAGTTACGGCCCCGACGGCGCGTGGGGCGAAGGGCCCGGCTACTGGCACTATGCCAGCCGATATACCGCCTACGGCCTAACTGCCCTGGAGACGGCGCTCGGTACGGATTTCGGGCTGTTGAGCATTGAAGGGCTTGATAAGGCGGCAAATTTTCCGATATATATGACCGGCCCGACCGGGATGTACCTGAACCTGGCCGACAGCGGAGAGAGGAATTCGAGGAGGACCTTGCCGTGCTTGTTCTGGTTCGCCCGCGTTTACAATAATCCCCTTTTTGCCGAGGCCGAGCACGCTGAATTAGCCAAACGCGATGCAAGTCCCGAGCACGTGGTCTGGTATGTGCCTGCCCCTCGCAAGAAGCCGCCGGCCAAAGACCTTGACCGCATCTTCCGCGGTCCCGTGGAAGTGGCCGTAATGCGAAGCTCCTGGGACGACCCGGAGGCGCTCTTTGTCGGTGTCAAGGCCGGCTACAACCAGGTCAATCACGGACATCTCGACTTGGGCAATTTCGAGCTTGACGCCCTCGGCGTTCGTTGGGCGCGCGACCTCGGCTCGGACAACTACAATATGCCCGGCTACTGGGACAGAAAAAGAGGCGGCAGGCGATGGAGCTATTACCGTTTGAATTCAAAGAGCCACAACGTGCCTCTGCTGGGCGGCGAAGACCAGGATGCCTATGCCAAATCCAGTATTATCAAATTCGAGAGCAGTAAATCTTCTGCCTTTGCCGTTGTTGACCTGACAGGCGCGTATGAGAAGTTTGCAAGAAAGACCACACGCGGAGTCGCGATAGTGCAGGGACGCCGGGCGGTGCTGGTGCAGGATGAATTCGAGATTGAAAAGCCCTGCGAAGTCGCCTGGGGAATGACCACCGATGCGAAAATCGATATCACAAAAGGCGGCGCCGCAGTCCTCAACCTCAGGGGCAAAGTGTTGGCTGCTCACATATTGTCCCCTGCCGACGCCGAATTTACTGTTGAGTCAGCCGAGCAAAAGCCTCCCGAGAAATCCAATAAGGGCGTCAGCCGGCTTATGGTGCGATTGCCAAACGCAAAGGGCAATCTGCGCCTGGCAATTCTGCTCTCGCCTGCCTGGAAGGACGGTAGTGTTGTTAAGACAGCGAAGCTAAAACCGTTGTCGCAATGGTAGGATTCTTAATTTAAGCAGCGTGGATACAAAAGGAAAGGATTGTCAGGACGTTTCAGATGAAAAGTCGATTTGGTGTTATTTGTGGAACGTTTTTAATTACGATATTAGCGCTTGCCGTTGGATTCTCCGGCAATCCTGCTGATGCTGCCGAGGCCGAAAAACCCATACTTTGCCAGGGAAATTATCACAGCGAAGAGGCGGCGAAGAAGCAGCTTGCCAAATTTAAGCAGAGCTATTCCAATCTTGCCGAGTGGAAAGCACGGGCCGGACGGATTCGCGAAGGAATCCTTCGCGGCGCGGAATTGCTGCCCCTGCCGGAGAAAACCCCGCTCAATCCTCTGGTTCACAGCAAACGCGAATATGAGACTTACACGGTCGAGAACGCGGCCTTTGAGAGCTTCGGCGGCGTTTTTGTTACGGGCAGTTTGTATCGCCCGATAACCGGCAAAGGGCCATTCCCAGCCGTCCTATGCCCGCACGGACACTTCGGCAGCCCACAGAACTATGGGCGGTTTCGACCTGACCAGCAGAAGCGCTGTGCAACATTGGCTAAGATGGGAGCGGTTGTTTTCTCCTACGATATGGTCGGGTGGGGAGACTGGAAAAACGCCGGCTTCTCCCACCGAATACCGAAGGTCCTCAAGTTGCAGCTCTGGAACTCCATCCGCGCGGTTGATTTTCTCCTTTCACTTGGTAACATCGACCCGAAACGCATCGGCGTCACAGGTTGTTCCGGCGGTGGAACGCAATCCTTTATGTTGACTGCGGTGGACGAGCGAATTGCCATATCGGTTCCGACGGTAATGGTCTCTGCGCACTTCTTCGGCGGGTGTAACTGCGAGAGCGGCATGCCAATCCACAAGAGCGCCGCCCACGAGACCAACAACGCTGAGATTGCCGCACTGGCAGCGCCTCGGCCCCAGATGTTAATCTCCTGCGGCAAGGATTGGACAAAGAACACGCCTGATGTAGAATACCCCTACATCCGCAATGTTTATCGCCTGTACGGCGCCGAAAATCTCATTGAGAACGCGCACTTTGCCGACGAGGGGCACGACTACGGCCTATCCAAGCGCACCGCCGCCTACAAATTTCTCGCCAAGCACCTCGGGCTTACCCTAAATGCCGTCAAAAAGCCGGATGGCTCATTCGACGAAAGCTTCGTCGTAATTGAGAAGCAGGAAGATATGTACGCCTTCGATAACGCCCACCCCAGGCCGAAAAACGCCGTTAAGCCGGACGCTAAAAAGCTGCCATGGGATTAGCTGTCGATGATTGCCGGGGCGAGTTTTTTGCTGACGGTCTTGCGGTAGCCGGTTATGGTGATACTTGCGTCGGGCATTGCCTGGACGATAGCGTAAGAGCTGTTTTCAGGACCGGGCTTTTCAACCATCGCTTTTAACGTATAGTAATGAATTCCTCCTATCCGGCTGTAGCCGCCTTCGTGGTGATGGCCCTGGAAGACGGCCAGGGCCTTGCCCGAATCCTGCAGAATCTGGCGGACCTGGGCGGCGTTCTTGACGTATTGGCCGCCGACGCCGTCGAGAAGCTGGTGAATAAAGACAATAATCCTTCCGCGTGCGGCGGCAAGGTCGCGCTTTAGCCACTTAAGCTCAGGGAGCGGGACGTTCGTATCGGTCCATTTGAAATTGCCGTGGTCGTAGTCTGTGCCGTCGGACTTGTAGTTGGCGTCGAGGATGACAAAATGCAGGTCGTTCAAATCGAACGAATAGAAACTTCTGCGGGAGCTTATACCGGTATTTTCGACGTTTCTTAGAAACTGTTTTTTTGAAATGCCGTCCATGTCGTGATTGCCGAGGACATGATACGTTGGGCCGTCGAACTTCCGGAATACTGTCTCGATAGTCTGTAGATGGGAAATCGTCCTCTTTTCGACAGGGGGGTTATTCTGGTCCTTGAAATCGCCCAACTCGATTAGAAAATCGACCGTTTGCATGTTCATCTGCTTGACGCACTCGTTTAGCTTGGCAATGCTGTGGCGGTAGTAGCGTGTCCCGACCCTGTCGGCGTCGGCGAAGTGTATATCGGTAACGATGCCGAACCTCGCGGCCCCTCGCCGAACGCCGGGCCTGAATCTTGAACCACAGGAAAGGGCCGATAGGGCTAACGACCCCGCAGCTCCTGCCGATGCCTTGAGAAAAACCCTTCGGCTGATTACCCAGCCCTGGTTGTCCCGGTGGTTAGTGTCCATCGCGTAGTCCTTTTGCGAAAAGTTATTTTGCCCTGTTACTCGGGAGGCTTCCTGAGTTCTTCGATTTTCGGCAGGTCCTTCAGGGAATTCAGGCCGAACACTTCAAGGAACTTCCTCGTTGTCCCGTACAGCATCGGTCTGCCCAGGACCTCGGCCCGCCCGACAATCTTGACCAGCCCTTTGTACATAAGCCCTCGAACTATCTCGCCGACTGCAACGCCCCTGATGGCCTCGATATCGGCCCGTATGACCGGCTGTTTATAAGCAATTATCGCAAGGGTCTCCAGGGCCGCGGGGCTGAGTTTACTGTCGCTGCGGACGCGGAGTAATTTGTTCAGCCAGTGATTGTACGGACTGAGGGTAAGCATTTGATAACCGCCGGCAATCTGTTCTATTCTGAAAGCGTTTTTGTTAGCCTCGTATTTGTCGTTCAGGTTTTTGATATGCTCGCGGATTTGCTTTACGCCTGTCTCGACGATAGTACCCAGCCGGGCCGGAGTCAGCGGCTCATCGCTGGCGAATAATACCGCTTCTATGACCGACTCGACCGTCGGTTCAAAATCCCGACTCGACCGTGACGGGTTATTTTGTTCTTCATCTGAAGTTCGACATTCAGCGTTTGTTATTCGATGTTCGATATTCGTCTTTTCTTCTTCGGTCATAGATTCTTCCATCTAAAGGGGTCTGCATCTTTTTTGCTTATTGTAATTGCTATTGACTTTATTTGCTTTTGTAATTGTTTGGCGAATTTTTTTAATATGAACCGTTCCGAGACCGTATGGCTCAAACAAATGCACGTCATTCCTGCTTCCTGTGCCGCCAATGCCTGATGGTGCTTCAGCTCCCCGGTTAGGTACAGGTCGGCCCTGGCCGCGATTACCGAATTGATAATCGCCCCGCACGAGCCGGCGCAAACCGCCGCTGTTCTGATAACCCTTTTCTCCCTTCCGACCATACCGACCGCTTGCGCGCCTGTATATTTCTTTATCCTCTTGATAATCTGCTCTATCCGCATTGGCCTGGCTAATTTGCCCATCCTGCCCAAGCCGAATTTGCTCTCGGTATTGTAAATCTTAAAAACATCAAAGGCCGGTGTCTCGTAAGGGTGCGTCTTTTTCATTGCCGCCACGCAGCCGTCGAGTTTTTCCGCCGGGACAATCGTCTCAAATCTTATCTCCGGCGCCTTTTCAAGTTTCCCTTTTTTGCCAATAGTCGGCCTGGCGCCTTTCAAGGGCAAAAATGTCCCCGTCCCCTCCACGCCGAAACCGCAGTTGGTGTAGTTGCCTATCGCCCCTGCGCCGGCGGCAAAGATAGAATTAGAGACCTTCGCCGCCGAATCGAGCGGAACAAAAACAACCAGCTTGTAATTATCCCCGGCCGGGGCTTTGACGTAATCACCTATCGGCTCTGCGTTCTCGATACCGACAATCTCAGCAAGCCCGTCGTTCACGCCCCCTATGGCTGCGTCCAGGGCGGTGTGTAACGAAAAGACCGAAATCCCCGACCGAATCAGGTCATATACCACGCTGCTTAGGCCGGCGGTTGTGATTTTTTTGAGCCCGTCCCAAATGACCGGATGATAGCTGATAATCAAATCGGTCTTGAGCTTCTTCGCCTCAGAGACAACCTCGCCGGTTATATCGATGGTCAGGAGAATCTTTTTGACGTTTTTCTGCGCATCTCCGATGAGCAGACCCACGTTGTCCCAGTCCTGCGCCAATTCAAGCGGGACTATTTTTTCGATTCGTTCTGCAATATCTTTTATCTTCATTTCTTTTTCCCGCACTTGACTCTGTCAAATCCATGAAGTTAGTCACCTCAGAAAAGAATAGCTGAAAAATTCAGCCCTTTGAGATTGAAAGTAGTTGCTTATCGTTTTTTCTTAAACAATTGATCAAGCAGGGATTCAACGGTTTCTTCAACTTTTTCCTCAATCTGCTCCTTAATTTCTTTAGTTTGTTCCTTTTTTCTTTTGTCCGTCTGTACTGGAGGCTCTTGACTATCCTCTTTAGAAGATGAAGGAGTGATAGCTCCTTTGACAATCCTTTCTAACGCCTCTTCTATTGTTCTCCTAGCGGCATAATCACCGACATCTCCTCCTAAACGCATAAACTCTTTTAAAACTGCATCCTTAAATTCCGATGACCCCATAATTTTCTGTAGCACCGGGAAATCTCGAGAGGAACCCCAGCCATGCTTAACAGCGTCACCGACGAATTCCGAAGTTCCTGTGAACCGAAGCAATACGTTTGAAATAGCTTTGGCAATTAAATTTTTCTTAGCTTCCTCAACGGACATCGTTGATGTATCTAATAAATAATCCGTGTACAACGTTCCTATATCGAAAATAATAGAAGCCTCAATTCCAAGTCCTGTAGCAGTGAATCCCAACGCAGTTCGAGATGCTTTGTAGACGACCATCCATTCTGCCGCAGAAATTGTGCTCTGCAAAACAGCTAATGAATCTCTTTGAAGCGAAGTTGCAAGTTTATAGTACCTATCTGCTTTTTCGATATACTTATTAGCTTTGGGTATGTCACCTTTCTCTAAAAAATATTTTGCATACCGCAAGGATTTCAAAGACAGAAACTGATAATCAAGTGCTGTAAAATAGATACTTTCGACTTTTTCAACTAATTCTGGCGTCGTCATTCTGAGGGTGAGAGAAATAGGTGGCCGAGGAAAAGAGCTTTTGTCTGAATACAGTTTTAGTCTTGTATCTATCTGCTTAAACACATCATAAAAAGTCTTCGATTTGACTTCTTGGATAGGCTCAGACCTACTTTTTGTTAATATCGCCTTCATTTCATTTAAACTTACAATACCTGCGGCTGCGAGTCTTATCTTCCCCGTGGCATCAATAAAGAACATTGTGGGAACAGAGTTAATCTGATTAAAAGGCACAGGTAAACTTGAAGAGGAAATTGAGACAATCGAATAGTTCAATTTCTTTTTCTCAACAAATCTTCGCAGAGTATTCATATCTTCATTGGACATTGCCAGCATAACCAGATTTTCATCGTTTATTTGGTTTCGCAATTCTATCAAATGGGGAATTTCCGCGCGGCAAAGAGATGCCCAAGTTGCCCAAAAAATAAGGAGTATATTCTTGCCCCGACAATCACTTAATTTATACAATTTACCATCAACATCGTAAACACTAAAATCAGGGGCGGGCTTACCATACCAAGAGGTAAAAACAGGATTCCAGGTTCGGCTGCGTTCGATGATATCCTCAAAAGGAAAAAGGTTACTTGAGTCGGCTTCGTCCTTATCAACAAGCTCGGCGACTCTCGTACTTTCTGACTCGCGTAATTTTGCCGAAGAGGCAAGAGAGAAGGGACGACCATCTTCTCTTATATATCTGAGTTCACCATCCTTAATTTTAAGTATTATGGTACTGCCTCTGAGTTTCCCGACCCCGCTTTCGAACCACCCCGGTTCAAAAACAGAACGAGAACGCTGATAAAAATGTACGGCTCCGTTCTTAAATTCCCACTTCTGATCCGGGATAACAAATTCTGAACCTGAATCTCTAAGTACTATTGTTCCATCCTCTTTAAAAATCGTTATCCCCGGGAGCTTCTCTGTTGTTCCGTCTCTTTTAACCAGTTCTACAATATATCTACCAGCGATACTATCTTTTGAAATTTCCTTACGGGGGGTAGTTCTTTTCTGAACAATTTGTTCCGCTTCTTTCTGTTTCGTCTGCACAGCCTTACTACTATCTAATTGTGTTAACCTCAGACGGAATTTTGTATCTCCTGTTATCGGACCCCAGCCGCCTAATGTTCCAATTATCTCGACAGGAACGTCATCTTCGGGTACCTCAGGGTAAAAGAGCTTCCATCCTTCCGCCCCTGGCTCTAAGCTTTCTATAACACAAGATGTATGGTAGTGAGGAGTGCTCATCAATAGACCCCCACTGATTTTGTAGAGATATCCCTTATCTACTTTAATTTCCATATCACTTTCGGGTGTTCCCTCGCGTGGTCCCAAATTTTTAAGCTTTGCAGTGATTACAATATACTTCTTGCCCTCGGGCGCCGGCGCTCTCTGTATAGTGGACAGAATAGGATGTTTTTTTCTCGTTGAGACTTCTTCAAAGGTAATAGAGAATCTTGTGCTTCGTTCTCCAAAGGGATCCTTTTGCCAGAAGGTGAATGGTCGCCCAAGTTTTACCCTAACTTCTTTGATGCTCTTTTTCTTTGCACTCTCTTGCAGTTTTTCAATCTTTTTGGCAATCTCCGCTGCTTCCTTCTCTGTTTTTGCGTCGCCCAGTTTCTCGACTAATTCTTCTATCTCCTCTTCCTCGCTCTTCTCCTTGCAACCTGCTGTCGCTCCAAGTAGGAACAAAATCATTCCGAAAACAATCGTGACTTTCATTGCACGCTTCATTTTTTCCCCCTTTCATTCTTATGTTTTTTTTGGCTTACAATTCTCTATTATAGACTCGTCGAAACTCTTTTCCAATCTTTTCGTCATCGGCCCGACCTTGCCGTCGCCTACCGTATGTTTTTCCACGCCGCTTACCGGCATAATCTGCATAATCACGTTTGTCAGAAAAATTTCATCGGCAGCCAGCACGTCGTCTATGTAGAGGTCTTTTTCGACTAATTTGATGGAGTTTTTCAGGGCGATTTGGCATACGGCCTTTCTCGCCACTCCCGCAAGCACCGGCGTTCCTATCGGCGGCGTGTAGAGTATCGAATCCTTCACTAAGAACACATTGCTCACGCAGCCCTCAGCTAAGCGGTTATCTACTGTGAACCAGAGCGCTTCGGCCGCCCGTTTATGGTGCGCCCGGCTAAGCGCAATCATACGCGGGTAATAGCTTGTCGTCTTGTGGCCGCAGGTTGGCTCGGTGGGATTTTGCCGAAATGGGCACAGCACCACCAGCACTCCCTTTTTGTAATATTCGTCCGGATAAGGCACGAGCTTGGTTGCGGTGATAAGCAGCGTGCACCTGCGCTGCTCATCCGCCCCGGCCATCGGCCCGTTGGTAACCGTCAGCCGAAGGCGCCCTTCGGCCAGCTTGTTGGCTTCCAGAACCTTGTATATGGCCTCGGTGATATATTTTTTGTCGTACGAGATATTTAGCGATAGAGCCGCCGCGCTGAAAAACAGCCTGTCTATATGGTCATTGAGGCAGAAAACCACCCCATTACAACTGCGCATCGTCTCGAAAAGCCCCGCCCCATACAGTAAACCGCTGTCACGCACGGAAACGCACGCCTTATCTACATCAACCAGAATGTCGTTCAAAAAAACTTTTTCCGGCATCTTGCTTCATTTCTTCTCACGCGTATCTCGTATCCGGCTTTACGCTGTTATCCTGCCGAATCTTCTCTATCGCTCATCGACTCGGGCACGTAATCTTGTGGAACAAAGTCCTTTGGAAGCGAAGCGGCATAAAGAATCACCGCGTAGAGGAACCAAAGTACCAGAAAGCTGACTCCGCCGCATAATGGCCCGGCCACTAAACCTTCCGAATTGTTTTGGGCGATAGCGTCGAGCGCTCCGAACATCGCCCAGCCTGCAAAGGCGCTCAAAGAAACAATCCACGTAATCTTCTTCAGTCTTTTTCTAAAATTCATACCGTATCCTCCTTGATAAGATGTTATGTTGTCTAAATTTTCAACTCCTTTTTCCTTTTCTGCACGGCCCTGATACCTGCTAATAAAGGCCGTGCCTTCGTAATTGTCTCCTGCCACTCGGCCTGAGCGTCAGAATCGGCGACTATGCCGCCGCCGGTTTGTGCAAAGGCCTTGTGGGCTGCGATAATAACCGTTCTTATGGCAATATTCAAGCAAACATTGCCGTCTATCCCCAAAAAGCCGATACTGCCCGTATAAACGCCCCTGGCGGTGGGCTCGGTTTCCTCGATAATCTCCATCGAGCGTATCTTCGGGGCCCCGGTTATCGAGCCGCCCGGGAACATCGCCTTGAGAATATCGCAGAACGTGATATCGTCGCGCAGCCTGCCTCCCACCGTCGCCACGGCGTGGAAAACCGTCGGATAGGTCTCGATTGTCCTCGGCTGGACCACGTTTCTGCTGCCGGGTTTGCAAATCCTCGCTACGTCATTGCGCTCCAGGTCGATTATCATGTTCAGTTCCGCCCGCTCTTTTTCGCTCGACAGCAGCTCGTTAAAGTTTTTCGTATTGATTTGCTTTGCCTGCGGAGATTTGCTGCCCGTTTCGTCGATTCGCCGCCGTGTGCCTTTGATAGGCTTGGTTTGGATAACGCCGTCGGTGATTGTGATAAACATCTCGGGCGAAGCGCTGACGATATTAAAACGGCCGCCGTCGATATATGCCGCATAGCCGCTTGGGTTGTAACGGTTCTGCCAGTGATAAAGCTCTATCGCTTTTGCGTCGTACTCGCATTCGAATCGCTGCGAAAAGTTAATCTGATAGACTTCGCCGTCGTAGATATATCGTTTTATTTTCTCGACCGTCCGCAGGTAATAATCTTTGTCCATATTGCAGCGAATCTGTGATAAATCTATATTCTCGAGGTCGGCCGGCGCCGGCAGCCGCGAGCGGCCCTGCTCGGATTGAGCCAGCAGCTCTTCCAGAGAAGCCAGTTTTTCGGCAGGTTTTTCAACATCGTCCGGCATCTCAAGCGCGATTAGGAAGAACACTTCTTCGGTATGGTCGTAGCAAATAACCTTGTCGTAAAAACACAGCCGAATCAACGGCATCGCAATGTCGTCTATCGTTGTTTGCTCTCCACTAAACGCGGACGGTTCGATATATCGCCCGAGGTCGTAGCTGAAGTACCCAATCCATCCCCCACAGAAAATCCCTTTCGGCATCTTATCGGTATAAATGTCATTCTGAGCGAAGTGAAGAATCTCCTCTTTTTTGTCATTCCTGCGTAAGCAGGAATCCAGCTTATATTTATCCAGCGCTTTTTGCAGTTTTCCGAGTGGGTCTTCCTGCCCGGCCCAAAATTCGAATATCTCTTTCGGCTCGGCTGCCCAGTAGCTAAATCCGTCCGCATCGGCCTTGGCCGGATTGCCCCCTAAAATCGATACCGATTTGAGCCCGGCGAAAATATCGCTCAATGCACTCAAATCTACCGATGCGCGCACTTTCTTGTAATGCAGCCTGCACCCGATGGATTTGTCCTGTTTGGCCGTTACAGCCTTGTCGGTCATTGCCGGCGAAGCGAAGCGGGCTTTGTTTGAAATACGCTTTTTTGCCGTTTGGTTTTGTTTCGTATCCTGCATACTCGCAGCTCACACTCCCGGGTTCATTCCTGCCCGGCCTCCAGCTCGTTTATAATCTGTACGCCCGACGAAGTACCTATTCTCTGGGCCCCTGCCTCTAACATTTCAAGGGCCTGTTTGGCGGTCTTTATCCCACCGGAAGCCTTTATTTTACAGTTCGCCGCCGTTTCTTTCATCAGTTTTATATCTTCAACAGTTGCGCCGCCGGCCGGGTGAAATCCGGTGCTCGTCTTGATAAAATCGACCCCGCACCTCTCCGCGATTTCGCAGGCGAATATCTTCTGCTCACCGGTCAGCGCCGCCGATTCGATTATCACCTTGAGCAGCACCGCGGGCCTCATCGACCGGCAGACTTTCAGCACCTCTCCAAGCTGGTTCAGCAGGTATTTCGAGTCGCCCTCGATTATCGCCGCTAAATCCGCCATCATATCAATCTCATCGGCGCCGGCGAAGATGGCGTCTTTTGCCGCGGCAACTTTTATTTTCGTCGAATCGGCGCCGAGCGGCAGACTGACCACGCCGCCGACCTTAACTTTGCTTGTCTGCAGTTGCTCAGCCGCCAGGCCCACCCATCGGGGGTTTACGGACACTGAATAAAACCCGTACCTTTTAGCCTCTTCGCATAGCTGCTCGATTTGCTCTTCCGTAGTCGTGGCACTAAGCAGCGTATGGTCAATACAATCGGCTAATTCTGTGGGTGTCATCAAAAACTGTCTTTCCCTAAATTTTTGCTTCTTATAAGGTTTCCGGGCTTTGCCAAGTGAGCCACAAACATCATGTTAGGCGACGAGGGAACAAATTAGCATAAAAGTTCTATTTCCAAAAATACCACTACTTCTTGCCCGGTACAGCCTTCCTTATTCTTACGACAGAAAATGACTTGTGATCACGAATTATTGGTGTCAGATAATTGTTACATGATGGACAACGAGGAGCCATGATACGACCATCAGAATCCTCGAGAGCAACAACATTTAAGGCGTTTGCATATGCTTGTATCTCGTTGGCTTCCAAGATACCGGAAGCTCTATGCATTGTTGCACAAGACCAACAAACCACACCGCAATGACTACAAAGACCTGCCGTAGGGAAAATGCTCACGGCAGGGTATTCTCCAGTCAGCGCAGAGGCTTGGATATTCCTTTTGCACTTCGAGCATACTACGATATAGAATGTGATTTTACGACGCTTGTTTCGTTTGCCTTGCACTTCTATCTGTGCCTCAGCGATTTGATCTGTTATTCCATGTGGCTCACCACATTTGTGACACTTGTCTCGCATCACGGTAATCCATGAAGTAATAACGGTTCCACAATGCGGGCATTCCAAAGACACTTCACCTCTGTCCATCAGTTCGTGGAGCAAAGAGCCCTTTCCACACTTGGGGCAATCACCGGCGAACACATCCGGCCATAAATTGACCGTTCTCCTGCACCAAGGACATTTGTACTTTTTCTTCGTCAATTATTCTCCCTTGTGGCCTAACTTGAAATAACCGGAGCGATTCGTTTATATGAGTTTTGGGTGAGGCCTCAAGTTGTGTGTTTCTGCCATTGCCCGGTTTATGTCTTTCTGTAAACTGCCAAAAACTCATCTCTTGTGATTCCAGATTGAGTGCAAATTGTCCTTAATGTAGAGGCCTTTATTTTTGGATGGTTCGGCATAGTTAATGGAGTCTTGCTTCCATCAGGGTTTTCACGTACCATTGAGATGTGCTCTTTCTCTCTTAAGGCTTGAAACCCCAAAATTTCTAATGCCTTTACTACCTTTCGCTTAGGCGCATCGACAGGGAACTTTGCCATTAAATTTCCACTCCAGTTTCAGCAACAAAGGCCTCAATAATTCTTGGTTCTACCTCCAGCACTTCTTTCCCAAAGGTCTCGATATGAAAACGAATCGCAGACTTCACATCAGAAAGGGCCTCTTCATAGGTGTCTCCCTGCCCGACGACAACTCCCTTGAGCCCCAATGGATACGCTACGTAACCATCGGGATGCTTTTCTACAACGATTTTAAACTGTCTCATAACAAACTCCTCATTTTCTTAGCAATGCCTACGGCATGGCCTATCCATAATAGACATCTTAAGATAACCGAAAAACTTCGTTTACGCAAGGCTTTAAGTAGAGCTTCAAATGAGGCCGTGCCCTAAAATATACCCTTAAGGGTAGTAGATGTCCGCGAATAAAGCCGTAACTGGTTATTTTTAAGTTACTTACCTGCGGATAAACGGGAAAATTCAATTGAGATCAGTATAATTTGCTGAATTCCTTCTCTATGCTTAACATCTTGACCCATCTTTTAAGATAGTCCGAATCAAGGTTTTCACTATTTAACCTGTATATACTCTCACAATCTTTAATCTGTCTTTCCGAACCGCCGGCGGATTTACTCCAGAGAAGTTTTGAAATAATGAGGTCTTCAGGACTTATGACATATATCTCTTTGCCTTGAAAGTTTATCTTAACTCTGTTATTAAACTTTTGTATTTCATAGCTATCTTCCTTCAGTGGGATGAAGTCAATTTTGAAGCAGGTTTTATTGTGTATTATATTGAACATGCTTTTATCTAAAATGGCTTTTTTTGCCTTTTCAATGTCAATGTAAGCATCGCCTTCAAGACTGCTTAAAAAAGAATCGATTTGTTCACCATGAATTTGAATTAGAATATCGATGTCCATTGTGGTCCTGATATGACCCCAGAACCCAACAGCAGCGCCGCCGGTAATCATGTAGGGGACATTTGCCGACTTTAACTTCCTGCAAATCCACTCTAAGGTTTCAATGAATATATTTTTTTCATTGCCGCCTTCAGACATTGCTCCAGCTCCTCATCGTTAATATCAGGATGTTTATATTTAAGTCCTGCTTTGAGAGCTTCAATTTGGCCGCCAATCAATTGAGCCATCAGAAAAAATCTTTCCGAAGGCCTTTTTTGCCTGAGTAAATCTAATTGCTGTATCTCTGAATCGGTTAAATACACAGTGGACAGCCCTTTTCAAAATAAACATTATCACTAATTAGAACCTGTCCCAAAACCCCTGCTGTCAGCACTCTCAGTACCATAAACGGCATTTCCTTGAGGTTTTGGGATGACTTCTAGTTTCTGTTGCGGAAACAGCATTTGTCATTCCCGCGAAGCTTGTGCTCGCGAAAGCGGGTAGCGGGAATCCAGTTTTTTCGCTCTGGACCCCTGCTGCCTGCTTTCGCAGGCACAAGTTTACCCCCGCGAAAGCGGGGGCAGGGGTGACATTGTCGGTTTTTACTTTTCCGCAACAGAAACTAATTAGATGTTTCTCCGAGATTATACTTTCTTTTCTATATAGTTTTTCTTTCTGAAGAATTCTACGGCACAATCTAAATCTGCAAAAACTTTCGTTGCCGTTTGCGTAATGAATACCGAAGGGGCCTGTTTGGCCGTCCAGATGACGTACACTTCTTTGGCGGCTTCATGAGCGTGCTGGAGTTCTCTTTCCACCCCGCTGGATATCGCGGCCCGCCCGTCGGCCAGCGTCGGAATAAAGCTGATTATCATGTCCGACTGGTCGATGAGCATAAAATCGCGGGCGTATATCTGGCTGTTAATGTCCCGTTCGATTTGCTTGACCTCATGCAGGTCCAATCGGATTTCCCGCCCCAGCGCCGTTACCTCCACGTAGTCCAATCCCTTCCGGGCGGCTTCGGCGGCTTTGAGCGGCAGGTATGATTCTTCCAGGTCCCCGGGGTCGAAGCAGACAAACAATCCCTTCATCTGCCGGCGGAATTCGTCGATGTCTTTAATGACGTTTTCCAGGCTCTCGACGGCCGTCATAGGAAAGCTCAAATATGCCCTTTTGATTTGCCCCTCGAAGATTAATTTGTAGAATGTCTCGGCGGTTTCCTTCTTGCTGCCGCGAGCGAGGCAATAAAAGGGAATTCTCTCGTTAATACCTTTGCACAACATTTCCGTGCTGATAATCTCTTCTTCCCTCCAGACAATCAAATCTTTCAGACTGTGTTCGGCCGAGTGCTCATCCATAAGCCGGCTATGCAGCGCGATGACGCCGTCAATCAGGCAGATATAAATATCCGCATCGAGCAGGCGCATCTGGTCGAAGTCCACCGCCGGAAAAAGCCCGTGCCGCCACCGAAAAGTTGCGTGGGTATTGACTATCAGGTTCGGCGCAGTTTCGGCTTTGGCGATAATGTCTTTGAAAATGCTGCGACGAAGTGAGCTTAGCCTTTTCAGCGATATGTCTAAGATTTTACCGGGTGGGATATCCGGCGCTTCTGCGTACATCTTATCGCCCACATTGCACAGCAGAACCTCTTTGCCCTTCTCTCCGGCGTATCGGCAGACCCGCTCGAGGTAGCTTTTCTTGTCAACGCCGACCATTCCCGTAACAACAATTTTCATTATGTTAGACCCCAGACATCAGACACCAGACCTCAGACTTAAGAGATAAGTATAGACTTTACTCTTTGGTCCGTATGGTCTCTTTTTTGACTGAGTTGATAAGACCCTATAGTGTTTTTGCTGTTTCCGTTCTTAAATCTTCCAATTTTTCGTGTTCATTGTCTTGCAAATATTCAAGCCGTTTTGCAAGGCCCAGGAGATATTCTGTCTCCGCTATTGAGCCCTTTGCTATATGTAGAAAATGAAGGTACTCCTTTTTGTGCTCTCTGTTTGCGCCTTCAACAATGTTGGTTGGTATTGAAACTACGGCTCTCCTTAATTGGGATGTGATTCCAAACAGCTCTTCCCGGGGGAATGATTTAGTTTGACGATACACCTGAATTGCTAAATCATCGGCATGTTGCCATGCTTTTATTTTCTTGAAATCTCTGCCCATTTTTGGTCTTTGGTCTTATGTCTTAGGTCTAATGTCTTGGGTCTAATGTCTTTACAGGTTTTTCAGCCTTTG
>JAUWPZ010000196.1 GCA_030611315.1 Sedimentisphaerales bacterium
TTCTCCAAGTCTTTGGTATATAACAGATTATATTATATACAACCCGCATTGCCTGTCAACCCAAAAAATGATTTAACTCCCCAAAATACAACAACTTATAGCACTTTTTTGACGGTGACTACTTTTGACGCAGGCATCAAACTTACAAGCTCGGTTGAAGAATTAAGAGGTGATATAGCAGCAAGAGTACTTGAAAAGGCTATTAGCTCACCTCATCAATCAGAATTAATGCGCAACGCAGCAAAAAGTAGACTTGAAAGAGTAAGAGCCAAAATCAAAGCGGCCGAGAATAAGGTGAACGAATCCAATAGTAAATAATCGCTTTGATTGCCATCAGTTTAGATGTCAGCGATATGTGATAGTCTGCATTTTCCCAATTGATAAGGAAAAAGGCAAAAGTTAAAAGTAAAAAGAAGGAGGCAGAGGTGAGAGGGCAGAGGGCAGAGGTCAGAAGTCAGAAGGATAGAATAAGGATTTTACGGCAAAATAAGAATCATAGCGGGCAATTTGTCTTGAGCGGTAAATTGCTATAATTTATTTTTTTCAGGGATGTTACCGCAATAATAATGTAAAAATGGGTCAGTTTGAATAAATAAGAATGTTGAATGCTAATTTTTTTCCGTAGCGCCGACCGGAGCTTTTCGCGCCAGTCCCCGGCAGCTCTCGCAATCGCACGCCCCAACGTGCCTGAGACGCGATGTCCCGGCAAGGCGCCTGGTCTCAATCAGCCTTGCTCCCTTGGCCTCCATCTTGCGAAGGGCCAGCTTCGCTTGGCGCTTATTATGCGAGCCGACCGCGTCGGCCACTATCGTAACCTTCTTGCCTCTCTGCAGCAGGCCCAGAGCCGTCGCCTGAATAGCGCCTTCGGCGCTGGCCCCCACCAGAATAAACTCATTGGCCCGAACTTCACTCAGCAGCCGGTCAATCCTCGGCTCTTCGAAGGGGTCGATACACCGCTTATGAAGAATCACCTGTTTGTATCGCCGCAGCATATCTCTCGGCAAATCCGTGTTCCCGTCCGCAGGAAAGCTCACCCTGTTGTCCATCAGGGTATATCGTAACTTCTTCTGCCCATCCGTGCCGTCAATGCAGTACCCTGCCGGGTTCTCGCCGTTATTGTTGGGATAGACCTCGGCAGTTGAGATTACGGGGACTTTCCTGCTCCTGGCCCATGCCATCATCCTGCGAATATGAGCCAAAACCCTCCTGTGGTTCCGAATACATGCCTTACCCCCTGCTAAAAAGAAGTCTTTTTGAGTATCGACATCTATGAGAATCTGCCTGCGCCGCAACCTTATCAACTGAAAAATCATTGTCCGATATCCTTCCTGACCTATGGGCTCGGAGTCTATATATTATACGCTTTGGCCACCTCTTTAGTTCACTGCCGGCTGATACGCACAATCGCGCTGCCTCACAATGAAAGAGGTACATATCCTCTTATCGAATACTCTTTGGCGGCACTTTAACCGCAATAAATTACCAAGGCAACTTCAATTTGTGTTAAAATAGCTAATTTCTTGTATATAATACTACCGCAAAATTGCCTCTATTCTTGTAATTTACGTTTTTGGGACTTAATATTCAGCTTATGGCCAGAACCTTAGACGAATATCCTTTAGTTGCTCTGAATTCCGAAGAGGTGGAAGGAAAAATCGACTTTCTCGGCATTTTCGGACGTTCCGGGCCTGTACACATCGAAATCGGTTCGGGCAAAGCGGCCTTTCTGCTCAGCCAGGCAAAGGCCCAGAGTGAGGTCAATTTCCTCGGCATCGAACGGGCCCGCAAATACTATCGATACGCCGTGGATCGCATCGGTCGATGGGACATCAAAAACGTCCGGATAATACGCACCGACGCCGCCGCTTTTTTAGCTGATTCGGTCCCGGACGATTCAATAGAATGCTTCCACATCTACTTCCCGGACCCCTGGCCGAAAAAGCGCCACCATAAAAGGCGTTTTCTCTGCCCGGCCAATTTGCAGCACCTCATCCGCTGCCTGAGGACCTCCGGCCGACTGCAAATCGCCACCGACCACGCCGAGTATTTCGAGACAATACAAAAGCTAATCAGCGACCGAGCAGATGTGCTTGAAAAAGTTGATTTCCTCCCCACCGCCGGCGCCGAGCCCGGCGAAATCACCGGCACCAATTTCGAGAGAAAGTACATCAAGGACAAAAGAAAGATTTTCACCCTCGCCGCAAAAAAATTATAACCTCGCTCCTGCAATCGACATTCGAAATTTATCCCCAAGGGAATCGAAAATGCCTAATTTTCCAGCTTCTTTAGTGTCGTCTGCGCCACTCGCTTTACATAATTATCCGAGTCCTTCAGGGCAGCTTTTATGGCCGGTAGAGCGGGCCTCGCCTTCCCGCCGATTTTGTTCAGGGCGATAACAGCATAGAGCCTTGCCTTGGCTGTTTTGCCTTCGAGTTCTTTGGTAAGCACGCTCAGTCCCTCATCGGCTTCGCCCCAGTCGCAAAGTGCATGTGCCGCTGCAATCCGAACAACCGCCGCCGGGTCCTGAAGTATCTTTTTCACTGCCGGCCTGACGCCTCGTATAATCTGAGGCGTCTTACAACTGTTATGCAGACCAATAACACCCCAGTAGCGGACCGAGCCGTACTTATCCCCCAGGGCTTCGATGTACTCTGGTACTGCATCTTTGCCCGTGCCGTCTAATTGCTTTATCTTGCGCAGCCGCTCCAGCAGGTCGGTCTTGTCAAGCAGCTCTGTCCAGTGTTGTATGTTCTCGCTTGTCGCCTCTGACCCCTTAATATCGCTAATTGCGTGTCCACCTTCCAATCTCACCGCGGCCTCACTACTATCCTTAAAGCCGATGCGACATGCCTTTGCATGCAGGGTTTGGGCGTCTTTGAGCGGAACCGGTTTTGTATATAGTTTCCAGCCGCTGCTCTTGCCGCCTGCGATTCTGTATGCGATAGATGCGCCCTTTGTGGCGCAGTTGATTGTAACTCGCCCGCTTTCCTTGCTCCGCCCGGAGCCGGTTGTGAACGTCGGCGCGGCCGTTTTTTCGTACACGCCGCCCGGCCGTTTCATCTCGTCAAATTCCGGCTCAGGTATCAGGCCCATATCGCCGGAGTCTATGACCCATCTCTGATGGGCCTTGCGCATCCGTTCAAGTACTTTCTTATATTTCGGGTCGTCCGCAAGGTTGTTGACCTCATGCGGGTCGGATGCGGTATCGTACAATTCCTCGACGGGCTTGGTTTTTTCGAAGTACTGCATCTCGGGGCCTTTTAGTTTGCCCTCGGCGTGGAGCCGGCGCATCTCCTTCATCGTGGGCATCTGGTTCATATAATCGATGTCCTGGCCGCGGCTGACGTGCGCGAAATAGTTGCGAATGTATTTGTAGCGCTTGTCGCGCACCGCGCGAATCAGGTCGTATGCTTCGTCCATACGGTCGCGCGCGGCAAATATATAATCACGCGGCTTTGCCTTCCGGCTGCCGAGAAAGGCCCTGCCCTGTATATGCTTCGGGATTTTGACCCCCGCCAATGACAGCATCGTCGGGGCGAAATCAATAAACGCTATCAGGTCGTCGTTAACGGCGCCGGGTTTGAGCGAATCGGGATTGGCCGGCAGTGCGGCTTTGCGCAGCTTCTCCGGGACCCGGATAATCAGCGGAACCCGAAGACCGGAATCGTAAATCCACCGCTTGGCCCGCGGCAGCCCGCGTCCGTGGTCGCCCCAGAACCATACTATCGTATTATCGGCGAGGCCGTCTTCTTCGAGCTGCTTGAGAATACCGCCGACCTGCTTATCCAACAGTGTAATGATATCGTAATACTGCGCCCAGTCTTTGCGGACGACGGGAGTATCGGGATAATACGGCGGCAGAGAAGCTTTGGCGGGGTCGTGTTTTTCGTTCGGTTTGAGGCCGGCAATCCGCTGAAGCATGCCCTTGCTCCTGTTGCGGATTTGGCTTTCGTGCGAGGTGGTGTAATTGAAAACGGCAAAGAACGGCTGACCATCAGCGCGGCCGCGCCAGTGCGCGCTGCGACTGTTCTGGTCCCAGGCGGTCAGCGGCGGGTCGAACTGGTAATCGGTTTTGGAATTATTCGTACAGTAATAACCGGCCGCTCTGAGATATTCGCTGAAGCATTTCACATACGCCGGCGGAACGCCTTTGCAGCGCATGTGGTGGGTGCCGATGGTGGATGGGTACATGCCGGTGATGATGCCGGAGCGGGTTGGGGCGCAAACGCCGGAATGCGAATATACGTTATCGTAACGTACGCCCCGGGCCGCGAGGGCGTCGATATTGGGCGTTACGGCGTACTTATCGCCATAACAGCCGAGGTCGGGGCTGATATCCTCGGCGCTGACCCAGAGGATATTGGGACGGTCAGCGCTTGCGGGAGCGGCACTTAGAGAAATGTCGGGTAAAACAATCGCGGCTACGGAGCCTGAGCTAATCTGAAGGAAACGACGGCGGTTTATGCTGTTTGGGGAACTGGCCATAAGGGCTACCTCCATATCTGAGGGGGAGTAGTGTATTGTAACTTTTCTCGACATAAGCATTTATATGTGCAACAAAGAAACCTTACCAGCGGAATGCTGAGACTGCTCCATTATAACCAGTCGAAAATACAGGGCAATCCAAATCCCGGCGTGAAACGCCGGGCGGGTGCGACTAGATTTTCTGGCGGGGCGATTTCTTTGTGTCATGCTGAGCGCAGCAAGGCGAAGCGAAGCATCTGGCCAGAGAACGAGATGTTACTGACCAAGCGAAGGAGCCTCTCGGTCCGAAAGCCGGATGCTTCACTTTGTTCAGCATGACGAGTTGGCGCAATACATTACTATCATTAAGGTTACAGTGTGCCGGAAAAATTTGTCACACCCCGCCGGGCTAAATACGGGTTCCACGTCGATTTTGGAATGACAGAGGCCGGTGAGCTTGCGTTCTTGAGGGATGTCGGGTATTATAGGTCAAGGAAAATTAACGCCGTCGAACTAGGCTGACAGAAAGTTCATAATGGACCTTGCCAAGCTGGTAATAGCGGCGGCCTGGGCAGACGGGGAGCTAAAGAACGAGGAGGTCAATGCCCTGAAGGA
>JAUWPZ010000182.1 GCA_030611315.1 Sedimentisphaerales bacterium
CTATTAGTCTGTCATGATTGAATATGTAGCTTGTCATTCCTTCGCTGTCGCTCGAGGACAGGTCTGAACGAAGTGAAGAATCTCAATTGCACATTGAAAGTAGTTGTATTGCTAAAGCCGGATGCTTCGCTCCGCTCAGCATAACAGCTTAATTGCGTTACTAACAAATACAATTTTGACAGAATACTATGGCGGGAGTTAGATATAGACTTTGTCCATCATTCTGGGGAACGGGATGCACTGGCGGATGTGCTTTTCGCCTGTTACCCAGGCGATGGTCCTTTCGACGCCGAGGCCGAAGCCGCCGTGCGGCACCGAGCCGTACTTTCGCAAATCGAGATACCAGTTGTAAGTTTCCGGATTTAGGCCTTGTTCGCCGATTCGCCGGAGGAGCAGGTCGTGGTCGTCCTCTCTGATTGAGCCGCCGATGATTTCTCCGAAGCCGGCGGGCGCGAGCAGGTCGAAGTTTTCCACGACTTTGTCGTTTTTGGGGTCGGTCTTCATATAGAAGGCCTTGGCTCGTTTTGGGTAGTGAGTGACGAAGATAGGCTTGTCGTGCATTTGCGAGATGATGGTTTCGTCGGAACCGCCGAGGTCCTTGCCCCATCGAAATTCTGCGGCAAGGGCGGCGTGCCTGGGATTGTTTTCGATTTTTGTATTTGTCTCGGCGAGCCCGGCGCACAATTCAATCAGCTCGGCGGCGATTTTGTCTTTTTTCCACTGCTTTATCTGGCCGGTCTGCTCGGTTTCAAGCTCGGCAATTCTGGATTCGGTTTGCTGCTTTTGTGTTTGCAGGTCATTTAGTTGCTCGGCGAGAAAGTCTTTTGTCTTTTGGCCGGTCAAGATGTCAACGGCGTCGGTGTAGGTGAGGCGGTAAAAGGGCGGAGTGATTTTTTCCAGCGAGGCGATGTCGGAGCCGAGAGTTTCGAGGTCGCTGCGATTATTTTGCAGGACCTGGGCGACTATGAAAGAGACGAAGTTTTCGGCTAATTCGAGCAGGGCGGGCAGGTCGATGAAGGCGACTTCCGGCTCGACCATCCAGAACTCGGTGAGGTGGCGGCGGGTTTTGCTTTTTTCCGCCCTGAAGGTTGGGCCGAAGCAATAGACCTTGCCGTAGCTCATTGCTGCCGATTCGACGTAGAGCTGGCCTGTCTGGGCGAGGTGCATAGGGCTGCCGAAATAGTCAACCTCGAAAAGCGACTGCTGGTCCTCGCCGACGATGGTCGTGATGATGGGGGTGTCGATGAGGATGAAGCCGTTGTCGTTGAAGAAACGGCGGATGGCGTCGATGACGGTGTGGCGGATTCTGCCGATGCACCACTGGCGGTGGGAGCGGAGATGGAGGTGGCGATTTTTGAGGAGGAAATCGACGCCGTGCGATTTCGGTGTGATTGGATAGCCTTCGGTGGGACAGATTATTTCTGCGTTGGTTACTGACAGCTCATAGCCGCCGACGCTTCTTTGCTCGGCGCGGACGGTCCCGGTGAGCATCAAAGAGGATTCCTGGCCGAGGCGTTTTAGCTGCTCGAAAAGCTCGTCGGGGATTTTGCCTTTTTCGACGATGCACTGGCACAGGCCGGTGCCGTCGCGAATGATTAAGAACAGGACTTTGCCGCTCGAGCGGGCCTGATAGAGCCAGCCGGCGAGTGTAACCTCTTTGCCGACGCTGTTTGTTAGTTCGGATATGTAAACTTTATTATTGTTCGACATGTGTGTACTCCAAGTTGTTTTCCGGTTTTCTGACGGGTATTGGCCAGATTGGCAGGTCGTCGGGGCCTTCCCGTTCGCGTTTGCCGCCGTCGTCAATATTATTTTTGCCTTTGCTGTATAGTTCGAATCCGTCATCGGTGAGTTTATAGACGAAAGGGCCGCCGTTGAGCGGGTCAATGAAGGCTTCAGGCGGGGCGGCGGATTTAATTGGCTTGAGATTCTCCGGCCAGCGGCCGTTTGTAATATTATAGCTCTTTATTGCTGTTAAAAGTCTTGCGCCTCTGCGCTGAACGAGGCGTTTGAGGTAGACATCATGGAAAGGCGGGTAGAGGCGCGTCGACCTGTTTGTCATCGATTCGACAAGATAGCGACAATTGAGCTGGAACCGAGGGAGTGAGCGGAGATTTTCTTCGCCCCACGGGAAGTCGGGTTCGGTAAGGTCATTTGCATCTTCAAAGATTTTGTCTATCATTTCAACGGCTTTTTGCGGGGCAGAGGGCAGGAAGAACCAGGCTGCGATGGTGTAGGCTTTCATGGATTTTCTTTGCCAATAGGTTTGCGTGCGCAGTCTTCGCCTGAAAATTGCTTCTGTTAAGTTGCGGCTTAGCCTTACGCTGCCTTGTGGATTTGTCTGGTAGGCCACGCAGCAGAAGGCGTTCTTGACGAAGAGCTTGTCGTATTCGAGGCATTTAGAGAAGTCCGAACACCAGTTATTTTTGAGATTTTTCAGAGAGTCGGATACGAGCCGGAGCTGGTTTTCGCTGGGGTTGGTTTCGATGACGAACCTGTTGAGCGGGGGTAATACTACCACTTCGATGCTGAAGCCTAAGAGGATTTCGTTTGTTTGCTTCTGCTGGTCGAGGTGGTCTGCTATTTGAAGGGCGAATAGGTATTTGGCCAGGGCCTGGTCGAGGCGGCCTTCGCCCCGGTCATTATTGCCTGCAAGCAGGAGCAGTACAGCCCAGCTTTTGAGGGCCTGATTTCGGTATATTTCGAGCTTGTCGGTGGTCCTGAGCTTAATATTGGCGGGAAATCGACACGGCTTGATGTTACAGGCCTTTGGAAGTGAGCTAATCGTTTTCGCGTGGTCCTGGAGCCATTCAGTAAGTATAGGATGCTCCCGGCTCGACCAGGGTTGCGATAGTACGAATACACGTTCCCGGGCAGGCAGGAACGTGAGCTTGAATTTGCGAGGGTCGTAGTACTCCAGGAGCCAGTAGTAAACGTCAGCGGCGTTTTCGGGGTCGGGTATTTTGTATTTTGCTTCGAGGGCGGCCAGTTCTTTGTCGAAAGTATAGGGCCGCCAGCCTTCGTTATCATTTGGCAGAAAGACCCAGATAATCAGAGCAAGAACAACGGCCGCGGCTGAGAGCTCGAACCATTTTCTGGCGGGTTTGGGCTGGGTGGTGTAGGCCAGGAGAATAATAAGCAGCAGAACCGTTACTTTCCACGGGGCATGGAAGATGAGAGCAAGAATTAGAAAAAAGCAGAGCAATACAAGGCCGACCCCTCTTAAGATTTTCTTTAAGGTGGGAGGCTTTTTGTTTTTTTGCTTTTCCTGGGGCATTTTACATGTCCAGTTTTTCTCGGAAGTGGCCGAGGAGCCGGTCGGTTGAGATTCTCGTCTGTTCCATCGAGTCGCGGTCCCGGACGGTAACGGTGGAATCTTCGAGCGTCTGGCCGTCAACAGTGACGCAGAATGGTGTTCCGGCCTCGTCCTGGCGGCGGTAGCGTCGGCCGACCGCGCCTTTCTCGTCGTAAAAGCAGTTGAAATACTTTTTCAGCTCATTGTAGATATTCCTGGCTATATCCGGCATACCCTCTTTCTTGACGAGAGGGAAGATAGCGACCTTTACCGGCGCAAGGGCCGGATGGAACCGGAGAAGGTTTCTCGTTTCTCCGCGGACCTCTTCTTCGTCGTAAGCATCGACGAGGAAAGCAAGGGCGCTTCTATCGACTCCGGCGCTCGGCTCAATTACGTAGGGAATGTAGCGTTCTTTTTTCTCGTCGTCGAAGTAAGAGAGCGGGCCTTTGTGGTAATCTTCGGCTTCGTCGGCCAGGGTGATATTTGTGAGTTCGCGGTTGTTCTCGAACCATTTATTGAGCGTTCTGATGCCGCGTTGATGCTGCCTGAGGTCGTAGTCGGTGCGGTTGGCGATTCCCTCAAGCTCCTGCCAGTCGCCGGAGCCGAAGGGGAATTTGTATTCGACATCGACACAGGCCTTGGCGTAGTGGGCGAGCTCGTCGCCGTCGTGGTCGCGAAAGCGGAGGTTTTCTTTTTTCAGGCCCAGGTCGGTGTACCAGTCGAACCGGCTCTGCTTCCAGTGCTCGTACCACTGCTCGTCGGTGCCCGGCTCGCAGAAGAACTCAAGCTCGGCCTGCTCGAATTCGCGGGTGCGGAAGATAAATGCCTTGGTGGTAATCTCATTGCGGAAACTCTTGCCTATCTGCGCGATGCCGAAGGGTATCTTGACGCGGGTGGTGTCGAGGACGTTTCGGAAATTGGCGAAGATGCCCTGTGCGGTTTCGGGGCGAAGGTGCATCGTCATCGAGTCGTCGACGTTTGCTCCCATTTGTGTTTCGAACATCAGTTTGAATGGCATTGGGTCGGTGAATCGGCCGACGGTGCCGCAGCCGGGGCAGACTTTGCCGGAAAGGTTGTGCTGCTGGGCCTGGGCGGTGTCGAGGGAGATGTGCTCGGTGTGCTGGGAGGCCTGTTCGGCGTCTCCCTCGGCTGCGCTCGGGACAGGTTTTTCTCTGAGGTGGTCAACGCGGGTCCTGGTGTTGCACTTTTTGCACTCGGCGATGAGGTCGGCGAATTTGTCGGCGTGGCCGCTGGCCTTCCAGACCATCGGGTGCATCAGGATGCTGCAGTCGAGACCGACAACGTCGTCACGCATCCGGACGACGTTTTTCCACCAGGCCTTTTTGACGTTGTTTTTCAGCTCGACGCCGAGCGGCCCGTAGTCGTAGCAGCTCGCCAGGCCGCCGTAAATTTCGCTGGACTGGAATATAAAGCCCCTTCGCTTACAGAGCGATACGATGTCGTCAAGCTTGGTAATTTTTGCCATAGTCAATCCCTTAATTTTTTTACCGCCGAGCCCGCGCCGGACGCAGAACGTCAGAAAAATTATTTCAACACCTTCAGAGCATTATATATATGCCGGGAGTGATTACAAGGGGCGAGGGCTGTAATTGTGGGGCGTTGGAGGTAAAAAACGCGGGGAAATATGGATTACTCGCCGGGCCCGGCTATTTGACGGGTTTGATTTTTACGGCTTTATCGGCGGGTTTTAGAGTAATGCTTAGGTTCCAATTGCTGCCGCCTGCTTCGAGCGAGCGGGCGAAGCCGTATTCGATATCGCCTGCGCGATTGAATAATTCTTTGCCCCGGTAACGTTTGGCGGTGGCGTATTCGGCCATGACCGTGGCGTGATACCAGTGAAACGGGAACCTGTGGTCGTTGAGGCCGGGCTCGATGTTGGTCAGGTCAACGTTGTGGGCGCCGGTGAGGAGCTTTTCGGTGAAGCCGAGGGTTATGTCGCGGGTGAAGTAGTGCTCTGCCCAGACGGAATTATTCGGGTCGCTGCGAATATCGCCGAGATTTTCCTCGCCCCAGAAGGGCGGGACGTAGGCGTCGAGGAAAGTCAGGTGGATAGTCGCGTTTGTCCGGGCGGCGATGATTCTTGCCGCTTCGTTAATGACCCAGGACCCGGCGGAATGGGCGATGAGATGGATATGCGGGCAGTCTTTGGATAATTCGAGGATTTTTTTGCCGAGCAGGGGCCCGGCTGTATTTTTGCCGAACTTAGCGGCGCCGGTGGGATTAAAGAGCGCCGCCTCCTTGTGCCAGTCGAACCAGCCGCAAAGCCATCGGTTCGGGTCGGTCTTTTGCTTTATCGCCAGGGCGAGGTTTTCGGGCCAGGGCTCTCTTTCAAGCCAGCCGTGCGTGATGATAACGAGGTTGGGCTCGGCGGGCATTTGCAAAAGGCGATTGCGGACGGCATTGGAATCGGAGGGGAAGAATTGAATGCTGTTATCGACCGGCTCGGCAATATAGAGCGTCGGGGTGGGGCTTACCTTGGCTTTGCCGTCGAACAGGTCCGCGAGCCGCGACATCGGGGAGCCTGTCGCTGTCGAGATTAGTATAAGCGAGATTAGGATGCTTTTCTTTGCCACGGCGAAATCTTACATTTTTGCGGTCGTTTTTGCCATCTTAATTTAATATCTGGAGTTTTGTGCTGAAAAGGTGTATATTTTGTGGAATTTTGCCTGGCATTTTGTTTTATTTGTGTTAATCTTTAATATATTGATGCCTGCGTCAAAAGTAGTCACCGTCAAAAAAGTGCTGTAAGTTGTTGTATTTTTTGGAGTTAAATCATTTTTCGGGTTGACAAGCAAGCCGGGTCGTATAAAATATAACCTGTTATATATCAAAGACTTGGAGAA
>JAUWPZ010000075.1 GCA_030611315.1 Sedimentisphaerales bacterium
GTTCAACGCTGGCTTACGGAAGGCCGTTCGATATTTGAGTCGGAACTGGCTGCACTGCAAAGGGCCAACGCTCCCCCGTCCCTTGAACCGGCCCTTCTCCCCAGCAACTAAAGGGAACACGGCCGGCTGACCACGCTCGCAACCCGACGCACAATATCCGATCACATTCCACCATGCTTTCGCTCCGCGAAAATGGACAGCTACCATACGAGGCCGGATCCGAAAGTACTTCTTCCAAGACGCCAATCAAATGAGGGGCTATCTCTTCTTGGAGTTCCAGTGCAGCGTCTACATGAGCGCGATTGTAGACCCCATCGAAGACCTCAAAGGCTTTCAGTATTTCTGCAATTCTTGAATCACTCATTTCCACCTCAGAACCTTCTCTTTGCGGGCAGCCGCCTAACTATGCTTATATGGTTTCCGTATAAGACCCATATCCGTTTCAATGTCCGTCCTGTGCGGTTCTGACATCGTACCCGTTTTCCAATAGACGAGTAGCAAAGGAATGCCCGAACGTGTGGCATGTCGCACGTGCTGTAGTAGAACATCATACGATACTATCCCTGCCAACCGGTGCGTCCACCAAGTCGTGAGTTGAGGTCCACGATTTCTTGAACTCCGTCCCCGCCAGCGTCCCGCAAACGGCGAGCCCGCCTGGGAACCTTCGCTCTCGGGTCGGATAATCAGGGCGTAACCGCCAAGAGAAATATGCGCTGCAGAAGCCAGATTTTCAAAAGAAATTTGTATCGATAGAATGATACATTCGCTTAAACTGAGGAATTTGTTGGCCAGACTGACGCCCTGCACAAATGCCAGCCGCAACAGCTTTGCGTAAGACATTTGCCTTTAATACTCAAGAGAAAGTAGAAACAAGAGGGTCATTGCGCTATTTGCATCCTATCGAGGAGTCTATCCGAACAGCCTTCTTATGTCCTCGTCTGTAATCCTTTCATCAGGCCTTATAGGCTCTCCTCTTTGTCTCCTCAGATGCTCAAAAAATTCCTGCACATTTCCTGGAGCTGATTTTATCGCCAAGCCCAGCGAATATCTCATTAAAGAGATATCTGCCCCCTCCAGGACCCCTTTTATCAGGCCAGTTTCTGTGTCCTCTTGGCTTTCCATCGCCCTGTCAAATTTGTCCAACACACTCTGCAAGCTGCCATACTCAATCTTTTCTTCACCAACTGGCTTATTGATTATTTGAGAATAAGGCATTTGCATGGCTCTCAAAAGATACACTGTCTCAGGTGGAATTGTATTCGCATGCTCAAAACCTTCTTTGAACTCTGGCCCCCCATAATATGGGGGCAGCAGTATGTGGGGTCTCTGAATCAGAACAACACCTTTCCTTACGACGGCCCTATCCCTGAATCGGCTGTGTTCAGCAGCGAGCACATAAGGCAGCTCCATGTCTCCGAACGTGAAGAGCATCCGCTGATATTCTCTAATTACCTCGGTGGCGCTCCAGTATTCCCTAAATTCTTCTCTGTCAAATTCGGGCACTTCTTATTTCCCCAAAAACGTCATACAAGAATACGTAGGTTGTGCGATGCATAGTCGACAACATCTCAGCAATAAGGTCAGCGTTATACGCTGTTCTGCTCTAATAGCGACGGATGTATCCAGACTGAAAAATGGAGCGGGGCACAATAAAGATAGGCGCTCCTGAAAAACAGGATTACTTACGCTTATATGCGTTTGTCCTGACGCCCTGGGGCTATGATCTTTTTAACCCAGTATTTGGACCGGTACTCCCGCTCCAAGTAATAATTGAAACAAGAAGCGATGCAGTTGTCAAGAAATCTTCATCATGCTCGAAACCATTCTGGGCAGCTAAGAACCGACCTTACTCCCATACTCACCGCAATAGTTCGCACTCCCAATCAATCTCTTGTCACAAACCGGACACCTTCGAATGAAACCAACCGCCTTGCCAGCGGTATTCTTGGGATTAACCGATAGAATGAGCAACACAAGAATTACTGCGACGGCCGTTCCGGTCAAAAAATCCTTCCGTAACCAACCGGCCTTTTCCGCAATTCCAGATTCGGCAATCCAATTCGCCATTATCAGGATGTTGGCCATTAAGAAAATGGTCCCAATCAATCCCAACACAACAATTTTCCTAACGGTCAAACTCATCATTTAACCTTTTCCAAAAAGTTAGCATTTACCAATGTCCATCATAGCGCGAATTCACAAAAGCGTAAGGATTCTTTCTGGAAAAAGTTTTGGAATTGACGTAAGTGGCGCGCTCACGCGCATTTACACACGTGAAATTTTTTGTCAAGCGTGGGATTTTTCTCCGCTGTTCAAATCTGCGTCACAATATTCGGACAAGAGAAGGCCAAGTTTAAGATAGCCCTTTGGACTTCTCGGTCGTTCTTAATCAACTCCACCAAAACCTTGGCAAGCTCTTCCTTGCCTATTTGATTCAACAAAACCAATCAGAGGTGTTTTAGAGGCGGCCTAAATCCAACTTCCGAAAATATTCCACAAGAATATGAATATTGCCAAGCCCCTGGGCGTATATTATATTAGAATAGTATGCCTTTATGGTGCAGTCGAATTGGGAACGCTATGAAGCGACCTATATGGAAAACCTCGGTTTGGATAGATACGAGCCTGGCGCTGTGGTCGGGCCCGAAGATGAGAGCGACCGACAAGGTCTAAAGAAAGGAGCGGTTATGACTTATTCCAAGAGTTTCAAGAAGGGCGTAATCACCGTACTGGTAGTTCTGATGACGGTCGGCGGTGCCTGGGCAGGAGACGCGGCGAAGAAAAGAGGGAGCTGGGCATTGCAGGTACTTCCGGCCAAGACTCTGTTCTGTGTTAAGATAAGGAACCTTGACAGCACGTGTACGGCAGTGAATGAGTATCTCAAGGGCGTTGCCCCGGAGTCGTTCGACGCCAAAGACGGGGTGCTTTCCAGGCTGGCAAAGATGCTGGGCAGCAAGAGGCCGAGGGGGATTAATGTAAAGGGGACGTTCGCGATATTCGGCGTAAACCTGCCGAGCAAAGAGGCTGCGGTCAACCCGTTTGCCAACGTGTTTGTTGGGGGCTTAGTACAGGTGACAAATTACGACAACTTCGTTTCAAGAAATCCGAACGTGGGTGAACCCGACAATGAGGGTATCTCCACAATAACGATGGACGGGCGTGAAAAAGCGGTCGTGACGAAGGTGGGCCGGTTTGCCGTTATGTGTCCGACGAAGTCACGGGATAAACTGATACGCTTCAAGAAGATGCGGGCCGGCAGGAAACGCGGGTTGGGCGCTTTGCTCGACGAGGGCGAGAAGGAGTTGTTGAGGACTTCGCCTATCTGGCTGTACGGGAATGTACAGCAGGGTTCGAAGCTGTTCGCGCCGATGGTTTTTGCGCAGCTCGAAGCGATGAAGGTGATGCTGAAGAAGGCACAGGAGCAGGGCAAGGGCGGCATGGCGGATCCTGCTGCGGTGGTCGGCTTCTACGGTGAGAGCTTCGAGATGCTAATCAAGGGAACGGACCGTGTGGGTATCGGGATAGCGCTGACGGCCGAGAACTGCAGATTTACGCTTCTGAGCAAGACAGTTGACGGGACGCTGCTCTCGGAGTTGCTGGCGGCGCCGGAGGACGGCGACTGCGGCGAATTGCTGGGTTATCTTGATGACGGAGCGTTCGCCAATGTTGTGACTAAGGTCGACCGAAAGAGCACAAAGCTTTGCAATATGAAGATGATAGATCTTCTGGCCTCGATATCACCGGATGCCATGGGCAAAGCCGAGGTTGAGAAGCTCAAGAAGCTGACGGAAAAGTCGGTCAATGCGATGGGTGATTGTCTTGCTATATCGATGAAGTCCGGTGGCGACAAAGGCGGGCCGTTCTCGTTCAAGTATGTGATTCAGATCAGAGACGCCGAAGCGTTCCAACAGGTCATCGAAGAGGAGCTCAAGATGTTCGAAGAAGGAATGTTCGATAAGCTGTACAAGGGCTTCGGCCTGGAGATGAGTGCGGAGGTCGAGCGCGAGGCAGCGACTTACAAGAGCGTAAAGATCGGCTCGGCGAAGCTCTCGTTTAAGATGGGCCAAGAGGATTCGCCCGAAGCCGAGATGATGAATAAGATATGGGGCGGGGGGATGGAGTATCGCTGGGCAGTGCTGGATGACTACTGCGTGTATGCTTTCGGCCGCGACAGCGAGAAAATCGTCCGCGAGTTGATAGAGAAGGTCAAGGCCGGTGGGCCGGACGAGCTGGCTTCAGAGATCAAGACTGCGATTGAGGTATTTGAAGGGGACGACGAGGGGGACGACAAGGAGTATGATTTCGGCGGGACGTTCAACCTCGTGCGCCTGCTTAACATGATGTCCGGCTTTGTCGCGGCTTCCGGCGGGCCTGAGATCAAGCCTCTCGAGATGCCGACAAAGAGCAATATTGTTTTTGCCGGTCGCTCAGCCGAAGGTAAGCTGCTTGTCGAGAGTGTGCTGCCGAAGCAGCATCTGCTCGAGGTCAAGGCGGCAGGCAAAAAGTTCGGCAAAGAGATGAAAAAAGGCGTGAAGGAGAAAGAGAAGAGGGAGGCCGAGGAGAGTTCCGATTCAGATGATGTGCGGTAGGCCTGCTCGATGTATCCGGGCATGAAGCAGGCAAAGGGCGGCAAGTGTCCGAAGTGCACAGGATGGATATTGTAGCTGTGAAGCAGAAGCGATGCCGAAGAGATAAGAGCCGGACAGGCCGCTCGACAGCTCGAATCGTGGGGATTTAAGGTCTGGGTACAGTAGGTGAGTTAGTGTTTGGATTAATGAATCGTGCATTGACGGGTCGGGGCAACGGATTGTCCCGGCCCAGTTTCTTGTGGTTTGACCCACAAGTCTGACTATAATACTCCCGGTTTTTCGGACCAGTGGATAAGATGGTATTGCTGTGGTATGGTAGCGGCAATCATGGAGGCTATTATGGCACAGCGAAAACGTTATGGAGGTCAGTTCAAAGCCCGTGTAGCGATTGAGGCTATCGCGGGACACAAGACAGTCAATCAGATTTCGGCTGAGCATGGCGTTCACCCCACACAAGTAACTAAGTGGAAGAAACAGGCTCTCGCTCAGTTGCCGGAAGTTCTGGCCAACAGCAAGGACAAAGGCGTCCGGCAGCAAGACAACATTGAAGCCAAGTTGTATCAGCAGATAGGCCGGTTGACGATGGAGGTAGAGGAGCTCAAAAAAGAATCAGGTCTCTGCCAATAGAACAGCGTCGGCAGCTCATTGAGCGGCGGCGTTGTCAACAACGTTGGATGTAGATTACTGTCTGGAAGCACTCAGGCAAGCGTTGGCAATAGCCAGGCCTGAGATATTCAACACAGACCAGGGCTCTCAATTCACCAGCGGAGCATTTACAGGAGTCCTGGAAGATGTGAGCGTGGCCATCAGTATGGATGGAAAGGGTCGAGTGTTTGACAATATATTTGTTGAGCGGCTGTGGCGGACGGTAAAGTATGAGGAGATTTATCTTAAGGATTATCAGGATGTTGACGAATCTCGGCGTGGTATAGGCGTTTACTTTCGGTTTTACAATCAGGAGCGACTGCACCAGGCGTTGGGCTACCGGACGCCGTCGGAGGTGTATTTCGACAATGGTAAAGATGCAGCTTCGAGCAGAGCCAATTCAATTTGCGCTGGCGTGCAACTGGTGAGTGTATGAATGAAATGGCATAAGTAACAGGTTTGCTAACAGATTTCACAAATGTAGCAAAAAGAAAAAGAACCAAAAAGAAAAAGGATGCTACTACTGCAGAATACTATCTTAAATCTTCAACTTTTTGGTCTTGACAAGTGGGAGTACCTCACTTATAGTATAAGTAGTGGAGTCCAATTTTTATCAAATTTTACATAAAATGGAAACTACACCCGTTGTTTCAATAGAAAGGAGCCATTATCATGTCTATAGACCGTCGTACTTTTCTCAAAAGCTCCATAGCCGCGTCTATGGCCTTTGCGGCCCCAAACATACTGTTGGCCCAGAGAAGCAAGACGTATCGCACCGCCCTAATCGGCAGCGGATGGTGGGGTATGAACATCACAGGAGAAGCGATTGCGTCGGGCCGGTGCAAAATCGTTGCAATGTGCGACGTTGACGAGCACCAACTGAACCCGGCCGCCGAAAAGGTCAAAAACCTCACCGGCGACGCACCCAAAAAGTACAAGGACTACCGCGAGCTTCTGGAACAGGAAAAGCCCGATATTGCAATCGTCGCCACGCCCGACCACTGGCATCCGCTGTGCGCCATCGCGGCCGTCAAAGCCGGTGCGCATGTTTACGTGGAAAAGCCCATCGGCCATACGATTATGGAAGGCCGCGCCATGGTTAATGCCGCCCGCGCCGCTAATCGGGTCGTGCAGGTCGGGACCCATCGGCGGATATCACCGCACAACGTCTCCGGAAGGAAGTTCCTCCAGGAGGGCCGGGCCGGCAAAATCGGCTCGGTTCGCGCGTTCGTTCTGTACGGCGGCGGGCCTGAGAAACCGAAGAAGAATATGGAGCCGCCGAAAGGACTGGATTGGGATATGTGGTGCGGCCCGGCGCCGCTGCGGCCGTTCAACGGCACACCCGATAATCCCTGGAGCGGAGGCATACACCCCAAAGGGTTCCGGCAGTATCTCGACTACGCCAACGGTACGCTTGGTGACTGGGGGGTGCACTGGGTGGACCAGATTTTGTGGATTATGGATGAAAAATGGCCTAAGACAGTGTACTCGACCGGCGGCCGACCAATCAAAGGACCGCCAATCCTTACCAAAGAAGAGCAGACCAGCGACGCGCCCGACCACCAGCTCGCAACATACGAATTCGAGAGCTTCACCGCTCACTGGGAGCACCGTAACTTCGCGGGCAACACGGCAGAGAAGGCCGAAAACGTCGGCTGCTATTTCTACGGCACCAAAGGCACGTTCCACATGGGCTGGAGAAATGGCTGGACCTTCTATCCCCTCGGAAAAGGGCAAAAGGAGATTCACGAAGAACCACAGTTGAACGAGCCGGATAACCAGAACATCAAGGAGCTCTTTGCCGACTTCCTTAATGCTATCGAGACCGGCAAACGGCCCGTCTGTGATATCGAATTAATCCATTACTCGACGAATATGAGCCTGTTGGGGATGCTCTCGTATAAGCTGGGCCGAAGCGTAAAATGGGACGGCGAGAAGGAAATTATCCTCGGCGACAAGGCCGCAAACGAGTTGCTGCGACGAAAATATCGAAAACCGTGGGTCTATCCAGAGGCGTAATACGAACCATTAAAAATACATGCGCTAAGTCAAACAGAGCCCCGACAGCGGATAGATTCGGGGTTTTGGAACGTTTTTGGCCGACAACGCTTTTCATCGTGCTTTGCGGCCGGCCGCAATAGATTCTGGTTATTAGGATAGGCTCTTAGTTTGCAGGCGAAGCCGCCGCTACCGGACTGGCAGTCAAGGGTAAGAACATCGTAAAGGTTGTACCCTGGTTCAATTTGCTTTCCACTTCGATTCTTCCGCCGTGCATCGTCACTATCTTCTTGACAATGGCAAGGCCCAATCCTGTTCCATGAATGAGCCTGCCGGAGTGGTGAACGCGGTAAAAGCGGTCGAATATTTTCGGCAAATCCTCTTTGGGTATCCCCATGCCGGTATCGCTCACACGGATAACCATTTGGTCGGACCTTTGCCGAACTAAAATAGAAATCTCACCGTCCTGAGGTGTGAATTTGATTGCATTATTGACCAGATTTGTAACAGCGGATTCAATTTTACTTCCGTCGGCCTGCAAGTTGGGAAGACCGTCGTCGATGTCCGCTTTGAGCCGGATATTTTTCTTGTCGGAAAGAGGCCGCAAAGCGTCCAATATACGCTCGGTAACAGCGGCCACATCCACAGGTTCACGCAAAAGCTTGACGGAACCGGACTCGATGCGGGATAACTCCAGAAGGCCCTCAATCAGATTCGCCAGACGGTTTGATTCCTCGTCGATAATGCCTAAGAACTGTCGCTTCGTCGGTTCGGGCATATCGGAATCGTGGAGTATCGTCTCGGTGTAGGCCTTGATTGACGTCAGCGGTGTGCGCAATTCATGTGATACCGAAGAGATAAAATCCCGCTTCATACGCTCGACTTCACGCTCTCGCGAGACGTCGTGGAATACCATGACAATTCCGGCCATGCTTCCGTCGATGTTGCGAATGGGGGCGGCCCTGGTCGAGATAGGGCGCTCGGTGCCGTCCATTGCAACGAGAACTTCGGAATCGGTGCTGAGTTCTGTTTTTGAGGACTTCAGCACTTTGTCAACAGGGCTTTGATTTTTTTCCCTGGTGCGTTCGTCAACAACGTGGAAAAGCTCGTCGATGTTTCTGTCCTGCACACGCTCGAACTCCCATCCCGCCAGCTTTTCCGCTACGCTGTTGAATAATATGATTCGCTTCTCGGGGTCGACCACAATCACCCCGTCGCCCATACTCGAGAAGGTAACCGACAGCAGCTCCTTTTCCGCGTCAACCCTATGGGCGCGTTCTTTTACGAGGGCCTTGAGATTGTCCCGGTACTTGGCCATTTTTCGTTCTGTTGCCTTGTGCTCGGTTATATCTCGAAGTGTCGCCATATAGGCGGCTTTGCCCTGCCATGTTGTATCAACCGTGCGCAGCTCCGTTACGGCTTTTCCGCCGCGATTGCGGGTTACTTCAATCTCGGTCGTCTCGCCGACGATTGCAGGATACTCGAATGTTTTGCCCAGAAGCTCTTCGTAATTCCAGCCGAAAAGAGCTTCTGCAGCGGGATTGGCGAATAGTATTGTTTGGTCGTTGTCTGTAACTACAATAGCGTCGGCGCTTTTGTTTATGATATTACGGAAGTTTTTTTCACTAAGATGCAGTGCTTCCTCGGCCCGCTTGCGCTCCAGGGAGTACAGAATAGTCCTGACCAGGATGTCTATGAAGGAATCGGCGTCCTTGACCAGATAGTCGCTGGCGCCTTTCCTTATGGCCTCCACAGCGACCTCCCGGTCTTCAAGACCTGTAACCATAACCACGGGTGTATTGGGACAGGCCCTGTGAACTCTGTCGAATGTCTCAAGTCCGAAGCTGTCCGGAAGTCCTAAATCAAGCAGCACCAAATCAAAGCTGTTGCTCTTTAGGTGCTCCAATCCTTCCGCCAGGTTCCCGGCCGTCTCGACGGTAAACTTCGCCGAGTGACTCTGCCCCGCCAGGGCCCTCTTTACGACTTTGCGGTAGTCCGGGTCGTCGTCAACCAGCAGAATCCTTATTTCTCTCGCATTCATTTTTACACTCGACAAAAATACGTGCTATTTTTCGCGCTGGGCCAAGAGCTTGCGCATCAGAGACCGTTGGTCCGAATATGCCCTGGTAACTCGCCGGCCTCAAGGGCGGCATCAGAGTCCTTTTTGCCCGGCTTCGCTCTTAATGCACTCTTGGAGTTTTTCCCTGATAGTTTGGCCGAGCGACCTCGGGTCAAAAGGTTTGGTGATATAATCGTCGGCCCCCAGTTCTAAAGCTCTGTCTATATCGGCGTCCATTCCTTTGGCAGTCAACATGAGCACAGGTATATGTGCCGTCCTTTTGTCGTGTTTTAGTTCCGTCAGAACCTCCAATCCGTCCATTTCCGGCATCATCCAGTCCAATAGAACCACATCAGGAACCTCCTGCCGTGCGATTTCAAGGCCGACCGAACCATTTTCAGCCGAGTAAACGTCAAATCCTTCCAGCTTCAGGTTGTATTCCACGACCATCCGGATGTGGTCCTCGTCGTCAATCACTAAAATCGTATCGCGCTCGTCCGTCATAAAGTCTCCTTCCCAACTCCTGCGTTTGTTTCACCGAATTACCGATAAGAACGTCCGTATTGCAAAAATCTAAAGGCGCTAAGCCCGGAATCCTAAGAGCCTATCCTAATGACCGGGTCGTTATGAGGCCGAGCGAAAAGTGCGAGGCCAAGGCGTAAGGTCAAAAATGACCGGAAGCGTGGTTGACGCCACGTTGAGGACGTTTTTGGCCGACAACGCAGGCATCGTGCTTTGCAGCCGGCCGCAATAGATTCTGGTTATTAGGACAGGCTCTAAGGCTTCTACGCCGCTCAGTTCATAAACCACAGAACAACTGTTTTTTGTCTTCAGAAGATATCGACAAATGTGAGCGGTGATTTAATAAGGAAATGCCTTTTGCCATGCCGGAATTGAATTTTTTGCTTATACCAGGCAGGGGCGGGGGGCCTGAATTGGGGTCGATATTTCAAAGGGCCGCTCCTGACAACGTCCGATTCCGCCGGCTTTTATAACCAAACGCGGCATTTCAGCCCAGGGCGATTGCATTAAAATTGTTCGTTCCTCATTTATGCTCCAAAACAGCCCCACCCCAACAGAGCCACGACCGCAAGGAAGTGTGTCAATAACACTTTATCGCCAAAAGACACCGATATTTTTTTAATGCGATTGCCCTGCATTCCAGACTAATCCTCTTGAAAAAACGACGCCGTAGTTGTACACTGTTGAAATGAATAGCCGGAGAGGTGTCGGAGCGGCTTATCGAGCCGGTCTCGAAAACCGGTGTGCCCCTTGCGGGTACCGCGGGTTCGAATCCCGCCCTCTCCGTTTCTTATTGCGCCCACGCTTGGGCACAAACCGCAAATCCGGGCAAAATCCGCAGATTCGCCAGGGATTCGAACCGTAACCTTCATTTCTCATTAACCGCAGACCTGTCCCGAGCGCAGTCGAGGGAGTTCGCACCAGACCACTGAGAAGAGAAAAAATTGTATTTCTTTATTGAGCAATCGGTTACACAAATAACCTTTTCTCAGGTTGACTGTATTTTCATAAACTCACCCGCGTATAGTAACACGGAGAGCAGGTACAAAAACCAGCGTAAGTTTTTACATAAGAGTAGAGACGCAAGATTTTGCGTCTCTACTCTGCGGCCTCGGCGTTCCGGTGCGGTGAGAAATATGGGTTAGGCGCATATTCCCGCTATCCGACTGTGAACGAGTACACCGTCGAAGGGATGACAGACTGATTCTGTACGAGAATTTTTCCGAATCCGTATAAAACATGTTTACTTACGCGAGGTTGTAATTTTCACTTGGGGGCGGAAAAATAGTATTGCAGCCCGGACATTATCAGGTGTACCCCGATGGAGGCGATGAAGAGGCACATCACTTTTGAGAATACCACGCATACTATTTTGCCGAGCAGCCTGTGTATAGGCTGGATAAACCGCATTATAAGCCAGAGTGTTCCAAAAACGACCGCGATTGCAACTACTGCCTTTGCCGGGCCCGAACTCTCGAGGGTCGTCAGACTGGTTACCATAGCCCCAGGCCCGGCAAGAAGCGGACAGGCCAGCGGCACGCAACCTATCTCATAAGGGCTGAAAGTGCCCGTGACCTCGACCGAGCGGCGGAGCGAGCCGAATATCAGATGGTCGATAGCGATAATCAGCAGCAATATTCCCCCGGCAAGCTGCAGGTCGGCCAGATTAACGTGGAAGACGCGGTTGAGTATCGCATTGCCGGCAAATGAAAAAGTCAGAAGGATAATCACGCCGACGGCAACAGCAGTATTGAAGGCCTTCTGACTCTGGCCGTTCGGCGTGTGCTCGGCGACGTGGAGCAATATGGGGATATTGCCGACCGGGTCAACAATGGCAAACAACGCTAAAATCGCTTCGACGTAAGACATATTATCATAATCGGCGGCTTCGGAGACAAAGCTAAAGCCATTTTTCCCAGTCGGCAATCGTAATTACCAATACCGCCGCAATGCTTTGCCGGAATCTATTCCAATTCAAGCCTGTAAGCATAGTCGCACCTGCTTGATAGGTGTTCCGTCCGGCATTCGACAAACCCGTAGCTCTTATACAAACCAATCGCCTCTTTCAAGACCGAAGCGGTCTCCAGGACCACCGCCTTAAATCCCAACTGCCTTGCTTCTGAGAGCGCATTTTCCAGCAGTAATTTGCCGAGTCCTTTGCCTCTGTATGAGCTGTTCAAATACATCTTACGAAGCTCGCAAGTCCGGTCGTCAAGCGGACATAGGCCGTAAGCCCCTATTATTGAACCGGCCTGTTCTTCAAGCACATAAAATGTGCCGCCCCGTTCAAAATAAGATTGTTCAATATCATTGAGGTCGGCGTCCGTTGATTCTGCATCCGGCTCGAGGTTATATTCCTTTAAGACACTGTAAACTAAATTTACTATTTCTCCGCAATCGCTGTTTTCTGCGGGTCTTAATCTTGGCCACGGGCTTTCTGTCATATTGCTTCTCTTTCTTGCGCAGAAATCTGCCTTTAGGCACAAATCACCCGTGAATTGTACCGCACTTTTTACCGAAAATCACAAATTATTCAGATATGGAAAAGAGTAATGCTTATGATTGTGTGGAAGGTCTATTTGACCGGACTACTGTTGGTCCAATGCGCGAAACTCACCAGTGCGCTCGATTATTACGGGATAGCCCCCGACAGTCGAGGGGATGCTGGTTCGCAACTGTTGCGGACTAACCGACGAAAGAATCCTGATGCAGGGCTTTCCTTCGAACAGGCCTATCGCCGTGCCCTCTACGCCGGGAATGGCCATCCATTGGTCGGTTCTTTCCTTGAGGACCTGCTCAATCGTCTTTTCGGGCACACGGCCTCCTTTCGCAAGCTCGCTGGGACCGGTATAAGAACAGTCGGCAAGAATACCGGCTGCGCTTATAGCACCAATGCTCAGCAGAACAATTGCAATCTGCCTGACCATCGCTAAATCTCTATTCTCTCAGCCCTTGATGAAAGCAGACTCATACTGCACTCTGTGTCTCTTTTACATAATACCGGCAAAGGGATAGCGAAAGAATCCACCATCCCTTTTCTGTCAACATTATATGTGGAGCCGCTATTTGTATTTCACTTCTTTAGTGGCCGACCCACCTGAGTTCGAGATCACCACTACGAAACCGCCCGGGTCACCTACCGATTTCACCTTCAGCTTGTACTTATCCTTCCTACTGTCGTAAGTCATCGGGCCATAATCCACAGTGTAGTCCACGCCGTCATAACCATAGACCCACAAGATGACATCTGGACCGCCTTCACTGCTCGTAGCCTCTACATTGAGTTCGGCCTTTCTGCGGTTATACTCAGCCTTGGTAATGGTCACTGTGTCCGTGGTGGTGGCTGGCGTGACGTCCAGGGCGGCAGTGTTGCTGGTGACGCCGTCCTGAGTTGCCGTGATGTCGGTTGTGCCGGCCGCGATACCCGTGGCGAGGCCAGAGGCGTCAACAGTCGCTACGGCGGTATTTGAACTTGCCCATGTGGCAGTGGATGTCAGGTCAGCGGTGCTACCATCGTCGAAGCTGCCCGTCGCGGTGAACTGCTGGGTTTCGCCTACATACAAGGTCACGCTGCTTGGCAACACTTCGATGGTGGTAAGTACTGGTACCTCTGTGACAGTAACAGTAACATCTGCAGTTCCGGATACCCCTCCATCGCCGGTTGCGCTAACGGTTGTGGTTCCTGCGCCTGCAGCCGTGAACAGACCGCTCGAATCAATGGTTCCAACTGCAGTATTACTGCTTGCCCAGGTTATAGCGCCAGTCTCAATCGGATATCCATGCTGATCTTTACCAGTTGCAGTGAACTCCTGAGTTTCGGCTACATACAAGGTCACGCTGCTTGGCGAGACTTCAATGGTAGTAAGTACTGGTGGTTCGCCGGCGGTGGTGCCGTCAACGGTCACACCGAACCGAGCGAGTACCAAGTCAATCCGATTGGCGATCGTGACAGTCGAGCTGCCGGCAAACAACAGGCCGACGGGATTACAAGACTCATCGTTGGTTACAATAAGTGACCCAGAGTCACCGCCCGCGCTAAAACCACCTGGTTCGATTATGATTTGACCCACAAAGCGTGCCGAGCCGGAGCTGTACCTAACTCTGACCGTGGCGTTGATGCCGGTCACTTGGCCAGTCGTCAGGCCTGTCGTCCGACCGTATTTCTGGACTTCCAGGTTTAACAAGTCACCTTCGAAGATATCTGAGCTTGGCGTCCCATACCCATCGGACGGTGTGGCATTACCAAGCATACCGGTGGTCGTCAGTGCAATGGCTGCGTCTATCGTGTTATTGGCACGCGGATGAAAAACGATCGGCTCGAAATCAGCGAGAGTGCCAATGGCATCATCCGGGTCCACGCCGCCATCATACGTACCTGGCTGCAAGACATTATCACCGAGGTTCGCTTTGTTCTCATTAGCGTAAACGTGGTTATTGCTGAGGGCATAGACGTTGCCGGTGGTGTTACCAATGACCCTACAGCCGATTGTCCCGGCGGTGATAGCCGGATGGCCGGTCGAGACACCTATTGGGACCGGTCGGTCGAATCGAGCAGTCGGGTCGACCGGAGGTTCAGGTTCAGGTTTTGGAGGTTTCCCGGGTTTGTCGGGTTTTTTCAGAGCGTAGATTTTGCCTGTGACCACGGGCTGGACCGGCACCCCGCCGAGCTTCTTGGGGATTCCGGCAACACCCGGCTCTTCTACGAGAACCTTGATGACGTGGGCGTTTCCGTCGAGCCCGATGGCTGTGCCTACCACGCCCTTGATAGCCATAAGACTGTTAGTGTGCCTTTCCTGGACTGCTCTGACGCGCTCGAAGGCCGTCTCGCTATTCCCCTGGGCCGACAGGACACCCGAAAGAACAAACAGTCCGAGAATTGCAACAACAACTAACAGTATTTTGCATAATATTCGCCTTGACATGATAATACTCCTTATTGCTTTGAAGTTTTCAGCTTCGGTTTATATGTTCGCTACAAACAAAAAAACGCAACATAGTTTTGTAACAACATTATTACTACAATGATTATCGCAATTCTTCGTTCGGTTTCATTACCAAAAGTTGGATTTTTCGAATATTTCCTGTTTTTGAAATGACGTCTCTGCCCGTCGGCCTGCCCCTGCGGAACTGCCTACACAGGCAAATGTCTGCTTCATCACACCACGTTCTCGAATACAAATATTCTCAGAAATCATGCAAAGTCAGCATATCAAATTAAATCGCAAAAGTCAAGAAATTTTTCCCCAATATACAGATTCGGCGGGTTCGCGGGGCATCCCAAGAGGATTGCTTAGCTAACTTGTTTAACAACAAGGCCTTAAGGCAGCCTAAGACACAGGAAAAACATGTTCCACCAAGGTAGCTTGTGGATATTCGGGCCAAAAGTCGTTTTTCGGTATTTCAGACCGCAATCAAGTCAAGAATACCGAAATGATATTCTCATAATATTCGACCGCTTTTTCTACGTCGCTGATGTCAATATACTCGTCCGGCTTATGACAAAGGCGCCCCTTGCCCGGCCCAAAAATTACCACCGGCGCGCCCAGCGAAACAAAATGAGGCCCATCTGTGGTAAAACCAACGGCCCTGGTCCGGTCATTCCCGACAGCGGAACAAAATTCTCTCACAAAATCACTGTTGCAATCAGTCTCCAAAGGCCGCACCTGGCGCAGCACAGAAACTCCTGCATCAAACCGGGGATTGTCGGACTTAATTTTCGCAAAGATTTTTTCAAAATCAGCCACTAATTCCCGTTCATCCTGGTTCGGCAGCGTGCGAATATCTATCCCGACGCTGCACTTGTCCGGCACAACGTTGAGGGCCTCGCCGCCGGCAATTGTGTTAACGCTCATTGAACACCCGCCCAACAGCTCATGAGGCTCGAATACAAATTCATAATCTTCCAGCTCATCCAAGAGAAGCCGCATCGAATCTATCGCATTTACGCCCAATTCCGGGGTTGAGCTGTGAGCGGCCTTGCCCCTGGTTGTAACCTCAAGCCACAGCATTCCTCGATGGGCGGTAACGATTTCAAAATCCGTCGGCTCGGGAATGACGACGCCGGCAAGGCCGGGAAGCTCGCCGCAGCTGCCAAGAAATCTCTTTGCCCCGCAGCTATCGGTTTCTTCACCGGCGACGGCAAGAAATATAATATCGCCCTGCAACTTTCTGCCGGAACTGACAATCCGGCTAATAGCGGTAACAACGGCGGCAATCCCGCCCTTCATATCCGTCGAGCCCCTGCCGTAAATTTTACCGTCCTTCTCAACACCTCCGAACGCCGGACACATCCAGGCCGTCTCGCCCGGGCCTACAACATCAAGATGACAGGCAAATAAAAGTGCGCCTTTGTGCCCGGTCGAGCTTACCTGTGCGATAATATTCGCCCTGTTTTGGTCCCAGCTATCTATCCGAGAATCAATCCCGGACCGGCCAAACTCGGCCGAAATCAATTCCGCCGCAGCTAATTCACCAAAATCGGCAGTTGACCGAGCTTGTACGAGCTTTTTCAACAATTCTTTCATAGTAGGACAATTATATGGTGGAGGAGGCAAAAGAAAAAGGCTAACCACAAATAAACTGAGAAGCCGGAATCTCCAATGACATTAATGAGTAGAATCAAAAAAAAATTCAAAATCGCAGCAAAATCGGTAAAAATTTCTCAAACTTAGGGGTTTTTTCGAGGACTTTTTGGAGGCAGATTCAATTCAAGGCACACTCCCTGTGTATGACGATATAAGGGGTAGTTAATCAATTTACATAAACCCTTACTACACAAGGAGGTGCATTATGTTGAAACGCACAGCTTTAATGGAATCGATATCGTCAAACCTGCACAGTTTTCTCAAAAAAATCGGCAATAATTTGTCATTGCCGGACAAAAAGTTCCTGCGAGACAGCACAATAGGACTGATTCGGTGCGGCAAACCAATTGTCTGTCAGTTGGCTCGGCAACTGCCAAACCAAAGAACCAGTTTCCTTTCGCGGCTGGATCGTCTCGAAGCTCACTTGGTAAAGGATAGTAACTTTGACAACAAGGTCAAGTGTGCATTACCACGATTATGGTTGCCATTTATTCAAGATGATACACCTATCATTCTTGACCTTTCGGACATTGCCAAGCCTTTCGCAAAGAAGATGGATTATTTAGCTACGGTTCGTGATGGCAGCACCGGCGAATTGGTGAACGGTTACTGACTGATTGAGCTGTATGCCTCACTGAGTCGTAAGAATCCGATTCCTGTATTGCTGGAACCTTTCAGCCACGAAGAGCCTTACAGTCCGGGACAAAACCCTGTTGTTTTGGCTGCTGTTCATAAAATCTTTGAGCTTACAGATAACCGTGGTGTCCTGGTAGTAGATCGTGGATTCGATGGCTGGGTGATGTTTGAAGATTGGCTGGACAACAAATATCATTTTGTAGCGAGACTTGTA
>JAUWPZ010000077.1 GCA_030611315.1 Sedimentisphaerales bacterium
GGAAGAAAAAAGTCGAATTTTCACTCGAACTCGATGGCAAACTGCCCAAGGCTGAATTTGACAGTGATAAAATCTTTCAGATTTTGACAAATCTCGTTGGTAACGCAATCAAGTTTACCCCCGAACAGGGAAGGGTGTCCGTTTCTACTAAATGCCGGGCCGAAGAATTAGTCATCCGGGTAAGCGATACCGGCATGGGAATACCGAAGCAGAGCATCCCAAAAATATTTGACCGCTTTTACCGTGTGCAGCGGCCGGGTAAAGAAATCCAGGGAACGGGCTTGGGACTTGCAATTGTAAAAAGAATTGTAGTCAGGCACGGCGGCAGAATCGAGCTAAAAAGCGAACTGGACCAGGGCACAACCTTTACTTTCTTTCTGCCGTTGAAGACCGAAACTCAACAGGACACTTTACTGCCCGAAATGGACAAAACCCTCGAAAGTGCCCTTTCAATATAAACTTGTGGCTCGGAAGTTGCACCACGAACAATAATATGACCCTATTTCACCGACTGCGCCGAAGAAGTCTCGCAGCTCGGAGATTTGTTGCCGAGCTTAAGGAGGAATACCGTCAAGCCAGTAACTTGCTTGGAGGTTGTCCCGCTCGATTGCTCGCCTGCTCTACCTCACTCCTGCTCTATTTTTTGGGTAGAGCCCAAAAATTCGGGGCGACTGGACTTGAACCAGCGACCTCATGACCCCCAGTCATGCGCGCTACCAAACTGCGCCACGCCCCGTTTATTATTTACTATTGTACTATAAGATAGATTATAGTACAAATCTTTTTAATATGGAGGTTATATGAAAAGAGCGAATTGCATCTGTTGGTACATTTTTTAGTTCTGACAGCTCCTTTTACACTCACAAGCGTTTCTATGCCGGCACCAAATCTTATGAGTCCTCATCTTGCCTCGCGCCAAATAGGCATTGCCGTAGTTTGACGATGATTCACCCTTGTTACGATTGTTACCGCCGTAGCACATAGCAGGGGGGCAATTCAGACATTCAAAAGACGGATGTAAAATCTTTTAAAAAGCTGATTATTTGGCGAATTTCGCCGAATTCTCAATAATTTTAGATAAAATACGAAAAAATATTTGACAAAGTTAGGCTCAACTAACTATATTAGGTTGGACGAACATATAAAGAAAGCAACAATGGCAGTGCCGAAAAACGATAAATTAAGTGCTTCGCTCGAAGATTATCTCGAAGCGATTTACAATCTTGCCGTCGAGTCTAACGTGGTCCGCAGCAAGAACATAGCAGAGTTGCTCGGCGTTTCAAAGTCATCTGTGACCGGCGCGATGCGAGTTTTGAAGAAAAGGGGGCTGGCCAACTATAAGCCGTACGATTGTATTACTCTCACCGAATCAGGCCAGGCCGCCGCAGTGGAAGTCGCCAGGAAGCATCGTATCCTTAAGTCTTTTTTTATCAGTGTATTAGGTGTCGAAAAGGATATTGCCCAGCAGGCTGCCTGCAAGGCTGAACATACACTCGGACCTGAGATCATCACAAGGCTTTTGTTTTTTATCGAGTTTGTATCACAAAGCAGCGAAAATGGTTGTGATTTGGCGAGTGAATTCCAGAAATTCTGCAATAACAAGTTGCAAAATAGCGATTTTTCGAGTAAGGAGACAGGCGAAGTGGATAACATAGTTGGGCTTAACGAGGTTAAACCAGGCCAAAAAGCCAGGATTGTTAAGATAATTGGCCGGAGTGGGGTTAATAAGCGCATCGCTGATATGGGAGTTGTGTCGGGTACGACCGTCGAAGTTCAAAGAGTTGCGCCATTAGGCGATCCGATAGACGTGAAATTGAGGGGTTATCATCTTTCACTGCGGAAAGAAGAAGCCTCAAAGATTATGGTGCAATTAGAGCAATAGGAGACATGTTTTATCCCGCACCAATTGAGCATAGGCTTACACCTGATTGGGGTGGGACATTGCCAAAGAGGACGTATGAAAAACAAACAAGTAATACCGTTATCTATGGTAAAAGCAGGCGAAAAGGTCAGGTTGGTAAGTGTAAATGCCGGTCAGGGCTTGAATAAGCGGCTCGCTTCGATGGGGCTTGTGCCTGATGTGGAAATAACCGTCGTAAACAATGCCCATCCCGGACCTTTCGTGATAATCGTAAAGGACTCAAAAATGATGTTGGGCAGAGGTATGGCACATAAAATTATGGTTATATAAATGCAATTTTAGGCGGGAAAAACGATATTTTTTTGAATGTACAGTTCGCTGAGGCTAACTTTTTGTAGCGAAAATAAAAATTACGGAAAGAATAACAGGATTATGGAAAAGAAGATTACAGTAGCATTAGCCGGCAATCCTAACAGCGGCAAAACCACCATATTCAATATGCTAACCGGCGCACGTCAGCACGTAGGGAACTATCCCGGCGTAACCGTGGAAAAGAAGGAGGGCCTGTGCAAATACAAGGGGTATGAAATAACAGTGGTGGATTTGCCTGGGACATACAGCCTGTCGGCCTATTCGATTGAGGAGCTTGTTGCCCGAAACTTTATTATTGATGAGCACCCGGACGTTGTTGTTGATATTATCGATGCTTCCAATATCGAACGAAACCTGTATCTGGCGACTCAGCTAATCGAGATGAACGTGCCTTTGGTCCTCGCGTTCAATATGAGTGACATTGCCGAACGGAGGGGTCTGCGGTTTGATATCGAGCAGTTGTCTATGCTTCTCGAAGCGCCTATTGTCTCCACCGTCGGTAATAAAGGTAAAGGCAAAGTGGAGTTGCTTGATGTTGTTGTTGAAACGGATCAGGAGGGCAAGATAGAGCGCACTCATAAGGTAAGTTACGGAGAAGAGATTGAGGCAGAGTTGGCAAGAATCGAGGAGCTTGTTGCGGGCAAAGAGCGGCTGTTATCAGAAAAGTATGGTTCGCGATGGCTGGCGGTTAAACTGTTGGAGCAGGACAGTGACGTAACTGTGAATGTGCATAGCCAGGAAGTTCTCGATGTTGTCGCAGCCAGCTCCAAGCATCTTAAAACTATTTTCGGTGAGGAGCCGGAAATCATAATTGCCGACCGACGATACGGTTTCATATCGGGTGCTTGTGAGGAATCTGTTAAGAGTTCGGTAGAATTGCGACATACCAGCAGTGATGTCGTAGATAAGGTGATTCTTAATCGTGTTTTAGGCCTGCCCATTTTTCTTTTGTTGATGTATTTGGTATTCAAGCTTACCTTCTGGGTTGGGGACCCACTTATGGGCTGGACTGAGGGATTTTTCAATTGGGCTGCGGATACAGTAGCAGGTTTTTGGCCGGTAGGGGCTGAAAGTGCGCTTAAGTCACTGCTGGTTGATGGCATAATCGGCGGTGTCGGTGGTGTGCTGGTGTTTTTGCCCAATATCCTGTTGCTGTTTTTAGCCATTGCGATTCTTGAAGATTCCGGCTATATGGCCCGAGCTGCATTTATTATGGACCGGATAATGCACAAGATTGGCCTGCATGGTAAGAGCTTTATACCGATGTTGATTGGTTTTGGCTGCTCAATTCCAGCTATTATGGCTACTCGCGTTTTAGAAAACCGGCGCAGCCGTCTGACTACCATCATGGTAATACCGCTTATGAGCTGTGGTGCCCGGCTTCCGATATACGCTCTGATTATACCGGCGTTCTTCGCCAGGCAATGGCACGGGTTTATACTGTGGCTGATTTACATGATAGGGATTGCTCTGGCTATTATATGCGCCAAGTTGCTGCGGGCGACTTTGTTCAAAGGCGAAACGACCCCGTTCGTTATGGAGCTGCCGCCTTATCGAATTCCAACTGTCAAAGGTACTTTTATTCATATGTGGGAGCGCGCTTGGCTATACATGAAAAAAGCCGGAACGATAATCCTTGCAATATCCATTGTACTTTGGGCCGCGACCAGTTACCCCAAGCCCGGCGAAGAATCCCTGGCCGGTCTGGATAAAGAGCAGTTGCAAGAAGCCGAGCTTACGCATTCTGTCGCGGGGCGTGTAGGCAAGGTCTTGGAACCTGCTATTCGGCCTTTGGGTTTTGATTGGAGAATAGGCACAGCGCTTATCGGCGCTCTTGGTGCCAAGGAGGTATTTGTTGCACAAATGGGAATTGTATATTCGTTAGGAGAGATTGACGAAGGATCTGAAGCGCTAAGAGCCAAATTACAGGCAGAGTATTCACCCTTGGTTGGTTTTTGCATAATGCTGTTTACGTTGATTAGTGCGCCGTGTATAGCGACATTAGCTATTTGTAGACGGGAAACTGGTTCGTGGGGCTGGGCGCTGTTACAGTTCTTCGGCCTGACGCTGCTCGCATACGTGATAACGCTGATAGTTTTTCAGCTCGGCAGCTTATTTATAGGTTAACGAAAGGGAGACTCGATGGGAAGTATGATAGTTTTAACGATGTTGCGTGCTATAGTAGCGGCAGTGGGCTGGTCTTTTTGGGACTCCGCAAGGTGGGAACCCTGCCGACCCTCACCTGCAAAAGGGGGCGGTTGTAGCTGCAGTGCCAATTGCAATTCATGTAGAGCGCTGCCCAATCACTAACAGGGCTAAATGAGAAATAATTTTTTTTTTGCAACAAAAGTTAGGCGCGCCTAACTACGATGGATGAGAGCATTGCTGGTTCTGCGGGCGGTGTGAAAAAAAATGAGTCACCTTGGGAGATTTGAAAAGAGAAATATCGAGATGAAGAAGTTAAATATCTTGCTGATTATTGGGGCATTGCTGACTTCGACAGGGATATGTCAGGCTGGTAATGAACAAGACCATAAAGGAAACCTTTTCAGTAACATCTGGGAAACACAAACTTTAACAAATGCCTTTTGGGGTCTGAATGATGAACTGGCAAATAAGGGCATTGAGATAAGCCTTGGTGTTACAAGTATTTATCAACAGAATGTTCGCGGCGGCATCAGCACGCACCGTAGGGCTGGCCGATATTCAGGCAGTTATGATTTGGAGTTGTCGGCAGACCTTGAGAAGCTGCTGGGCATCGAAGGAGGAAGCCTCTTTGTGCACACAGAGGGTCGATGGTCTAAGTCCGGTGGTATTGATAGACCATCGGTAGGTAGTATATTCGGCGTAAACGACGACTCTGGCGCTAGACGCTCAATGGACGTTACGGAGCTTTGGTATGAACAGTCTATGTTGGACGGGGCTTTGCTTTTGAGAGTTGGTAAGATGGACCTTACCGGCGGGTTTGAGTGTAGGGGTTGTCCGGTAGCGTTTGATAGCAGCGCTTTTGCAAATGACGAGACCGGCCAGTTCCTGAACAGTGCGCTTGTTAACAATCCAACGATTCCTTTCCCGGATTACGCTCTCGGCGTGGCCGTCTTCTATAACCCTATCGAGTGGTGGTATGTGTCCGCAGGCGTTGTAGATGCCCAGTACGATGCGAGAGAGACCGGTTTCAATACGGCATTTCGCAAAGAGGATTACTTTTTCTATGTCTTCGAGACCGGGATTACACCGCAGTTCAAGTCAGCGAAAGGTCCGCTGCAGGGAGCATATAGGATAGGTTTTTGGAATGATCCACAGCCGAAGGCAAATACCGACCGTTCGAACGCCGGTAAGAGCTATCGTGATGATGTCGGCTTTTATGCCGGTTGCGACCAGATGCTGATTAAGGAGAACGCTGGGCCTGAAGATAGCCAGGGTCTCGGAACGTTCTTGCGGTATGGCTATGCAAACAGCAAGAAAAACGATATTACCAACTTCTGGAGCGCCGGTTTTCAGTATCAGGGTCTGCTTGATGGTCGCGATGACGATGTACTGGGCGTTGGTTTTGCCCAGGGCTTTTTCAGCGACAAGACTCCTTCAACTTACACTGAAGACTATGAGAGCGTTCTTGAGGCTTATTACAACGCCCAGGCAACGCCCTGGCTGAATATCAGTCCGAGCATACAGTACATATCCAATCCCGGCGGTGCCGGCGGCTCGGACGATGCTGTAGTCTTCGGAATCCGTGCTCAGTGGCTGTTCTAAAATGAATTTCATAGCTGGGATTTAGAACAAAAAGCAGTGAAAAATTCGGTTCGTCGTAAAGCCACTCATTGGTTTCGGTTGTTATAGAAGTCGATGATTTGGGGCAGGGCATTGTTGGGCATTTGGCCGTGGATGCCGGAGAAGGAGATTTTGGGGATTTGGAGCAGGGCCGAGGTGATCTCGCCGGGACTGGTAACTTCGCCTTCGGAGGCAATAAGCAGGGTGTCGTTGTCGAGTAAGCTGCGGATGTTTGCGATGTCCAGCCGATTAGGTAAAGTGGGGTCGATGAGCACAAGGCCGGCCACGCGGACCAATAGTTCCGGATGCTGCTCCAGAAACTCGACGACGATACTGCCTCCCATAGAGAATCCGAGAAAGCCTATTTTTTTGTCGAGGGCGATGTCTGTTATGACGCGTTGGAGCTGATAAATGAAGGAATCGCCTTCGATATCGGGTGCGAGAAAATTCGGGTTGATGGTGACCAGGCCGAAGTCGTGCTCTGCAAATTCACGGAAATAGGGCTACATGCTCGTTTCGGCGATGCGTGATTGGCTCAGCAGGGTATATGACCAGACGCCGACCTGCTCGGGGTAGCCGAGGACGGCAATAGCGATGAGCTTTTTGCCGAAGGCGTCGGGAGTAATCAGGTTCCAATACTCTTTACCCACGCGCTCGTCCGTATAGAGCTTCTTCTGGGCCAGATTCGCGGCGAGCATTTTCGACACGAGTTGGTCGGTGGTTTTTCGTAACTGTGCTTCGTTTTCGTAACCGTTCACAGGGTGTGAATGTGGATTATGGCCCCAATAATGATGGGAAAGGTTGATCAGAGAAATGAGATTGGATAGATTGGCATATAAAATCGAATGCGTTTCGGCTTTGGCTGGTGCAGGTTGCCAGTACGGTCCAGATGCGTTCGCTCCAAAGCCTGCCCTTTTCGCTGCGAGTGCCTTGGGTAATATAGCGGTCTATGACAACAAACCGAATCGCCTGTTCAGCGAGATTATTGGTCGGTTCAACGCCAGGTGTTGTGATAAATCGGAAATAAGCTTGGCCGTGTGTGCGGAAACGATTTGCAAGATTCTGAGCTTGTCGACTTTCTGGAACATCGTTCAACGCAATATCAAGAAACGCTTTTCGGTTTGCTTCCATGGCTTTTGCAAAGTTGCTTTTTGTAAGCTCTTCGGCTTTGTGAAAAATGCTGAACAGATCACGCATCGCATCAAGCAGTTTTTGGCCATAATTAGCGGTGGCTTTATCAGTAAGACCCGCCAGATATTTAAGTTCTCGGATAAGGTGAGCGATACAAAACTGCATCAAAACATCGAAGTCTTTCATATATTTTCGATAGGCCGAGAAGTAATCGCAACCAATCACCCCGGCAAAGTCTTCGCCAAGAACATCGATCAGCACCTTGGATCCGCGCGAGTCGGCAATCTTGAACAACGTATAAGCATCCCCGCGAAAGCACCATGTCCAGAAACGCTTTTTGTTTTCCTTATGGCCGGTTTCGTCAACATTAAGTTTAGTTTCGTGGGGAAGATAGCCAAGAAGTTCATTATATGCCTGCTCAAAAGCAGCAGATGCTTTTTGTATCAGCTTGCTCAACTGGCCGCGAGAGATGGTTACACCCACAACATCACGCAGAAACTTACGAATGGTCGAAAACGAACAATGACAGGCGCCTTTCATATAAGCAATAGTAGCGGTCAGACGCGGCCCGATCAGTTGACCTTTCTCAACATGAGCTGGCATCGGCGCATAGTGATACTTCTGGCAATGTTCGCACGAGTAGCAAAGGGCGGTATGTTGTTCAATGTGAATCGGCTTTTTAACAACTTCAACCTGCTGAACCACTCTGCCGGCGTTTTCAACCTCTTTAAGTTTACCGCCGCAATCAGGGCAGGCATCAAGGGTATGGGGGTGAAACGCATCAATTTCGTCCGTTGTAAAAGGCGTTCTTTCGTGCTTGGTATGTCCCGGTTGACCACCAATGTTACGAGGCTTTTTGTTTTTTGTCTTTCGCGGCGGCTTGACAATATCCGACGAGGGCGGCTTAGAAGAGTTGGAAGAATTCTTCGAGAGTTTGGCGACCTTGTCAGTCAGTTCAGCATTGACTTTAATAAGTTCAGCAACTTGTTTTTCAAAAGTAGCAATGCGATCATCGCGTTGTTTGAGTTGCTTTTCAAGTTCAGCAATGTGCTGGATATAGAATTGTTCTGTTTTGGAAGTCAAATTTTGTCCTTATGTTTGCCAACAGGATTATTATCGGACAAGTTTCGGACATTGCTTGAGAAAAATATTGACATGCCGCCTTGAGTATGCTATAAACCATTTAAGTTATTAAGTTGAAAATGGGCATTTTGGCATTGAGTGCGTTGCTCAATACGCTCAAAATATCCGTGAACGGTTACTCGTTTTCAAACATAATCGACTGCTTGTGGAGGCAGATTTCAACTGTGGCTAACGAACTTGAGCAAAGAACCAAAAATACCACCGCGTGTCAAGCGGTTATTTGCCTTTGGTAAAGAAGGTTCTCAAGGCAACAGTGGTGGGGCATGGTTTAGAGGGGCCGGTTGCCGTCGAGCCAGAGGTAAGCGAATTCGGCCAGGTCCGGCCAGTCCACGTCTCCGTCCGGCTCAAAGTCGGCGCCAAGACAGGGATTGGGCCACTGACAGTCATTACGCCGCCAGAAGTGGACAAAGACGGAAAAATCGGCGAAGTCAACATAGTCGTCTCCGTTTAAGTCGCCTGGTACAACCGGCGGAACGGTGTCGTTTATCCATTGGACGTAAGAGCTGATTCGTACCGCATTGAGACGGTCGCCGTGAAGTTCATTCGGGTCGCTTCTCTCGCGGAACCAGGCCTCCTTGAAAATGTAGTGGTTCGGGTCGCCTTCGTGTCCCTCTTCGTAGTGCAGTTCGATGGACCGGGTGAGGCCTGCCAGTATCCAGCTATCGCCGCTCTTTATGAACCAACCACCGCCTGAATCGTGGTCGGCGGGGATAGTTTCGTAGTCCGTCGAGTCGCCCTCATTCAGGCCGTCGAAATCAGCGATGATTACATCCGATGTAAGGTCTTTGATGGTGCTGTCGGCTAAGGTGCCTTCGATTCTGTTTGTGCCCATACGAAAAGTTCGGCTGGTCGAATCGCCCCACTTATAGCCGTAGGTTTTGCCTTGTGGTGTCTGAAGCAGATTTCCTCTGCCGACGCCATGGCCGGCTATTACTATCTCTTGGCCTGGTTCGTTGGTTTGCTCGTTGATGCCGACGAAGTAAGGCAGGTTAGCGCCGAAGAGTTTTGCTATTCGCAGGTCCGCTGTAGGGTGGTTCCACATCTCATCGATGGTGTACGTAACTCCGCCAATCTCAACAAGCGTATTAAGATTGCCGCTCTGATGCTGCGTTGTAATTACGCAGTTCGATGATATCGCCACGCAGCCGGCGATATTGGCCCATTGTCCTGTTACGTTATCGGGCGGTCTGTCGGTCCAGGTTGAAAGGTTCGGCTCTCCTTCCGGATGCAGGACCAGGGCAGACGCCGGGACAGAGCTGCCCAATAAAAGCGCTGATGCAAAAAGCAGTAATACACGGGCTCTATTTGCTATACGGTTCATATCGAAAAATTGAATCTGTGGGAGAATTTGTGGCGAGGCTCCTCCGGGCCACCCGTCCACCCGATAAATAAACTTTCATTGCCTGATATGTATATTATACCAAATTAGGCATGGCGATTGTTGAAAAAACTTCTGTGACGGCAGCTTAATCGAGGATTTCTATCGTGTCCAGGTCTATTTCGACGCTTGCCGCCTGGCCTAACATGTCCACCTGAAGGACCAAGCGTGTGGAGTTTTTGGCTCGGACTGCAATGCCTTGTAGGTCAATCAAAGGCCCGGCTATAACACGGCAGCGCTGGCCTGCTTTGATATATTTGTACGGTGTCAGGGGAGCGCCGGTCCGAAGGGCCTGCTCAATTTGGACTAATTCGTCAAGAAGCCTCTCCTGGTCCTCGACCCGTATCAGATTCGCAACGCGATTTGTTCGCATGATTTCCACCCGCTCGTCCTCTTCGCCGCAAAAAAACAAATATCCGCTAAACAAGGGCAGCAGAGAGCGTATTGTTCTTCGACTGCGCCGTTGGACATTCCAGCTCATTGGTAGAAAGTAACTGATGTCTTTGCTTATCAAATCGTGTGCAAGGGCCTTTTCGTTTCTGCTTTTGGTATGAGCGACCCACCATATGCCCGTGAAGTCACGAATCGATCCGGCATCAGGCCAGATGGTAGGAGGATTTTCACTTTCTTTAAGCAATTCTTCTATCTCCCGTCGGTCGTTTTGTGGGCCGACGACCTCTTAATCTCGACCATAAAATTTCAGTACTGCCCTTGCGATTGTTTCAATTTGCTCTTCGGTCAGCTCGGGATAAACCGGCAGCGACAGGACTTCGCTGCAGAGCCGTTCGGCAACAGGAAAATCACCTTCATGGTAGCCGAGGTAGGAAAAGCAGTCCTGTAAATGCAGCGCCTTCGGGTAGAATATGGCTGAACCGATTCCATTTTCCGAGAGATACTTGTGAAGGTTGTCTCTATCGGGAACAGTGACGGTGTATTGGTGATAAATGCTTACATTATTTGCCTCGATGCTCGGGATTTTGACAGGTGAATCGGCGAAGATATCGTTGTAAATGGCCGCGTTTTGCCCTCGTTTTTCGTTCCAGCCGTCGAGGTATTTGAGTTTGGCGGCAAGGACAGCGCCCTGAATCCCATCGAGACGGAAGTTGCCGCCGATGATTCCATAGATGTATCGCGGGTTCTGGCCGTGGTCACGGAGGATGCGTGCTTTCTCTGCAAGAGCTGTTGAGTTGGTCGTTACTAAGCCCCCGTCTCCGAAACCGCCGAGGTTCTTGGTTGGATAGAACGAAAAGCAGCCGAGGTCGCCGAAGTTGCCGGCCATTATGCCGTCCTGGCTCGCGCCTATTGCCTGGGCGGCATCTTCGATGACGCCGAGATTGTAACGCTGTGCAATCTCGGTAATGGGTTTCATTTGAGCGAGCTGCCCGAATAAGTGTACCGGGATAATGGCCCGGCTTTTTTCGTTCACTTTTTCTTCGATACCGGTTGCATCGATATTGAAAGAATCGCCCTCAACGTCAACAAAAACCGGCTTTGCTCCGAGTCTGGCGATGGAGCCGGCCGTCGCGAAGAAGGTGAGTGGTGATGTAATAACCTCGTCGCCCGGCTTGATATCCAACGCCATTAAGGCGACAATCAGGGCATCTGTTCCACTTGAGACTCCGATTGCATATTTGCAGTCGCAATAGGCGGCGATTTTTTCTTCAAAATCCGCTACGGCCGGACCAAGAGCAAACGACTGATTTTCGCATACCGTATTGATGGCCTTGATAACGTCGGTTTTGCACGTTTCGTACTGTGCCTTCAAATCCAGGATGGGAACCTGCATTAAAACTCCTTTATTTCTCAATCCTTTACTATTTTTACAGTAATTTCGCGACAAGTTGTCTTTCCCGGAAATCACTAAAAGCCATTCTCCTTGCGGCCGATTAGTTGAACCGAAAAAATCAGTTTACTCCGTTGCAAATCTTTGTCAAGCGCAAGCAGGGGTTTTATTTATAGTGCTCACGATTGAAATTTCCCCCGCCGCGGCGGGTTCGCGGGCAACTTGTGCCACAGGTAGTAACCTTAAAACAATAATTTACAATCCTAATCGCGGGAATTTATTACCCTTAAGGGTATACAATCCTCTTTTCAGGTATTAAGGTGTCTTACTATGTTTGCTGAAAATACGTTAGCGAGCGGTAAATATGACGCAAAAAGAAGTCTCCAAGCCGGCAAATAAGGCTTTTGGCGACCGTTAGTTGCATTTTTTATTTGACTATCGGAGTTTTTGGGATTAGAATTATAATGTTTGCATGAGGCAATAGTAACAATACAGGTGGATGAATAATGGCTAAATTGCGGTATGTTGCAGAGACAGCCGGGCGAGATATGTATCGCTCGAAAGCGCCGGTGAAGGATTTAGGGGTTTTGTTCACCTGCATCGGCAGACGCGTTTCCTTGCTGAACAGTTTCCGCCGCTCTGCAAGGCAGCTCAAAACAAAGGCCAGGTTCTTTGGTACCGAAACTACTGAGCTAAGCCCTGCGCTGCAATTGTGCGATGAGGGCTTTCTCGTTAAGCCCGTAACGCACGCCGGATATATCAGGCAGCTCCTGTCGATTGTCAAAGACAACGGCGTGAAACTCCTTATTCCGACTGTTGACCTGGACTTGAAACTTTTGGCCGATAACAAGCGCAAATTCTCTAAGATGGGCTGCCGGGTTCTTGTCTCGGCTCCGGATGTCGTAGATACCTGTCAGGACAAGAGAAAGACATATCGTTTTCTGACTGAGAACGGTTTTGACACTCCCGATACGATGAGCATCCGCGCGGCGCTGTCGAAGAAGCGCCTCAATTGGCCCTGCTTTCTAAAACCCTGGGATGGCTATGCCGGCAGGGGAAACGCCGTCGTGAAAAATCGAAAAGAACTGTCCTTCTTCGCCAAAAGGATACCTAACGCTATTTGTCAGGAGTTTATCGAAGGGACCGAGCACACCTGTGATGTATATGTCGATTTTGGTATGAAAGTCAGGTGTGTGGTTCCGAGAAAACGAATCGAGGTCAGGGCCGGCGAGGTGAGCAAGGGGCAGGTTGTCAAAAACCCTCACATTATGAGCCAAGCGGCGAAACTGGTGGACAAGCTCGGCGCCGGACCGGGCGTTATTACTCTGCAGTTGTTCCTCACTCCTGACGACAAGGTGAAATTCATCGAGATAAATCCTCGATTCGGGGGCGGCGTACCGCTGTCAATAAAGGCCGGCGCTAACTTCCCAAAATGGATATTGTTCGAACTGCTTGGTAAAAAAGCAAAAACCAGCTTCAATCGCTTCAAGGACAAGTTGATTATGCTTCGCTATGATGGCGAAGTCTGGGCCTGAAATACCATATTACAAACCCCGAAATCTGCCATCATTGCACCTGCTCATCTTCGCATTTACTCATTCACTCATCCACGCAATACGATAACAATCGACATTTATCCCCAAGGGAATCGAAACTCGAAAATCGGCAATCGAAAATCCCCTTCTGCCCCTTTTTAACCTATAATTCGGTTTTTAGGTGTCTCCGGCGGAAATATTGATAAAGACAGATTATTCGTTACGATTTGAAGGAGATTGTGATATAATCAATGAATTGAAAAACGGGAAAATATCTCGAGAATCGTTAAATGAAAATCTCGCTTTTATAAGAGCCTGTCCGAATAACCTCGTTGTTATGAGGCTGAGCGAAAAGTTCGAGGCCAAGACGGCAGGCTGAAAACGACCGGAGGCGTGGTTGACGCCACGTTGAGGACGTTTTTGGCCGACAACGCTTTTCATCGGACTTTGCAGCCAGCCGCAATAGATTTTGGTTTTAGGATAGGCTCTAAGACAGTTCCAAGGAGACTGTATGGCAAAAAATAATCTCTTAGCTAAATTATCGCGTGCGCCGGTCTTGCTCAGTCTCCCGGCGCTGGTCCTGTGGATAGCGGTGGCGGCATTTCTCTTCAAATGGATTCGAGCATGGTCGGCCGGGCATCTCGAACCCGGTATCGAGACGTCCTGGGCGTCCTTGTATGGCTTCTTTGCTGTGGCGGTATTGGCTTTAGCTGCCGGGCTCTTTTTCACTTTTAGGGCCTGGCAGGGAAAATCCACTGTAAGATGGCAGGTGCTTTCGCTCCTCTTGGGAGTCCTCGCGCTCTGGGCGACCTGCGGACATTGATGGACGAAACCTGCCGCAAAACAAAAAAATATTTAGCCCCGCGTTTCACGCTGGGTCTGAGCAAAGGAGAAACTAAATGCAAATGGAACGTCGTGAATTTTTGAAAGCAGTTGGCGCCGGTGTTTGTCTTGCCGCGACCGGATGCGTCTCGGCTCCGGGCGCCGCCTCAACCGGAAAGCCCAATATTGTACTCTGCATGGCCGATGACCAGGGCTGGGGCGATATGGCCTACAACGGCCATCCCGTTCTCAAGACCCCGAACTTCGACGCCATGGCCGCCGAAGCATTGCGTTTCGACCGCTTCTACGCCGCCGCCCCGGTCTGTTCACCTACGCGCGGCAGTGTCATGACCGGCCGTCATCCGAACCGTTTCGGATGCTTCAAGTGGGGCCACACCCTTCGCCCACAGGAAATCACCATCGCCGAAGCCCTCAAAAAGGCCGGATACGTCACCGGCCACTTCGGAAAATGGCATCTTGGCTCCGTCCGCAAGGGCAGCCCAGTCAATCCCGGCGCCAGCGGTTTCGATGAATGGTTCTCTGCGCCGAACTTCTTCGACAATGACCCCATTCTCAGCCGCGAAGGCGTCGCCGTTCAGACCAGGGGCGAAAGCTCCATGGTCACCGTAGATGCCGCCCTCGAATTCATCCGCAAGCACGCCAAAGGTTCGCAGCCGTTCCTGGCCGTAGTCTGGTTCGGCTCTCCACACGGGCCGCACAGGGCAGTCGAGAAAGACCGCGCACTCTACGAAGACCAGAAGGAAAAACAGCAGCACTTCTACGGTGAAATCACAGGCATGGACCGCGCCTTCGGCAAGCTTAGAAACCAGTTGCACACCCTCGGCATCGGTGAGAATACAATCCTCTGGTATTGCAGCGATAACGGCGGCCTTCCCGGAGTCGGTACGACCGGCGGTCGTGCAAACAAGGGCAAGGTCTATGAAGGCGGCCTCCGTGTCCCCGCAATCCTTGAGTGGCCGGTCCGCATTAAAAATCCCCGGGTAACCGACGTGCCCTGCAACACATCCGACATCTATCCGACGCTTCTTGATATTGTAGGTGTGCGGATGAAGAATCAGCCGCCCCTGGATGGTATCAGTTTAGCTTCGCTGGTTGACGGCAGATTGAACGTTCGACCCAGGCCGATGGGTTTCTGGGACTATCCTGCCGGCGGCATCAGCACCCCGAGCAGCAAGTGGATGAGCGAACTGCTTGAGGCGCAGAAGGCAGGCAGTGAAACCGGCGAGACCTCTCGTCTGCGCCTGGATGCCGGCGAAATCACTAAGCAGTATCCGGAAGACTCCTTCCCCGGCCACGCAGCCTGGCTCGATTGGCCCTGGAAGCTGCATCGAATTCAGGGCAAAAAAGCAGACGTCAAAATGGAGCTGTACAATCTTGCACGGGACCCCGCCGAGCAAAACGACCTGGCCGACCAGGATACTGATAGAGCCAACTCCATGAAATCCCAGCTTGAAGACTGGCTGGCGTCTGTTGTTCGCAGTCTCAACGGCAAGGATTATCATTGAATACCCAGCGAATAAATAAGGAAAATCATAATGATACAGTTGGAAAGCAAAGAAGACGTCCGGCCAATTTGTCCGCATTGCTCTGCTGAAATACAAACTGTCTGGATGCAGTTGCTCGCAGGAATCCTCGGCAAGCGTTATGTCTATTTCTGCCCTCATTGCCGCAAGATCCTCGGCGTCTCTCATCGCAAAGGTCTCTGGATGGGTTAGAGCCGATTTATTCAAAAACAAATCGGACACAGCCCGTTACCTTTATAGCCTCGTGGCTGGTCTTTACTCTAAAATCCTTTTCTATCTGCTCTACACTCTACGCCATCTTTTCTCTGTCTCCTGTCTTCCGCTTTCTGCTTTTTGCGCCTCAAGAGTAACGCTCGCTATCAAGAAAATCCTTAACAAATGCCGATAATATCAGGAGTTCTTGGAATATCATACAGCGGCTTACTTGGGAAATTTCAGTGAACGAAGAATTACATGACAACATGGAAAAAGTCATAGATAAATGGATATCAACTACGGATGCGGGCCGGATTCACCGCAAGAAGCCTGAGACGGTGCCTCTTAGAGAACCGCAAGCTGTTGCCGTTAATAAACCTGTGATTGCTCCAGCAAGCCCTGTAAAAACCACGTCTCGATTGGAAGGGCCCGTTTACTCGCGAAGGTTTTTGCCGTGGCAATGGCTGCTGAAGGGGCTCAGGGACGACAAACTCAGCGCGGTTATTATTCTGGCTGCTGTTTTTTGCTTAATCTTTTCACTTTGTGTTGCGGTTTTTTATGTCGTAAGCAAGCTCCTGTTGCCTTCTTAAGCTGCCGGCGTGCGACCATTTACCAATTCCAGATCACCAATTACCAGCCAAAATCTGAGCAGAATTCCAAGCGAATCCTGAGCCGGATAGTTGAATGAGTAGTCAAATCGGCAGTCGAAGAGCCGAAGCATCGAAACTCCCCCGCATTCACACATCTACGCATTCACTCATCCACGCACCACGCTGACACATCTTTCGCACAAATCAGGATATTCCCCGTCCTCACCAACGCTCGGCCAATAATTCCAGCACCGCTGGCATTTCTCGTGGCTGCTCTTCTGGGCTGCGACTATTCTCTCTTCCGTACTCTCTTGCAGCTTGACATCGCTTACGATACACAGCGCCGCGAACTCTTCCAGCCCGAACTCATTGAGAAGTTTAGCACATTCCTCATCGCAGTTGATAGTCACGCGCGCCTCCTGGTTGCTCGCGATTTTTTTCTCCTGCCGCAGCCCTTCCAGTACCCGCAGCGCCTCATCGCGCAGTTCCATCAGCTTTTGCCACTTTTCTTCTTCACTTTCTAAGTCAATTGACTCATCGACCTTCGGCATCTCCGCCAGATGCACACTTTCGGTATCATCGCTCTTATCTGATTTTACGAGCGACGAGCCACGAGCCACGAGCGACGATTTTAACGCTTCCCACGCCTCTTCCGCCGTATGCACCAGAATCGGCCCTAACATTCGAATCAAGCTGTCCGCTATCCTGTACATCGCCGTCTGCGCGCTCCGCCGCGATGAGCTGTCCGCCGCATCGCAGT
>JAUWPZ010000125.1 GCA_030611315.1 Sedimentisphaerales bacterium
GTAATCTGTCAAGATTGCTTTTGTGAGTTGTCATTCCGCACTTGATGCGGAATCCAGAGTGTAAGGACCTGTAAATAAATTATCTTCCATTTTTGGCTGGCTGTGGCTTCGGCTGGCGGTGTCAGCAAAACTCGGACTACCCACCAGTAGGCCTGCGTTTTGCTTCCTTGCCAGCCTTGTCCTCGCTGGAGCCAAAACGAAACCTAATTTCTTTACCAGTCCTAAATACACCCTTGCCGTTGCTTCCTGATTTGGCTATTCTAAAGGATGGATTCTCTGACCTGCGCCTTGTCGGGAAGGGCTTTCACAGTGGTATCCGGGAAGGAATTGATAGTGGCGAATAATCTTGCAACGGCTTATCACAATCTTTCTGTTATGCTCGATGCGGGTGTTCCGCTGCTGCGTTCGCTCAAAGTCGTCGCCGAGGGCATGGAGCCGCACCTGCGAAGGGCATTTCTCGGGTTGGCCGAGTCCGCTTCGAAAGGCAATACCCTTGCCGAGACGATGGTCCAAAGACCCGGGATATTTCAACCTGTGGATGTGATGCTTATCCGGGCCGCCGAGACATCAGGCAGCCTGCCGGAATCATTCAAGCTCTTATCGCAGTGGCGCGAATTCTCTAAACGTATCAGCAAAAGGATACTATCAGGATTGGCGCTGCCTGTCTTGTTGCTTCACGTTACGGCGTTTATTGTTCCAATGCCGGGTTTTGTACTTGGCGGCTGGGAGTTAGGGCCCTACCTCCGCGCTGCCGGAGGAATCCTTATGCTGCTGTACATACCTGCGGGGATAATCGTTGGAATTATTCTTCTTGCGCCGAAAACCGGTGTTCTTCGCAGCCTGCTGGACCGGCTGACGCGGAGGATTCCGCTTCTGGGCCAGGCCCTGTACAAACTAGCCCTTAGTCGTTACTGCTGGGTATTTCACATGCTCACCAAGGCCGGTGTACCGATTATCGATTGTGCTGAAAAAGCGACCGCCGCAGCAGGTAACGCTATTGTGAGAGAGCAGGTCGGCCCGGCTGCGGCAAGCGCAAGGGCTGGCCACCTGGTTTCCGAGGGATTTTCCCCGAAGCTGCCTCTGGATTTTCTGGACATTTGGCGGATTGGCGAAGAAACAGGCAGTCTCGACGATGTTACAAAACGCCTTGCCGACAATAATGCCGAATCGGCTGAATTCTGGTTCAAGGAGTTTGCCCGCTGGCTGCCGCGGCTGGTGTATGGTCTTGTTTGTATCCTAATGATTATCCAGATTTTCAAACTCGCCTCACAGACAATGACGAGCGCCGGTTTTTGACCTGCTCCCAAGGGTGAATAATCGACTGAAAAACTGCCGGCTCTGCTTACATCTCTCTACTGACCGCTTCTATCTTTGAAAATGCGCTTTCGAGAAACCGCTCTAATGGACTGATAATACGGTTTTTACTCCTTAGTCCTATAAAATATAAAGTTTTGTGGCTGTTTATACCGATAACCGATGTAAGTACCTGGTCTTTTTTCAGTATGAAGAAGACGTTTTTTGGGGTTGAAATCGTGCTTTAGATGACGGGATTAAGAGCGGCAGGAATTCCGGCGGTTCAATATTTTGAACCGGCTCGACTGAAACTGAACGAAATTTTTAGAAAGGGAACAAGCATGGAAAAGAAAAAGGGATTTAAGAAAAGAGCACTCGTTACCAAATCTTTTTTGGCGATGGCGATAATCCTAATCAGTTTGAGTTTAGCCGGGTGCGGTAAGCAGATGGCCAGGCTCGAAGAGAACCAGCTTAAACTGCAGAGTCTCGTGGAGGCCAATGCTCGGCAGATAAGCGCCGTTGTGAGCCGTATCGAACAGAACCAGATTGACCTGCAGGCCGCACTCGAAAACGTGCAAAACACCACGCAGAAGTTGGCCTCGGATATCACTGTTGCCACTTCCGAGCACACGAAACTGCAAAAAAATGTGTCAGACGATAACAAGCAGATGACCGGCAGGATGGCAATGATGGAGCAGAAGCTACAGACCGGGATTGAAGATGTACAGAGCGGGACCATGAAGGTAGCCGACGATATAGCCACGGTTGTCGAAACGCAGCTAAAACTCGAAGATGTAGTACAGAGTGACAGGCAGCAGATGTCCGGCAGGATAGCTGCGATTGAGCAGAACCAGACCAAACGGCAAAGCGATATTGAAAGTCTCAGGAACAGTGTCCAGAAGGTGGCCACAGGCGTATCGGCTCTCGAAGGGAACCTGTCGAAACTGCAGGAGCTTCTTAAAAACGACACGCGGGACCTGGCCGGAATTATCGAAGCAATTGGACAGGGTCAGTTCGAATTCGAACAGAAGATTCAAAAAGACGTCCGGACATTGGCTGATTCCATAGGCGCTGTCGAGCAAAACCAGGACAAATTGCAGAAGCAAATCGAAGAAGTGCAAAGTAATACTCAGGCGATGATTGATAAAATAATGACGGCCCTTAAGCAGCTTGAAGGAACACCTGCCGCCTCGGCGGAGCCCGACAAAGCAGCCAAGAGTGATACTACCGCCCCGAAGATTAAGCGGCGGGATTGAACGAAGATTAAAGTGATTTGCCGGCCGGTGGTTTTGCAGTTTGCCTCAGGCACGATGATTCTGTCAAAATGGTCGGTTCTCAGCGTCGTTGCCGTACCATTTCTCATTTCCGCTAAAGCCGCTTTTCCCCCGCAAAACCGGCTTTGGCGTTGTGCTCCCCGCCGCATTTTTGCCTTGTGAAGGGGTGGGAAATTTGCCTAAAAACGAAAATAACACCAATTTTGTCCAACTTTTGTGCCCGAACTTCGTATTTGGATTATGGCAGGAGGCCCCGGTCGTGCTTTTTTAAGGTAGTTTGGCTTTGAAATCTCTCCTAAAGCCGCCCTAAGAGGCCCTTTAGCTCGGTTTTGGGCTTACTTCCAAAGAAGCGGGCTAAGGATTCGGCCTGGTACAAAACTGACGTTTTTTGCAATTTTTTTGTAGACAAAACCGTCTTTACCTATAGAGAAGTCCTAACGGCAGGAAGGATTCTTGCCGGAGGCTTCCTGCAGGAAAATAATGTAGTTTTGAGGGTGTTACCAAAACCTCGTCATGCGAATGGACTGGGGTGCTGTGAAAGATTCTGATTATGAGACAACTAACTGCCGAAATCGACCGTAGCACTGGAAGTTCAAAGGCCGGGTCTTATTCTGCGCTGTCGGGATTTCATTACCAGAATGGCTATAGGTTGTCAGCCACCGACCTGGGAAACCAGGGCGTAAAGATAGAGCTGGTTCACGAGAAGGATATCGCCGGAGCAATCATATTGCCGCCCGGAAAGGTTGGAGAGTGCGGCAGATGGCTGCTGGAGACCCTCGGCCAGGACAAGCATGGTTTGCCGAAAGAATTGTTTGAAATTTTACAGAGGCTCAGTAAGCAAAAGGGTGGCGAGCTGATACTTCAGCGGGGCGATAAGAAGACAATCAAGGACACCATCAGGATTCTGAGAAGCTGACCGTCGAGAAATCGGGGGCGGGGAGAAACTTAAAAACCGGTTTCCAAACCAGGGCGACATAATTCCCTGACATTTTGTCTATCTTGGCAGCGCCAAGCGCCCATATCACAACTGTCTGCTGTAATTTGAAACGCTCCAGATGCGGATGTCATCGTATTGGCCGGTATCGTCGAATGAACCGACCCCGATGCCGCCTGTCTTGAAGTGGTCATCGACCGCCGTCATAATCGGCTCTGGTTGGTCGTCGAAGAACACTTCTATTGTGCCTGCCTCGGCGTCACGCACCAGCCGAACGGTATGCCAATTGTCGTCCCACTTCGTCCCCTCCGTGCGGGTCCTGGCGATTGAGACGCGGGGCTCGCCGTTGACAATAAATATCGAGTTGGCGTGAGCATCGGATTGGTTGGCGATGTGGACATAATAAAAATGTGACGGGTCCTGGTTCCCGAAAAACAGGCACAGGTCGCGATGACCGTAATCTTTCGTCGTCGAGTGCATCTTCACTTCGAATATGAAGCTGCCCACCTCCAGATTCTTGATTAGATTGATGTTGAGCGGAGAACGGACCTTCGGCTTGTAATTGCTCGCTGCGAACAGCGACAGGACTTTGCCTCCGTGCGCATCTTCGATTCGCCAGGCGTCCGGGTCGGTGGGCTGCCACGCATCGAGCTTGCCGTCTTCGAAATCGGCGCTGAACAGCAACTTCGTCTTGGCGCCGCGGTCCGGTCCGTTACATCCCGGCAAAGCAGCAAGGAACAAAAGCAACCCCACAGCTACTTTCCAACTATTTGTTGTTACCATCGTGTTTCTCCATTTTCATAAACTTCTCTTGTTTTTTGTACCGTTCGGATTGTTGAGGATTTACCATTGTGCCTCGATGTAAGGTCCTGCCGGGCCCTTCGGTTGAAGTTTGGGCCGGCTCTTGAGAATCGCTTCGGCGATTGCAATGTCACTTTGCCGCGTTATCTTGATATTCGAAGAGTCCGATTCCACGATGGATACTTTATGGCCCAGCGTCTCGACAAGCTGGGAATCATCGCTGATTTTGCTTTTGTCGAGATTCTCGAGATTCGCGTATGCCTTTTTGAGCAGAGACGTCTCGAAGACCTGCGGGGTCTGGGCTTCGTAGAGACCCGCCCTGTCAACGGTCCTGCTTATTGTCTTGTCCCTGGCCTGCTTGAGAGTCGCCGAAACGGGGCAGGCCGGTATGGCTGCACCGGTCTCGGCAGCGGCGGCAATAACTTTATCAACCAGCCTGGCCGTTGTACAACATCGACAGGCATCGTGGACCGCGACAAGGTTGATATTGTCCTTGAGCAGCTCCAAGCCTTTGCTGACGGTATCGAATCGCTCGTGACCGCCGAAAAAAATCTCTATATCGAAAAATTTCAGGTTAGGTCCCCATTTGACGTTCACCAGCTCCTCGTCCTCGGGCGCAATACCTAACAACGTTTGTTTGACGTCGTTGCGGTCGGCAAAGAGCTCGACGCTTCGCAGAAAGACCGCTCGCCCGGCCACATCGACGAACGCTTTTTTTCTTTTTCCACCGAATCGGCTGCTGTCTCCGGCGGCACATATAATCGCAGCTACGTGTTGGCTCATACCGAAAGTTCCTGTTTCACACTTTTCTCTTTTCTAATCTATCTACTACTCCTGGACGGCCTAAAACTCGATGCCCCGCCTTGCTGGCTGCCCCTTCTCAAACGGGTGCTTGATATTTTTCATCTCTGTCACCAGGTCCGCCAGCGCTATCAGCTCGGCGGTTGCGCCTCGACCGGTCAGTATAATTTCCACTGCAGTGTCTTTCTTGTCAATAATTCTTTTGATATCTTCCAGTTCGACCAGGCCTTTTGAGTGACAAAATACGATTTCATCAAGAATAAGCACATCGTAAAATCTTTTCTCTCCGGTCTTGGCGATTTTATCGAGCGTTTCCTTTATTGCCAAGCGGACCCGGGCGAGGGCTTGCTCGTCTTCGAAGGATTCAGACATATCCCAGGGCACATCGAACGCTTCGACCCTGATTCTGACGGCTCCCAGCTGCAGGGCGAAGCGCTCGCCGATATCGAGACCGGGCGGTTTGAGAAACTGGTAAATCAGCACTTTGTTTCCCTGGCCGGCTGCACGCAGCGCCAGGCCGAACGCAGCCGTCGTTTTGCCCTTGCCGTCTCCGGTATAAATCTGCACAAGTCCTTTATCCAGCATTCCAATATATTAAAATCAGGACTTGAGAATTAAAATCTAAAAATAAAAAAAACCACCCCACAAGGGTTAAGAACTTTGATGCCTGCGTCAAAATTGGGCGTTTTGAGATAGTTTCTAAGTTTTCATCCAGGTTTCGAATTGCATTTTTTGAGCGTATTTCGGCCGTAACTACGGTTCGTGCCGTCGGTTCTGTATCAGCGTGCCCGATTTTTTCGTTTTTTTTTCCAGGAGTCCCGAATATTTTCTTGACGTTTTCCCAACAAACTGTATACTTTTCCGATGAGGGCGGCAGAACCTGCGATTGCAGAACCTCCAACGACAGGACCTCCAGCGGCCGATTGGTTACTGTCGAATGTTGACCAACTCAAACAATCCAGTTTAGCTGCTTTCTTCAGCGCCTTTAAGCAAATCACACAGCGCATTTTTGGTCCCAGAGCTGCCCGGCTGGACAACCGTCGCTTGTCGATATCCAAAAATCTGCTATACTGAAGTTAGCTCCACCGCCTAAACGAAAACGAAAGGCAAAAAAACAACAGCAAGGCCGGCTAAGCCCTTTTTACATAGAGGAAATGTCGTAATATACCCTTGAAGGGTAGTAAATTCCCGCGAGTAAGATTGTAACTTATTGTTCTAAAGCCACTTACCCGCGAACCCGCCGCGGCGGGGGAAATTTCAACTGAGAGCACTATACATTTGTTTTTTTGGCAAAAACACCTTTTATAAGTATATTCACTGCTGCTCTGCTTAAGATGTGTTTGGCACGAGCCTTTGAGCTGTCCCAAAGAGCGTGATAGATTGTACAAAAAATTCACCCGAAATACTTGCATTGTAAAAGGAATTCAGGTATTCTGGTCAAAGACAATTTCGGTCCCGGTGAGCCTTTGTTCGGAATAGTTGTGCAATGAAATCAGAGCTAATGGGCGTAATCTCAGATGAAGAGTTCTCAACAATGAATATGAAACGTCGTGAATTCCTGGCGAGGTCGATTGTCGGCGCAGGCGGTCTGCTGCTGGGCGGCAAGTTTCCCGTCGCTGCGGAAAAGTACCCCGGAATGTACAATCCATACGAGCGCGTTCCGCTGGGAAAGACAAAGATAAAGGTCTCTCGCGTCGGCCTTGGTACCGGCATGCGGGGAGGCAGCCGGCAATCGAACCATACGCGCATGGGCAAAGAGAATTTCGACGCGCTCGCCCGGGGCTGCTATGAGCGAGGCATCAGACTGTTTGATGTAGCAGACCTCTACGGGACGCACCCGTTTCTGGCCGGCGCGCTGAAAAAGATGAAGCGCAAGGATTACGTTATCAGCTCAAAGATATGGTGGCGTGGCGGGGGAATTCCGGAAAAGGAAAGGCCGAGCGCCGACATTGTAGTGGAGCGTTTCCTCAAGGAACTCAATACCGACTATATCGACCTTATCCTGCTGCACTGTGTGACAAGCGAGAAATGGCCGAATGAATTAGACAAACAGATGGAGAGCCTGGCCAAGCTCAAAAAGAAGGGCCTGGTCCGGGCGCACGGGGTATCGTGCCATTCATTGGAGGCGCTGCAGGCGTGCGTGAAGGAGTCGTGGGTTGACTCAGTACATGTGCGGATCAATCCATACGCCGTGAAGATGGACATCAAAAAGATAGAAGATATACCCAAGGTCAAGGCGGCGCTCAAGGCCATGCGCGAGCAAGGCAAAGCCGTGATAGGAATGAAGATAATCGGCGAAGGGACGTTCCGCGACAGCGACGAAAAACGTAACAAATCAATCCGATATGCGCTGAAATCGGGGTGCCTGGATGCGATGGTCGTCGGCTTCGAAAAAGTCAACGAAATCGACGACTTCGCCGCACGCGTCCGACAAGTACCTGTTGTGAACAGGGTGAACCAGCTACGTGCATGCCTGGCGGCTCGCGTAGCGTAAAGTTGAGAAGGAGATAATCGTGAAACTTAATCAGGATTTTGGAATGGCGGTCGAGACGATTGTTTTCCTTAAAAAAAGGAAAAGTAACGACTATATCCGGGCAGGAGAGATTGCGAAAACGCTGAAATTCTCTGTCGGGTATCTGCAAAAGGTTATACAGGCGCTCGGCAAGCACGGGATTGTGGAATGTAAGCGAGGAAGAATCGGTGGTGTACGGCTAAGGGCCAAGGTTATAACACTGCTTGATTTGTGGAAAGTAACCTGCGGGGGACTGGACTTTACCGACCCGCCGATGCCGATAATGAAAAAACCGCTAAAAGCCTTTTCAGACTCGCTGAGCAAGATTGTCATTTACAAAAAGCAATAGAGAGCAAGTTGGGGGTGCTTTTTGTGCCGGCTGGGAGGGTTTATAGGGCAAATTGCCTTTTTACCCTCTACCAGCCATCCGAGCGTGTAGAGTTCTCTTACTGCTCTTCGTTGTCTTTGCCGCCCAGTAAGCCGCCGAGTCCCTTTATCAGTTCCTTAGCACCTTTTTTGACCTCGTCCGGGATTTTATCGCCCAGCTTTTCGTCAATTTTTTCGAGCTGCTTGTCAATTTCCTCAGAAGCTCTTTCCCTGCCGGCTTTGAAAAGGGTGTCTTTGAATTGCTTTGCCAGACCTTTTCTATCAAGTTCCAATCGCGGCTCGCTGATGGGGCCGACTATACGGATGGTCGTATTGAGGTCATGGAGGACTTTAAGGACCTCGGAAGTAGTTTTTGAGCCTAATCCCAGGACTCCCTCACCCTGTGAGGATGCTTGCAAGTCGCGGATGCTGACATTTATGGCAAGGTCGATTATCTCGTTTGTAATTTTGCCGTCAAATTTGCCGGAAGCCATACCTTTTTCAAACATAAGACCCGCTTTGCTATCGAGGCTTGATTGCAGCCTGCTCAGGTCGAAGCCTTCAAAAGTACCCGAAACCTGCGGAGTCTGGTCCCGTGAAGTATAGTCAAATATAACGTTTACAAAAGCCGGCGTATCATACGATTTCATTTCAAGCCCGACAGGTAAACCGACCATTCGTGCCGAATCGCTCACATTCGTCAGCAGAAGCTTGCTGTTGCCAAAGAGCGGCGACGGTATCTCAACCTTATCGAGGAGGACTCTTTTGGCCAGCACTCGAGGCGACGCCGGAACAACGGCCCGGGCATCGAGATATTCAAGATATTTCTGCGGAACTTCTTGCGGCTGAACTTCGGCTGCTTCCTTCTCGCCTTCAGGCAGCCATTTGCGAACCTTCCGGAGCCACTGCTTTACGGCTTTGGCATTTTTGAAATAGGTCTCGAGCTTTTGGATGTCGGCAATTCCAATTTTGAAATCGTTTGGCTCAAAAACCGGTTCCTGTTCGGTATCTGTCCGAAGAACCTCACCGGGCTCTGCTCGGTTTTGACCAAACCTGACATTTGAGACTTCCACGTTATCCATTACCAATTTGCCCAAAAGCAGGCTATACACACTTGCATCGGCGGCGACTGTGTCTATTGATACCTGGTTTTTCTCCGGGTGCTTCGCATCGGTTACCTGTATCCCGGAGACTGAGACGCCCCCTGTCAACACAGACAAATCAAGGCTGTCCAGATTAACTTCAGCACCGTTGGCCCGCGTCATCGTTTTCGTTGCGTAGTTTTTAATCGTGCCGTCTTTGACCAACGTTGCCCCAATCGCCGATATCGCCAGGACCAAAACAGCGAGTATTACACCGGCTTTACGAATAATTTTGGCCTTGGCTGTAAAGAGCGCCTTTGCATCTTTGGTACGCTTGCCGACAAGCAAGCGGTCCAGGATTCGCACCCAACGGTTGGAGTACCATTTCTTGAATTTCTCGGACCCCTCTTCGAATTTCAACAGCATTCGGCGAAAACTGATTACCGAGCGAGCCATAAGCAGCCCTGCGACCAGACCAATAACCGGTCCGAGCACAATGGCCCCTGCGACCGAGTACCTGCTGAAGTCGGTCATACCTATCACGGGTATCGATGCTAAGAAGCTCAGCAAGCCAGCTAAAGAACTCTGCACCCAGACGCCAACGTGAAACAGAACCGGCGCCGCGGCCAGGCAGAGGGCCTTACCCAGAGCGGCCGAGAGCAAAAACAGGCCAAGATGGATATTCAACACCAGCATCAGGATGATTATGGCCGTGTGAAAGCCTGACCAGCCGGGAACAAGCCCAAACCAGAAGCCCAACCCTACCGAAAGCAGGATAATGACCGGCGAAACACCGCCACGGAAAATCGCGAGAATCTTACGGATAGACCTTGGAAGAATCATATCAAAACCTCCTGTTTATCAAAAAACTGTATTCGATGGCGTTACGTGAGGTAATTGTATTAGCGGACTCGGCGATAAGCTACCGGAAATTGCACGTTTTTTCCCTATTTGAGAAATTGCAACGCTTATGGTATTTTGATTTTATATGTTCAATTACACACTCAGTGGACGTTAAGGCGAATTTATGGTCAAATCTTTTTGTGTATAATCCTTGATTCGTAAGCTCTGCGGGCGTAGGATTGTGTTTGCTTTTAAGGTTTTGGGCGCCTTCGGAGCCGGGCTCCTGTGGACCAGGCGGGCGCGAAGTCAACAATTTTTTGAAAGGATGAAAAAAATGGGAACTACAAGAAACATCAGCTTATACTGTCTGCTGGTTCTGTGTTCGCTGGTTTTGTTTGGATGCGGCAATGGCGATGAAACCGAGACAAAAGTGGACGAAAACAAGCCTATCAGCGAGGTCAAGGCCGAAGCGGAGAAGATGAGCACCGATGAGCTTAGAACAATAGCACTGAAATACAAAGAATCTATCCTGGCCAAGTCAGAGAATTTGGATGAAATTACCGGCAATCTTATGGGTGCCTTGGGTAAAGGGGACCAGAGCAACAAACTAAATGAGCTAAAAGCTGAACTTGAAGAGATAAACAAGTTAATTGCCGCGCTTAATGAGAGGTTCGAGGTATATTACCAGAAGCTAAAAGAAAAAGGCGGTGATGTGTCGGGTCTGGAAAAATAGGCCGACAGCACAGGATGTCTTTTATAGTGCTCCCAGTTGAAATTTCCTGTTTGTTCGCGGGTAAGTGGCTTTAGAACAATAAGTTACAATCCCAGTCGCGGGAATTTACT
>JAUWPZ010000057.1 GCA_030611315.1 Sedimentisphaerales bacterium
CATGCGCTCACAAAGTAGCAGCAATCCGCCGTTGCCTTTGGTGTGGGATCTGTTGGCGGACGGGTCAGCACTCACGTCCACTTCGTTGGTGGCACCGGCGATTACCATTGAATTTCAGACTTTTTCCAAGACGTACGACGCTGCCAGTCTCACTGGTCACCTTGGCAAATCCCTAACTATTCAGTTGGGCGTCGGCAGTCCGTCCACCGATGGTACCCAGATGAAATACGACAACGTAACGCTTCTCCACAGTCCTGAGTTACCAACCGAAGAGAAGATTGACTTCAAGGACTTTGCTGAGCTGGCGGCATGGTGGCTGGATAAGGAACTGTTCCCGTAATAGGCGTTGGATAGAAACTAATTAGATTTGCACAAGTTCGGGGCCTATGCTAAAGACGGCATAGGCCCCGGTTGTTTTTTGCGCTCGGCTGTTTTCGTATTGCGTGGCAAAGACAACCCCCGGGTGAGAGCAGTTGAACAGGCGAACAGTTGAGCAGGAGGGGCACGTGGCCCGGGGCACCGCGGTAAGGCGTCCTGCGGAGAGGCGCGAAAAACGAACTATAGCCGGCCACCTTTAATTCTTCCCGAGGAACAAAAAAGGTTACCCAAGACATGGACTCATAAGATTGGTATAGAAAAGGACTTACAGAGCGTCGGAAAAAAATCACACCCATACCGTTAGACTCAAGGAAAATTCCTTGACAAACTCCAGTAAATGCACTCTATTAGGGTCGATTGTTTCATTCACTAAAATTTAAGGAACCAAGCTCATGTCGAACATTACACGTCGTCAGTTTGTGAAACGCACGGCTGCCGTTGCAGCTACATGCTCTATCGGTTTCCCGAGCCTCATCCGGGCCCAGGGACTCAACGAAAAACTCCAGGTTGGCTTCATCGCTGTGGGCGGACGGGGCGGGACCCATACGGGTGCATCCCATGGGGAAGGCCTTCAGTGTGTCGCCTTCGCCGAGGTTGACAAAACCCGGTGGGACGGCGTCCACGGGAAGAAAGGGTGGGAGCAGGCGGCCGGGTACACGGATTGGCGGAAGGTCTTCGAAAAGCACGGGAAGGAACTCGACGTGGTTTTCGTGGCGACTCCGGACCACACCCATTTCGCCCCGTCGATGACCGCCGTTTCCATGGGCATTCACTGCTACACCGAGAAGCCGCTGACCTGGTCGGTTCGCGAGGCGCAGCTGCTGGCAGCAGCCTACGCCAAGAACCCCAAGGTCGTAACCCAGATGGGTAACCAGGGCCATGGCGAGAATGGATGGCGGCTTGCATACGAATACGTTAAGGCCGGCGCGGTCGGTGAGATCAAGGAGTTTCACACCTGGACGAATCGCCCAATCTGGCCTCAGGGCGGCGACCGTCCGGATTACACCAGTCCGGTTCCCGACAGCCTCGACTGGGACGCATGGATAGGCCCGGCTGCAATGCGGCCCTTCGCCGGTCCCAAGGACGATAGTAAGAAAGGACGCGGTCCCTATCATCCCTTCAACTGGCGTGGCGTGGTCGATTTTGGCTCCGGGGCACTGGGCGATATGGCCTGTCATACCACCGACGGAATCTATGCTATCATGAATCCAGGTTACGCGGCCACGGCCGAGCCGGTTATCATGACCGGGCCCGTCAAGGACCAGTGGCCAGCCGGGATGGTGGTCAAGAGCACCTACCGCGCAAAAGGTGACCAGCCCAAGTTCACTACCTACTGGTACGAGGGGAAGGACAAAGATGGAAATCCGTTCATGCCGGATAACCCTGAGGGACTCAAGGTTGACGGGCGTAAACTGCCGAGAACTGGAAATCTGGTCGTCGGCACCAAGGGAACAATGCTGGTGAACGGTGATTACTGGAACAGCCCGCAACTGATCCCGGACGCAAGGCGCAAGGAGTTCGGCCGTCCCAAAGAACTGCTCGAACGCTCTCCCGGACATCACAAGGAGTTCTTTATGGCCTGTAAGGGCGAGAAGCCGCGGGAGTTCAGTCAGTCCAACTTCAGCTACTCCGGTCCCATGGCCGCAAACATCCAACTCGGCAATCTCTGCGCCCGCGCGGGAAAGAAGCTCAAGCTGAACGAAGCCGGGAAGATCATCAGCGACCCGAAAATCAACGACCTGGCCTGGCGCGAGCCCCGCAAGGGTTGGGGACCGCTGGAGATGAAGGTATAGGTAAATCGCGAAACATAGAGCTTTCTGCCCGCAGCGTGCAAAAACTCATCGGATCCTAACATGAGTGATTTCAAGGGGTTGGGATGCGAACTTCATTGAGCAAACCGGTATGCCTCGTCAAGGATGACTTGACGGAGAAGACTCCATTTGATACGACGACAATATATCGCCACGAGTACAAGGCAGGGCTGAGACAGTGGGCGGCGGCGGAGTATCGGAAGTAAGTTCGTATTGCGTATCGTGGAGAAAAGTCGTCGTTCCGACGACGGCTAAACGAAAATCTCTTATTCAGAAAGCAATAGTTTTTCGATTTACGATTTTCTGGAATTCGGGCTTCCGAGTGCCGAAGCGGTCCATGGGGAAGTTCTCGAAGCCGAGTTTCAAGGCGGGGGAACCAGGCCGGACACGATAGTCTCCCTTGGCCGGGTCGATAAACAGCGGGTCGGCAATGAGCGAATCGGTGTCGAGGCTGCGCTTCTGCCAGGCCTCGAAGTCGCCTTTGTCGAAGCGGATGGGTTGGCCATCGTTCCAGAAGAGGTTTCGATTGAAGCTTTTGGCATAGGCGGGGTTGGCTCGAATCAGCCGGTAGGGATTGTCATCGACGACGATGTTGCGCTCGACGACGTCGTCGCAGCCGGGGAACCATATATGGAAGCCGAAGAAACCCCGGATGATGATGTTGTTCTCCACACGGCGGTAGAATCCTTCCCTGAGCTTGATGCCCATGCCGAGGCACAAATTGCTGTACACGTGATAATTCGAGGAGCCGTCGTCGAGGTCGATGCCCCAGGAATGGCCGCCGGGATGCGAAAAACGATTGTACCGGATATGCGTTACCTTGTAGTTGTCTAATTTGCTCCTGGCTTTGGCGAATGTTTCGATGTCCCTGCCGCCGTTGTAGGATGTTTTCCACCATCGGTCTCTGCCCCAGGAGTTGAATGGGCCGTGGTCGCCGCTCTCGCGCACGGTGTCGAAGGCATCGTTGTATTCAATGACGTGGCCGCCCCAGCAGCCGTCGTTAATGCAAATGGCCGCCCGTGGACACTGATAGATTGTGTTGTGACTGACGGTGATTTCCTCGGCCATCGAAATAATCACGCCGGCGACCTGCTTGCCGATGATGCCGAACCGGTCCATCAGGTTGTCGGAGATGCGGCACCGTGCGGGATAGTGGGGTGTGTTAGGGCCCGGCACGAGGTCGATTTGGTCCTGCTGCACCGTGTTGCTGTATGAAAACGCGGGGGTGCGCACGGCTTTCAAATCGCCGACCACGCAGACGCCGCTCTCGCCGAGCCTTGTAAACCTGCCGGCCAGCACGTGGACGCGCCTGTTATATCCGCTGATGAATACACCATTGCCGCCGAGGTCCTCGAATACGCAGTCCTCGACGGAACAATCCTCGGCGCCTGCGAATCGCACGGCTGCGAGCCTGGCTATCGACCAGTCGCCGCGCAGCAGCCGCTCGTACGGCTCTAAGAAGATTCTCTTTGTATGCCTGAAGGTGATGCCTTTGAAAGTTATGTTCTTTGCGGGCTTTTCCAGCGAACCTTTAACCACGAGCAGCTCGGTCAGCCCCGCGGCGATAATCTCGGCCTTGCGCAAATTCGTCCCGGCTTCGGGCTTTAGATAAAGCGTCCGGTTCTTCTTATCGAAATACCACTCACCGGCGGCATCCAGCTCCTCGAAGATATTCTCGACAAAGAGATAGTTTTTGTGATATCCGCCGCGATAGAATTCGTCCCATCCGCCACTACGATTTTCCTGCCAGCCGCCCTGGAACTTTATTTTCCCATCGTCGTCCACATCGACAATCCTGTAATGCTTGCTTCCCCACATCGAACTTTGTAAGGCGTGCATGTATCCTCCGGCGGGATTGGCCCAGCCCTTCGCTCGCTCGGGGGAAATGGCATCGCCGCTCGTGCCGCCGAAGAATTTCGCCTCGGGGTCGAAGTTGGGAAACCTCGCCATGTGCAGCCGCCTGCCGTTGACAAAGAGCTGGTCAATTTCCAGACCGGATGGGGTTTGGGCCTTCATAATGCCGTCTCGATAGGGCTTCCATTTGAGCTTCAGCACTGTCCCGCCGCTTAGAACGGGCTTTTCATTTTTATAGGCGACGAAACTCACCGGCCCCTCGCGGCTGCCGGAATCTTCGGACGTGAAGACAAGCGGTTCATTCAGATAATAAGTGCCGCCGCGAAGATAGACCGTAACGGGTTCCTTCGAGGTTTTCTTCGCCTGGCGCACCGCATCGCGGGCGCAGGCGACTGTGGCGAAGGGCCTGTTTATTGTGCCGGGATTGGCATCGTCACCGTCGGGCGCCACGTATAGCTCCAGGGCAAAACACTGCGCACAGAAGCTCGTCAGCATTGCGATAATCAAAATTGTTCTTATCATCTTGTTATTCCTCAACTTGAGATTTCTAAAAGGTCGAATTTGGAACAAACCATCCGGGCGTATAAATCCGGCTCCTATTCGCAGGCGCCAGGTGAACGCTTTTATTTTTTAGACAGGACGCGTTTAATCTTCATCAGTTCAAGAAGAACACGCCATGAACTGCGGGTAGGCGAGAGCCGACTGTCACGGTCGCAGGTCCAATCGACAGGAAATTCCTTGATCCGATAACCCTCTTGCTGCGCCCGCACTATGATTTCGATATCGAACGCAAATCCGTCGGTGATACACTCGCCGTACAGATGCCTCGCGACGTCGCCGAGGTATATCTTGAATCCGCATTGCGTATCGGTGAATTCGGCGGGGATTTTCATGTCGCGAATCACAAACCAGTGGAAGAGCCTGGAGCAAATTCTCCGGTAAAGACTCTGGGCCTTTTCGATGCGGCAGCCCCGCATTTTTCTCGAGCCGTGTGCAATGTCGCACTGCCCACTTTCGATTAGTTCCAGCCCGCGCAAAGCGTCTCCATAAGGTACACAACATCCGCTGTCGACAAACATCACGTATTTGCCGCTCGATTGTTTTACGCCCCGGCGGACAGCGTGTCCTTTGCCCCGGTGTTCATAACGAAGGGCCTTGAGTGTTATGCCGGAGGAAACTTCAACGTTTTTCACGACTTCCGAGGTGTTGTCCTTGCTGCCGTCGTCGACGACTATAATCTCTCCCGTAAAGTTATTGTCCTCAATAAACTCCGCCGCTGATTTAACATCAAGAGCAATCTTTTTACTTTCCTCAAATGCCGGTATAACGATAGAAATATCCATAAACTTCGTTTCTCGATTATAAAAGCGGCCCTTCGCCGCTTTAATGCTGATTCTATTAAAAGTACGCCGGTATTATAACGCCTATCGGCCGCTCAGAAAAGCCTGAAATGCACTATATAACCAATGTTACGTTGCCGCCATGATACCGCCGACAGCGGCAGCTACCACAGCAGACAGCCGGGAGTAAACTTTTCTTGCTATTTAGCGTAGAACATCATATAATGTATTTCATGTTTGTTAGTGGTTTATTCGAACGCGGCAGTTTATACCAAGAGATTGAATTTCGGGGAAAACTGCTTACAGAATCAGCCGAAATCTCATAAATTTTCTAAAATTGTCTTTTTTGTCAGCGAGTTGGAAAATGCCTATATGTAGAGTCCTGATGGCACAAAACACTATATATGGGCTTGGTTATTAGCCTTGCTAAATCTCTGGAACAAAAATTTGCTCAATTTGAGATTTTGAATTGACCCGATCGAAAAGTTAAGTTATAATTAAACTATCTACGGTTGGATGACGAATAAAACTATTGTAGATTACAGAAATGATCCGTTAATCAAGGGCCCTTGTGCTATTGTGGCTTATGCTCAACGTGAGAATGGCAAAAGACCTGCCATGGAGTACATTGAAGGTTTGGGGAGATCAGAGTGGGCAAAGCTCGCAAAATCTTTCATGAAAATCGCACATGTGGGGAAGATTCATAATAGAGAGAGGTTCAGAAAGTTACGTGGTAAGATTTATGAGTTTAAGGTTTATCCGAAGGTTCGCATATTATGCTTCCAGTTAGGCAAGACTTGGTTACTTACGCACGGGTTTGGCAAACAAACTGGTGATACACCTCCAAGACAAATTGAACGCGCAGAGGCGATAATGAAAGAACATATTTCTTTGTTAAAATAACAGATGAAAGATGGAGTCTATAATATGGCCAAGACATTCATAGAAAAACTGATGTCGGACGATAAAGGTAGAAAGCTATACTTCCGCGAGGACTTGATATTTGAAATCACTGAAGCTATCTACAGGGTCATGGAAGAAAAGGGCGTAAGCAAGGCTGAACTAGCTAAACGCGCAGGTGTTAGCAAGAGCAATATAACCCAGCTCTTGAGCGGTGACCACAACATGCGTCTTACCACTGTTGCGGATCTGCTATACTCGCTTGATTCGAAGCTGGAGGTCTCCGTTGCTCCACTCGATTTAGATAACGTACTGGAGAGTGCTACTTTTAACCAATGGGCTCCTGCAATAGATCTCACAATAGAAGAATTTCAATACCAAGAAATTAGTGAAGATACTCAAAAGAAGTTATCTCCGGCGGCATAAATTATGGTGAAAAAAAGAGTAAAAGCAAAGATTGTAAAAAGAAAAGACAAGCTCGATGCTGGTTTATTGGTTTCTGACAGAGTTCAATTAAAGGATGTTCGGCTAATAAAATCAAAATGTGACCAATCGCCGGAAGCTATGTTGGGTAAAAAAACATACAACATTAATTACTCAACTGAAGTGCAAGTGGACAAAAAAACTGGCTATATTATTGTCACTGCCGCCTTTTCCTTTGAAGCTTTTACTGAAAGCAAGGCTCAAAAACCGGTTATTCTTATCGATGCCTCTTTTCTCTTATCTTACAAAATAGAGAAATTTGAAGGCCTGACTCAAACAGGATTTGAGCAGTTTGCGAATTTAAATGGTACTTATAATGCTTGGCCATATTGGCGGGAATTTGTACAGAATACTATTGTGCGAATGGGCTTACCGTCGTTGTCAATTCCGGTTTTTAGAATTGTGGGGCCGCGAGAAGAAAAAACAATCAAACGAAAACCAGCGAAGAAAAAAGTAAAAAAGCGAACTGTTTCCAAGAAATAGAGTCTATGTTATGCATCCAAAGCATTAGGCATTCTACTTAGACAATCATATTTTTGAAAAGTGAATACGGGGGCGAATGGCTTCGACCGGATGGCGGAAAGACAGGTTGCATGTCCAGGACGCCGGTTGGCCTGGTTAATCATCCGGCAAAATGATTTAACTGGCAACTATCAGTTGCGCATGGCTGCTTAAATTAGCGGCTCGTCCTGCCCGATTTTGCCTGCGGGCCGGGTAAGGGCGTCAATTAGCAGGCTGGCCGAGCCGGTAGTTCGGGCCGGCAAGGTAAGAAACTTCCGAAATAGCCGAGTTATGAGCCTGTCGTTTGGCGCTTAACAAGGCGAAAAACAATTAAGCGACTATGCATGTAGAAGCTTGTCTTGAAGCATCTCGGGACGGGGGTTCGAATCCCCCCGCCTCCATCCTCCGTCGCTCTGCAAAGCAGAGCTATGGAGGATGCCCTACATAGCTGATTCCTTCGTAGCCTTGGCGAAGAAGGATAGCGAAGGAGGGCTTTTCGTTCCCAGTTTCACATGGGGAATTTGTACGTTAATGAAATATATCTATCTTCTCAAGAGTATCTCACATCCAAGGAAACAATATGTTGGCCTCACTACTGATTTGAAAAAGCGCTTGAAAGAGCACAATGCTGGAAAGTCCCCACATACGTCTAATTTCATACCTTGGAGAGTGGTAGTAGCTATTCGGTTCGCCGATGATCAAAAGGCTGATGCGTTTGAAAGTTATTTGAAGTCTGGCTCTGGTCATGCATTTGCCAAACGGCATTTCTGGCAGGAATAGCGGCCTAACGATTTTGCTCATTAGGAGGAAAGACACGTGCCTGAATAGTTAGGTGGAAGTTTTCTTAAACCTTATGGAATCGAGAAGGAAGACCTTTGGCGATTCTACTGTGGAATGTTCTTAAGATGGTACAGGCGAGTTAAACAAATCCAATGGAAAGCTGAGACGTGTGAGATTGAGTCAGATGATTGGGATTGCATCTTTGCTTACTTCATCTTTTGTTACCCATGTTCAGTAACTACTAATAGGGATAACGCAGGATATTTTTCGCATTTTTGAGACAGCGCAAAAATCCGTCCTTAATCCGGTCGATGATATTTGAAAGTATGATGCCCCATACTACACTATATCGTTATTCGCCTTTCATCAATTCAACCACTTCCCGGGCATTGTCCGCATTAACCAGGGCCTTACAAAAAGCCTTTGAGCCGGCCAGTTTTGCTATTTCTGCAAGGGCTTCCACATGAGGACCCGACAAATCAGGTGAAGCCAGTAAAAGGAAAAAGAGCTTTGACGGTTTCCCATCAATTGAATCGAAGTCGATTCCCTGAGGGGCTATACCGATGGCAAGTTTCAGGCTGGAGACGACAGTAGTTTTACAATGAGGGACGGCAATACTATCCTGCAATCCGGTACTCTGTTTATCTTCACGGTCCTGCACGGCTTTCAGCACGGCATCAAAATCGTCAATTTCTCCGGCGTCCTTTAATATCTGTACAAGCTCCCGTAAAACATCCGGTTTATCTTTCGACTCCAGGGGTATTTTTACAATTTTTTCCACAACCAGGTCAATTAGTGCCATAACATGCTGCTCCTGAAATTTCATATATGAGAATAATTTTTATACTTGTTCAATTTGAAGTATTATGTCAGTGATTCATACATCTCCCAGACCCTCTCCTCATCTTTGACAACCAAAACAGAACAGGGAACAGTCCGCATCGCCCGTTCGGTCTCATCGTATAATTCATCCCTTCTGCTCCTGATGCGGGACAGTTCGCCGATAACGAGCAGGTCAATCTCGTCCTCATTTACAGCATCGACTATTTCCTTATGAACATTTCCTTTACTGCGTTTTTTAATAATTGACAGGCCTTTTTTCATAGCAAGCTCGTTGACATAATTAAGATATCGTTCAGCATCGGCTTCCATGTCATGCTCATATTCAACCTGCTCATCTTTGAGGAATATCCTTGCCTTCAAAAGGTCTTCCGCTGCTCTGGTGTTGATAACATAGTGGGCAATAAGTTCTGCACCGGAAGATGACGCAAGGCATATTGCATACTGAGCGGCGGTAACAGACTGCTCGGTCCCATCAATATAAACCATTATTTTTTTTATAGGATTACTCACGGTCTTTCTCCATTGCTTTGGCGCCCTTTTTCTCAAGATTTCCCTTAACCATTTTCATAAGAATAAACATGTCCCGTTCATTTTCTTCAAGCCTGCTCTGGATATAATGGACGCTTTCCTCCAGGCCGGGGATTGCGATTTTTTCAAGGGCATTGACCTTTCTAATAGTTTTTTTTACCTCTTGGGCAAGCCGCAATACGGATATTTTCAATTCAGAGAGTTTTCCAAGCAGCTTGAGTACTTCCTTAAAAAGGCCTAAAGAGCTGTCGAGCCAGAAACTGGTTCCCATGGGGCTGTAGTAAGGGGCGTGCTCGGTGAATTCCGTCTCAATTACGGGAAGGCTGACGCCCATAACCCTTCTGGAACGAATAGTAATTTCCGTGGTCATATTTACAGCCCCGGTCAGATATTGCACTTTGAGCTTTCCCATGTCAAAGACGGTTTCTTCCAGGGCTTTATATGCCTTTGCAAGCGCATTTTCAAGGCGGTTCTGAAAATCCGCAGTCTGGTCCACCATCGCCATAAGCTCAATAATCAGGATATTTCTTTTCTGGTCTAAAAGCTCATATCCCTGCTGCGCAAACTTCAGGTCATTTCTCAGTTTGAGTAAATTTGTTTTTGTCGGTGCATAATTAAATTGCGCCATTATGGATGCCTGCTATTTTCCATAGAATTTTTCTATTTCCTCGTCTGTAATCCTGTGCAGCTCTTCAGCGGGAAGGGTCCTTAAAACTTCCCATCCGAGGTCCAGGGTCTGTTCTATGCTTCTATCTTCGTCTTTGCGCTGAGAAACAAACTTCTGCTCAAACTCTTTTCCGAATTCAAGATAATTATGGTCGAGAGGGGTTAGTTCCTCCTCTCCGATAACGGAAGCGAGATTTCGTACATCTTTTACATAGCTGTATGCAGCAAAGAGCTGGCTTGCAAGATGGGGATGGTCTTCTCTGGTCATGCCTTCGCCGATACCATCCTTCATTAAACGGGAGAGGGAAGGCAGTCCCGCAACCGGCGGGAAAATCCCTCTTCCATCCATTTCTCTTTCGAATACTATCTGCCCTTCGGTTATATATCCGGACAGGTCGGGTATGGGATGGGATATATCATCATTCGGCATTGTCAGTATAGGCAGTGACGTAATCGAGCCTTTATATCCTTTAATCATTCCCGAGCGTTCATAGAGTTCGGCGAGGTCTGAATAGAGATATCCCGGATACCCCTTGCGTGATGGTATTTCACCCCGGATAGTGGATATTTCACGCAGAGACTCACAATAATTGGTCATATCGGTCATGATGACCAGCACGTGCATATCTTCATTGAATGCCAGGTGTTCCGCGAGGGTCAGGGCGGTCCTTGGTGTAATCAGTCGCTCGATAGAAGGGTCATCTGCAAGAGAGAGAAACAGCGCAACGTTTTCAAGCACACCGCTTTCCTCAAAGGAGCGGGTGAAGAACCGGGCCACATCATGCTTTACTCCCATTGCGGCAAAGACAACGGCAAACTCGGTATTTGTCCCGCGTATTTTTGCCTGCCGTGCAATCTGGGCCGCAAGTTCATTATGGGGCAGGCCATTGCCGGAAAAAATGGGAAGTTTCTGGCCCCTGATAAGGGTATTCATCCCATCAATAACAGAAATACCGGTCTGTATGAAATCGCGGGGATACTGTCGTGCGGTCGGATTAATTGCCATACCATTGACATCCAGCTCGATGTCGCTTCGCTGCGGCGGCCCTCCGTCAATAGGGCGCCCTAAACCGTTAAATACCCGTCCTAACATCTCCTTTGAAACAGAAATGGTAAGCGGTTTTCCGGAGAACCGTATCCGCGTATCCGGAAGGGTAAGGCCGGAGGTCCCTTCAAATACCTGTACAACAACAATATCGGTTGATGATTCAAGTACGATTCCCAGCCGTACGTTACCCTGCTTATCCACACACTCAATAAGCTCTCTGTATCCTACAGGATGTGTTTTGCCGACAAAAATGAGGGGGCCGTCAATTTTGTCGACGCCGATATACTCACGTCCGGATAGAAGACGTCTGTTTTCTCTTTCAGGCATACAAAGCCTCTAACTGGTCCATTGAACGCTCTAAGCGGGCCTCGATTTTGTCGAGACCGGAAAGATTGTCATTGGGTATGGAAAATTTCATTTTCACTATGTCCCGATATACTTTCATTTTTCTTAATTTAATAAGTACAGCGCCGTTTTTTATCGCTTCATAACCACGTTTCCAGTAAGTAACAATAATGTGCAGCATCTTTACCTGTTTCTGAACAACGGAGAACATATCAATTTTATCGTAGGCATTCTGTTGAAGAAAGGCATTCTTAAACAATGTACATACTTCCAGGATAAATCGCTGCGTATCGGGTAACGCGTCGGGTCCGACCAGTTTTACCACTTGTTGAAGGCGCACTTCCTTATGGAGCAGCTCCATTATTTCTGTTCTGTCGGCGAGCCATTCGGGACTTACTTCCTGCTCCCACCATGAAGCCATATCATTGAGATATTCACTGTAGCTGTCGAGCCATGAGATGGCAGGATAGTGCCTGGCATTGGCAAGATTCCGGTCAAGGGCCCAGAAACAACGGATAAACCGTTTCGTATGCTGGGTTACAGGTTCCGAAAAATCGCCGCCCGGCGGAGATACGGCGCCAATTATAGTAACGGAACCACAGTCGCCATTCAATGTTTCCATTGAGCCTGCCCGTTCATAGAACTCCGCTATTTTTGTCGGCAGGTAAGCGGGAAATCCTTCTTCGGCGGGCATTTCTTCCATTCGGCCTGAGAGTTCGCGGAGCGCTTCGGCCCAGCGTGATGTCGAATCCGCCATTACTGCGACGTGATAGCCCTGGTCTCTGAAATACTCCGCCATGGTTATTCCCGTGTAGATACTTGCTTCTCGTGCGGAAACCGGCATATTGGATGTATTGGCAATCAGGATGGTCCGTTCCATAAGAGAACGGCCGCTTCTTGGGTCAATTAGTTTTGGAAATTCAGTAAGTACATCCGTAATCTCATTACCCCGTTCACCGCAACCGATATATACGATAATATCAGCGTCGCACCATTTTGCCACTGCCTGCTGTGTCATTGTCTTGCCGGTGCCGAACGCGCCGGGAATTGATACGGTCCCTCCTTTTGCAACGGGAAAGAGGGTGTCAATAACCCGCTGGCCGGTGATAAGCGGGACATCAAGAGGAAGACGCCTTTGTGTCGGCCGTTGAACACGGATAGGCCACCTGTGCATAAGAAAAAGGTCTTTTTGTTGTGGAGCATCAGTTTTTAACACTGCAATTACATCTTCAACAGTATAATCCCCTTCAGGTACGACCGACTCAAGAATGCCTTTATCACTCGGCGGAACGAGGATTTTATGAAGGACATTTTCCGTTTCCCGAACGGCGCCGAGGGCCATTCCCCCTGAGATATGCTCGCCCTGTTTTACCGAAGGGGCAAAATGCCATTTCTTCTCTCTGTTCAATGAGGGAATGGTTATTCCCCGCTTGATATAAATCTCCGATATTTCCCGGATAGCTTCAAGAGGTCTCTGGATACCATCATAAATAGTACCGACCATTCCCGGTCCCAGTTCCACAGAGAGCTGCATCCCCGCTCCATAAACAGGGTCCAAAGGAGCAATTCCCGTCGTGTCTTCATAGACCTGAATGACCGCGCCGTCCGTTTCAAGTTTAATAAGCTCACCTATCAGATTATCCTTACCAACACGGACCATCTCGAACATCTCAGCGTCGGTAATTCCCATCACCTCTATTACAGGGCCATTGACCCGTTTAACGCGTCCTATCATCCTGTCATTCATATTTGTTCTTTTCGATTGCCGGCAAATAAAGTATTGTATATCAGCATTTGAATTTCACGCTGGTTTCGTAACATTCGTGTTTTAACCTGATTATTAAAGGCAGTACGTCCGTCAGCGGCGGTCAGGACAACACCCTGAGATTTCAAAGGCTGTGCATCAGACAATGTCAGCGCCAACTGCCTGCCGGTTTGCGTATGTATTCTTGCGCCGACCTCTGAAATCAGCTCGTCGTCGATAAATGTCCGTTCTATTTTCGAGGCGTTGATTTGGGCGGATTCCGCACCCAGGCCAATGGCTGCCTCTGTAATCCAGTTTGCCAGAACAGCCCTGTAGTTTGCATGGCCGGTCATTGAATTGAGCTTCTTTTCAAGCCGGTCCATGATGTCCTGTATTACAGCGCTCTGGAAACGCATGGAAAGACGTTTTACCTCAAGCTCTGCACCGGAAATAATCTTCCTTTTTACAGTTTCTGCCTGTTCTTCTGCTTTATTCCGGGCATCATCCAATAGAGATTCGATTTTCTTCTCGGAGTATTTTCTTTTCTCGGCCGCCTGTTTTTCCGCTTCCTTTATAATTTTTTCCTCTTCAGTACGGGCGTCTGTTTCAATGCCCGAAATTAGCGCAGCTTTTTCTTTTTCTACTGAATCCATAGCTACTTATGCCTTTTTTGAATATATCCTCTTTCTGATATTACGAAAATGCACAAAGAGGTCTGAATATCATAGTTTTATCCCGATGGCCTTATTCACCATTTCTTTGATTCCAGGCCTGTCCGGTTTCGTACCGTTTCTGTCAGGGATCTCCACAATAAGCGGAAAACCTACAGTAAAGAGGTATTTATCCACCATTGGACGTATCATATCTGCAACACGTTCGGTGATAATAATGATACTGGTTTCGTTGTCCTCGAGTATTGCCTGAAAAGCACGTTGTGCCTGGTCCGCATTTAGCGCAACTTTTCCGGACACTCCCACTATCCCGAAACCAAGGACCGTATCTTCATCGCCTATAATCGAGTATTTCATTGCAGAGGCTATACTTTAGCAAGAATCATCAAAGCCGTAATAAAACCGAATACAACAAGCCCTTCAGCAAGCGCCACGAAAATCAGGGCCTGGCCTGCAATCTGCGGTTTTTCAGCAATGGCGCCCATAGCTGCGGCGCCAACGTGAGAAATCGCAAATCCGGCGCCAATAGCGCCAAGACCAAAAGCGACAGCAGCGGCAATAAGGCCGTATTTCATAACGTCGGCCTTTTCCGATGTTATCTGCGGCTCTATGGTCTCCTTATCCCGGGGTGTTTGTGCGGCAAAAGAATTGGCACAAAACAGTGTCCCAATTATTGCCATCATCGTACACAGCATAATAACACTCTGGACAATGCGTAATTTCAATTTTTTTTCAGGTCCATCCATAGCATCCCTTCCTTTTTTATTTGTAGCTGCTTAATGAAATTGGTGTGAACAATTTTCCCGTTCCATGGAAAAATTTCGTAAAGAATTCATAATAGTTCAGCCTTAAGGCCTGTACTCCCGCGGTAAGGCCTTCAAGGGCAATAACCAGTATATTTCCGAGTATAAGAATGAGAACAGAAGCAATACCTGAAGTCATATCAGCAAGTGTGAAAAAGGATATCATCAGGCAGACATGGGCAATACCAAGTCCGGCGACCCGCATAAAAGAGAGTGTATTGGAAAGATAGCCGCTAAAAATCTCAAGAAGCTCAACGAGCCATTCCATTAAGAAATTGAGGATTATCAAAGGATTAAACTTTTTACCAGGCTCATCTTTCCTATGTGCAAAATAGTGATAAGGCTCTTTAAAAAGGAGTAAAAGCGATGGAAGCCCTACCAGCAGGAACAGTGTTTTGCCCGGAGGTAATCCCTTGTAATCGTGCGCTATCATAAAGGAGGCAATATAAATACCTCCGCCATAAATCCACCCTCCGAGGATGCCGCCTTTATCAAAAAACAGCTCCATCCATTTTCCGGAGCGGATTATATTAATCCAGTTGAAGAGCAGGCCAAGAGTAATAACGGAAATGCCGAAATATATGGTAACTGACAGGATATCAAAAACGTCGTTAATTACTGAATTACCGACACTATGGCCGGATATAATACCATGAAAATCGAACCAGAGCGGCTCAAATAGGCCCATGCCGAAAAAGGCCCCGAAAAGGGCGCCGAAAAATATCGAGGAGAAACCACACCAGATAATAAGCCATGAAAGATAGTACAATCCCTCTTTTTGCCCTTTTTTCTTTAAAAGATACACACCCAGAACACCGAGTATTGCCAGTATCAGGCCCTGTCCGACATCGGCAAACATGAGCCCGAACATGGACAGATACAGGGGCATTACAAAAGGAGTCGGGTCGATAGTGCCATACTTGGGAATGCCGAAATTACTGACCAGCATCTGGAATGGCGCGAATATTTTCGGATTCTCAAGCTTTACGGGGATTTCATCGCCGATAGTATCCTTGCTTCCCGCTTCATTCCATTCCAGGTAACAGCGGTCCTGGCATGTCTTTTTGATTAATTCCGTCAGTTTTTCTTTTTTCGATGAGAGAAGCCAGCCTGTAAAAATGACCGTTCGGGAAGAGGATTCGAAATGGGTCTGGATTTTGTAAAAAAGCTCGTTGACCCGCAGATTGACCCAGGTCTCTTTGAAGTGTTTGGCATCGGTTTTTGCCAGTTCATTGACCTTTATTTGAAGCTTTTTCTGTTCATCAGTTAATGCTTTGAGTTTTTCAGAGAATTCCTTGAAAATATTCTTTTTAACCGACCGCGCCTCAGCCGGCAGTTCAACTTTAGTCCACCCCGCCTTTGCAATGATTTTATTAATCTGTTCGCTATCTCTTTTCATTGAAATCAGGAGATGATAGGCCATATCATTTTCCCGGCCCAGCGTAATATTGGCTGAAGGCAGGTCTCTGAGCTCATCTTCGAGCTGTTTTACATTCGATACAGGGAGTTTTCCGGTCTGCATGGAGATAAATGTGTGTTTTGCCGGAAGTGTAACGCCGGAAAGACCCGTACCATAGAGTTCCACCTGCCGCCTGATGTCCTCGATATTCAGTATCTCCTGCTGGATTGTTCGCTGTCTTTGCCTGATACTTTCACGCTCTGAGGCTATTTGAGCAAGATGATTTCTCTCTTTTTCAATATGAACAGGAATACGGTTGTTCAGGTCTGTTTCTTTCGGCGCGGCAGGAATAATACCACCTGTGTGCAAAAAACCTTCAACCCGTTTTCTTAAATCCGAGATTTCCGTTAGAGAGACCCGGGGCTTGACAGCGGAAAGACTATTCGGTCTTTGGCTTTCCACTTCTGATATATTAATAAACTGCATGACCCCTTCGCGAAGGAGCGCTTCAGTTACCCGCTCAGAGTCTTTTCCCAGCACTACTGCAAAAAGCTGTATCATCCGGGATGTAAACATCATATCACGCTCTCAATCCGTTCCTGTTGTACACCGTACTGTTTTGCATTCAATATCATCCTGATTTTTTTCAGTTCATCCCTTTTCAATGCAAAATATGAAAGTATAATTCCTATTGTAAAAGGATACCCGGCAAGGATACGCCGGACCTCATGTTTCATAATCTCTTCCAGTATCCGGCTGACAAGGCCGAGCCGTGACGTAATGTCCGGCGTCTGGGAAGAGAGCAGCGCCGACAATCCCGGATATTTGCTTTTGACAAAACCGCCAAGCACAGACGTAACATTCTGCGCACTATACAATTCATCGATAATGGCACTGTTAAGGTTAAAGCCTCCGGGCACGATAGCAGCCAGGACCGCTTCCAGGGGGAGGTCGTAAAAGTTTTTAAACCGGATGACCCAGTTGATATTCTGCAAGTCAATTTCTACGCCTGCAAGTCTGAGGGCCATAGCACGGTCTGGCCGGTCCAGTTTTTCAATGGCAGCGAGAAGGTTGTGATAGTAAAAATGGTCAAAGGCAATTTCCATACGGAAAAGAGAACCTTCCGATTCAACAGTGTGACCGTACTTCCTGATAATCCGGCTGTACGGGGTCCCTTCACATACGCCTGCAATCTCATCGAAGTTTTCCGCATTAAGAATGATATCAATCGGTATGTCATGAATGATGTGGTCGTACAATATGTAGTGTATGCCGCCGTCGCCCGGGCGTTTGCGGATTTTTCTGTCGAAATAGATTCTTATGGCATTTTTAAGGTTGTCAATTTCAAACCGGCTCAGTAGTGCGTCAACAAGCCCTATGGAATTACGATGAAGGTACCGTCTGATATTTCTGTAAATTTCAATCTCATTTTTAAGGAGCTCGAGCTCCGCCTGTTTAAGGTCACCGGTCCCGGAGTATATCTCTTCAAGAGCTGCAAAAGGTGTTTCCCGCAAAAGTGTAAGCGCCGCATCAAGGGACGGGGCTGCCGCTAACTGGTTGAATACGTCGTCAGAAAGAATCTTGCTGATACGTGCACGCAGCTTTGCGTTGATAAATGCGTATTTTGATAATTGGCCGGCCATTATTTGTCGTCCTTCTCATACTCCGTTTTCAGTATGATATTGCAGATATTGTCAACCAGATTATTTATTGTATCTGTATTATTGTCGAGCAGAGTATCTTGTTCCCGGTTTGCCTGTTGCAGTTTTTCTTCCCTGATACGTTCGGCTTCTTTTTTTGCATTTTCAACGGCAGTTTGTATTATTTCCCGGGCTTTCTGTTTCGCGTTACTTATTTTCTCTGAGTTCTCTTTTTCTGCAGAACGTATTATTTCAGAGGCTTTATTGCGGGCCTGCCTGAGAATTGTGCCGACCTTTTCTTCAGCCTGAAGGACTTCTTCAATTATCTGTTTCATAGAATCAGAGCCTGAACAGAATAAATATGATACAATTGAATTATGGTATCCCGTCTAAAATAACGTATCTCGTGAAGCAGAGCTCGAATGAGATACGAGATGCGGGCGTTGCAAAGCCATAACGTATCACCAAACTGAGAAGATGGCAAGCGCGATTGACAATACGAAGGTTATCGCAGCTGCCATCTGTTCTTAACAACATCTTAACGCTCTCGTCCTGAATTGGACGGTTAATTTTTTGTCATTTTTACTGCTTTCCGCAACAGATACTAACTAACGCAGTGTCTGCTGTGAAGCACTTTCTTGTTCAACAGGACGTACAAAGTATCTTCTTGTGTACAGTAAATACCCGAGGAAGCAAGCAACCCAGAGACCGAAGAACAAGACCATATAATCCTGCGGTATGCTGTACTGTTCGATCATATCGAGCTGCTGCTCGGGGAAATTCATCTTTTCATAGTAATCCAGGATGCTTACACGTGAGAACGTAATGCCCGCTGATAGGGCCCAGGCAATAATCACTAAAACAGCGCACCACCATGCCTTAATACTCAATTTGTACGTGCCCCAGGCCACGTAACCAAACAGCAACATGACAACGAGCACTACCGCTGCACCTTTCATTCCGTTCAGGATGGAGCCAAAGAATGGGATTACCCAACCGTAGAAACCCATAAACAGCATCGACACAGCCCCTGATCCAAATATTAAACTGACTGCCAGAACAGGTAAAGGGCACTTGTCGGTCCAGCGAAGCCGGGAATCCCTGAATTGACATGTCGCCTTTACATTCTTACTACCATAGAAGAGGACAAGCACCCCAGGTATAATCACGTAAAAGATTATCATAAACACGGTCATAACGTACTTCATAATGCGGGCCATCCCCGGCGGCATCTGCTCGATCTTGCCCATCTGGTCGTACACATCAGGCATGAGCAGCAGCATAAAAACAAGTCCACATGTCCCGCAGATAAGCCAGAGCCATGAAGTAACCAATAAGAGCGCTCTTGCCCACCGTCGGGCTTTAATGGAACCAATGCCCATGCAGACGAACCAAACAGCCAGTAGTACATAGATTAGAACGGCAGCAATCATCATAGTGGGGCTCATAGGTACAGCAGAACTATTATCAAGAACGCTCGATGCAATCATGCCCAGTATCATGAAAGGTACCATTAGCGCACAAAACCCTCCAAAGATAATCTGAAGGATTCCAAATACCACAAGTCCCGTCTTCATGTCCTTAAAACCTGGACTTTGCAGCGTTTCTTCATAATCGGCCATATTTCATTTTTCCTATTCTTATGGTGCAAACTATTATTATATCCGGTTACACAATTCCAAACAACTATAAGTTAATTCACGCTCAAAGTTAAGTATTTTATCAGATTCCTCGATTTCACCTTTGGTTAGGTATATTACTGATGCGAGGTCTTTTCATTTTCCATTGCTTTACTCTTAAAGAAAAGTTAAACTTCCAAAGATACACTGCCAGAATTCACTATCTTAACGGTCGCCGATTTACTTATTGTTTTTGCTCGGCTTTTGGATTGTCGCAAAAACCAAATACAAGCCATTCGAGAAGCCTATAAATAAACCAAATAATAACAAATCCAATTATGGCCCCAACTAAGCCACCTGCTACACAGAGTCTCATTAAACCACTTTTTGGCAAGTTTACCCAAAAACCGTTTTCTAAATCCAACAGTGTACTTATTGCTGGCATTTGTTCAAGCAGCTCTTCTGTCCTTAAGGTTGATTTATCACTTAATTCCTTGTACTTCTTCTCTAATCGAGTCTTATAGATATTCATCTGAGATTTAGTTGGATTATCTGGAACAAACGAGATGGCACCATCCTCCGTTTCGCAAAAGCCTGCATAGCCGTATTTATCGTAGTAGTCGTAACGCTTTGCAGTTAACTTCGATTTTGCATTACTATGTTCTCCAAGAATAAATAAAACAGACAAACAAGCAGCACTAAAAGCGATAAACACAGCTAAAACAAAAGTGATCCTTCTACAACCTCTTTTCCAGTTCATAGCTTTTCCTTCCAACTTTTGCTCGAATTTCAAATATTTACCAAATTTATTTACGGCTACCTTATGTTGTTTACTAAACCGATTACAAAGCTCACTTACTTCGGCTGCTTTTGTACTTCGTTCATCTCCTTTAGGCAAGGGCTTCATAGTTTCTTTGGCAGCCCATAGGTCAAGAGCTTTTTTTGTAGCTGTCCATTTTCGCGGAGCGAAAGCATGGTGGAATGTGATCGGATATTGTGCGTCGGGTTGCGAGCGAGCTCTGCCGGCCGTGTTCCCTTTAGTTGCTGGGGAAAAGGGCCGGTTCAAGGGACGGGGGAGCGTTGGCCCTTTGCAGTTCAGCCAGTTCCGACTCAAATATCGAACGGCCTTCCGTAAGCCAGCGTTGAACTTCCGAGAGTAAATTGTCCAACGTGAACTTCGCGAACCGAGTCTGCAACGAGGCGGGCACGGTCATGATTACGCCGCGTTGCTTCAGTTCGTTCTCGTATTGGATCGTTCTTAATGCCTAACACCATACTCCTTCTATCGGCAATATAGCCGCATAGACATGAGTATTATGAGACGCTAAGGAGTTGTGATCTGTCT